>DASRZI010000136.1:0-7744 GCA_035686605.1 Candidatus Zixiibacteriota bacterium
TGGGCAACGAGGTTGACAGGGGACCCGATCCGGGAGAAATCATCGTAAACCAGGGTGATACCTCTCCGGAAATCTACGCACGCGCCTATCACGATGTATACCATTTCATCAAGAACAGAGACCCACTGGCTCAAGTTGCCAACTCAGCCCTGGTTCAAGTCACTCCGGGAAGATTACAATATCTTGACATAATGTGGGACACCTATTCCAACTTATTCGGTACTGCCATGCCAGTCGATGTATGGAATATGCACATCTATATCTTGCCAGAGGTGAACCAAGAAGGTCAGCCAAATTCGATAGCCAACGTTGCCTTGGGAACGGATCCGTCTCTTGGTCGGATGGAAAGCTACGATCCGGACGGTGATGGTCCCTTGGAACCAAAGGATACCTGCCACCTGGAAGAAGTCTATTGTTTTGCTGAGCACGATGATATGAGCGTTTTCGCCAGCCAGGTCACGGCCATGAGAAACTGGATGAGCGAACACGGCCAACAGAACAAACCACTTATTCTGTCCGAATTCTCGATTTTATATCCGTTCATATTGGATCCCGGGGGAACGTGTTTCATTCAAGACGAGTATGGTAATTGTTTTGCACCAGACCGGGTTATCAATTTTCTAAGCGATTCGTTCAACTACCTCGAAACCATGAGCGATCTTGATGTCGGTTACCCTCAGGATGGATACCGGTTGGTTCAGCAATGGCTGTGGTTCAGCATCAACAATTCTGGGGTCGGTTTCGTCAGCAACCTCATAGCTGGTCAGCCCCTTAGACCTACCGAAGTCGGACAGGCTTACCAAACCTATGTCGACAACCAGTTCCCAACCGTTAATTTGTATGGCGGATCGGTTTCCTATCCAAAGGTGTTTACCCAACCGCCCGGGGACAGCGCGACCGCGATATTGTCTGTCTCAATCCGGAACAACGGCAGCGTCGCCCCTCTTTCACCTTTTGAAGTAACCTTCTATAAGGATGGATCTCTTACACAGCCAATAGGATCCGATACCGTCCATCCGCCAGGAATTAACAACCCTGGTATGATAGGCTGCGCCAGGAAGGACGTTGTCGTAGAGGTTCCTTGGGAAGGTCTATCATCCGGGAAGCATCGCTATTGGGTCCTCATTGATAGTGAAGGAGTGATAGACGAGTCGCAAGAGGATGATAACGTTGCCACTGGGTTTGTCCTGGTTAATCCTGACCAGGCGTTTGCGCCACTGATAAAGAATCCATAAGTAGTTAGGCCCCCGAAGTAGGGGCATTCCAGTCGATGAAAGAAATGGTTGACAGCACGGAACAACCCGGAGAAAGATCGAGCGCGAACCTGACACCTGTTATCCAGTTCGATGGTGTCAGCAAACGGTTCAACTATAACATTCAGCAGCAGAGGACCGTGCTGGAATCGATCATATCTATTTTCTCGAGAGACCGTCGTGGGAATACGGTGCTTTGGGCCGTAAGAGATGTGTCCTTTCAGGTTAGCGCTGGTGAGTGCCTGGGAATTGTCGGGCGAAATGGGAGCGGTAAGAGTACTGTTCTTAAACTAATCGCCGGGATCATACGACCGACCGAGGGACAGATTTCGGTCAATGGGCGGCTAAGCGCTCTTCTTGAACTGGGTGCCGGATTCCACCAGGAATTAACCGGGCGGGAGAATATCTACCTAAACGGCTCAATCCTTGGCATGAGCAAGGAGGAGATCGAAGCCTGTTACGATGATATAGTCGACTTCTCCGAATTGGCTGAGTTTATTGACATGCCAGTCAAACACTATTCATCTGGCATGTATATGAGACTGGGCTTCAGCGTGGCGGTTCACGTCGATCCTAAGCTCCTAATCGTTGACGAAGTTCTGGCAGTCGGGGACCAGACTTTTCAAGATAAGTGCATCGAGCGAATTTTCGAACTTAAGAGGGCTGGGACGACCATTATCATTGTAAGCCACAATCTGGATACCGTGAGAAGATTATCAACCAGATTGCTCTGGCTCGAAAGGGGGATCGAGAACGCCTCCGGACCGGTAGAGCAGGTCATCAGCCAATACCTTGAACACCTGCACCACTCTGAAATGCCAGTGGTCCAGGCGGGTTTGGAAGGCAATTTCAGGCGATGGGGAACTGGAGATATCGAGATCACCAAGGTCCGTATTCTAGACTCAGAGTCGCAGGAGCAGGATGTATTTCAAATAGGCAGTGAACTGACGGTAGAGATTTCCTATTTCGCCCGCAAGGTCATTGCTGAACCAGAATTCGGTATCGCGATCTTTCGCCAGGACGGTGTGCAGGTAAATGGACCAAATAACCGGATGGCTGGATACAAGATCGATTCAGTTGAGGGCGCCGGGATAGTTCGCTACCGCGTCGAATCATTACCTCTTCTGTCAGCCGCCTATAGGATTACTGTTGCCATTCACGATGGAAGAGTACCGAGAGCCTTTGATTTTCATGAGCAAGCCTACCCCTTTCGAGTCGTCGATCCAAGTTCAAGACACCAATCTGGCCTCATCGATTTACCGGCATCATGGGATTGGTTAATTTCGGAGACCGCAAGTGAGCAGGGTGAGGAGCTCGTTGAGGTTGCGGAGTAATACCCTGGATAGAACCAGTGCAGCGAAATAAGGACGTGCAGCCAGAACCGGCCGAATTGGCGCAGCCAACAGGTGGCTGGCGGGATAGGCTAGGACGAGCGAATCGTCCCTTTGTCCTCTTATTGGTTCTACTTCTGGCCCTCGGCATCGTTTTCTTCTATTACACGACTACTACACCACAGTTCGAGGATTCGATCGGCTATATCCACGCCGGGGAGCGACTTGCCGAGGGGCAGGGGCCGACTTACGAGGATCCAAACAACGAATTTGCTGGCCCTTATTTTGCGATGTACGCCTTTCAAATACGTCGCGATGGCGATTCGAGAATGTTTCTTGGCTATCCCCCTGGTTACCCACTCCTAATCGCCCTGGGAATCATCGCGACCGGAACGGAGGAGGCAGCCCATTATGTGGTTCCTCTACTGGCCCTTATTGGCGTTGCGGCAACGTTTTATCTGGGACGGCTGCTGAGCGGCAGCGATTGGATAGGTCTGTGGTCGGCAGTGTTGATCGGCTTGTCACCTGCCTACTGGCAATTTAGCACGGCAGCCTGGTCGGAGATTCCATCAACCACGATCATGATATCTGGCCTCTGTTTATATCTGCTATCTCTGCAGGCGAATAGAACGCGCCGCCAGGTAATACTCCTGTCTGTCTTGGGCGGATTGCTCATCGGTTACAGTTTTTACATCCGTTATTCCAATGTGGTCATTCTGCCAGCCATTGCTGCCTTCGAGCTCGTCTCAAAGAAGTTGTCGATCAAGAATGAACGAGAGCGGTGGTCTTTCTACGCGATTCTAGGGGTAAGCGTTGTTGGGATCTTGCTGTTCAACAATTTCTACTACGGCGGTCCCTTCCTCACCAGCTACAGCCCTGAGCACGGGTGGTATCCCAACGCACCCTTTTCGCTCAGCTATATGTTTGGTTCGTCCTTCGTTGGCGGCAGGAGCATGATTGAGGCAGCCAAGACCCTCTGGGCGAATTTTCCAATTGGGCTGCTGCTAGTACCAGCCGGTTGGTATTTCCTTCCCCGGTCATCTCGGGTTTTGACGGCAGGGGCAATACTGGGTTTTGTCCTCCTGTATGCTCTCTACGCCTTCGCACCCACCGGGATCAACAGCCGCTTTTTGATACCGGCGTTCCCCTTTATTGCTGTCTCGATTGCTCAGACGATAGGCACAATCGGACAGCAATTTCAATCCAAAAAAGTAAGTCGATTTGCGGGAATCGCTCTATTCCTACTGTTATTCTTACCTGTTCCGAAGCAAGTGAGAGACCTTGAAGCAGCGGAAAAGAACAGCCAAACAAGCATAAAATATGCCCAAAGTCTCGCAGGACGGACCGAATCTGAGGCCGTCCTATTGAGCTACGTCCAGAATGACCGCCTTGCCTACTATGGCGCCCGGTCGGTTCTTAACTACCGGCGGATCCCGGTTTCAGATCCGGAAGAAGGAAGATATCGTCTGGAGATGCTCGAGCCATGTCTGGTGGAATCAGTCGATCGATTACTGCTCAATGAGATTCCTGTGTACTATATTGAGGATAGTTCACCACCTTTCTGGAATTCGCTAGCTATACTGAATGACAACTACGATTTGGAGTTAGTAGGTGAATCTCCAGCAACGTACATGATCTCCAATTCGGATGCCAGGAGTAACCAGGCTGATGATTCTATCCCATTTAGCTGCGAAGTTTTGCCCTAGAGTTCAACTGAAAACACCGTGGAACACGTTTAATCATGTATCTAGCAACCAGCATAACGGCCTAAGATGCTTCCCTCGATCACTTGTTTCGTCTTGAATTGGAACAGCCAGGTCTATATCGGTGACTGTCTCTCTGCGCTTCTCGCTTCGGAGTACGAGAACGCTGAATACATCGTGATCGACAACGCATCGACTGACGGATCGGTGGATTTCATTACCCAGAAATATCCATCGATAAAGGTCATTCGCAATCCGACTAACCTCGGATTCGCCGGCGGCAATAATGTTGCACTTCAGGAGTTGGAGAGCGATTTTGCGGTGCTGATTAATCCTGATGTCATCGTCAGTCCAGGTTTGATTTCTGATCTAATCGCTCCACTTTCGGCCGACGACAGGATTGGAATAGCCGGATGCAAGACTTTTTATCCTGGCAGTAAGCGGATCCAACATGCTGGAGGATATCTAGAATATCCTCGTGGCGTTCCGGGTCACATTGGCCTGGAAGAAGAGGATGCTGGTCAATATGATCAGATAGCGGATGTTGAGTATGTGACTGGCGCCGTGTTCGCCGTGAGACGAACGATGCTCGATGAAATCGGGCTGTTTGATCCTGAGTACTTTCTTTACTACGAAGAAGCGGATCTGTGCTTGCGGGCTCGAAACTCCGGCTACCGTGTAATAGTAGTTCCGGGCGCTGGCGCAGAGCACATTGAATCAGCGGTCGCCAACAAGGGCAGCCGGTTCTTTCACAACCAATTGCATACCAGTCGTTGGCGATACCTGGTCAAGCACTACCCAATAGAAGGGTTGATCACGGACACCTTTCCAGCTGAGATGGCCTGGTTAGAGCGATTGGATCCGGAAGTGCGATCGGCCGCTTCTACCTCCTACCGCAATACGATTCTTAATTTGCCTGCCATCTTTGATAGACGCGAAGAAGAATCAAAAGACAAAGTCGCGGAAAACATGCGTGAAGCGATCGAGAGTGGGCTCGAGGAGCTGCGAATCTTGGCCATGAATCGATCCAGACCTTCGCCGGAAAAAATGGCCCAGCTGATGGCATCAGCCAACGTCAGCGAACAAGGTTTTCAGTCATATATCCCTCTAATTGGTCCCTTGGTGGCGGGTTTTAGATCCTTGTGGAGCAAAATCGCCGTACAACCATATGGGCGACCCCTTCTGGATCAGCAAGTGACTATTAACCGGGACAACGTCAGGCAACTTGAACAGCTGGTCGAAAAACGGGCAGAATACGACCAGGCCCAACTCAAGAGAGATCGTCATTTTAGAGGAGTGAAAACGGACCTAAGTCGAACGATGGCTGCGGTCTCACGATTGGCAGAACGTGCAGACCGGTTGGATAGGGGAAAAGAGCGATAGTGGTGACGGCCCAGCTTCGTAGTGCAGGTCAGTCGGGATTGTCTGCTGAACTCATCCGACAAACCCTCGTGTTATAACCATCGTTAGAATGCGTTCCATAAAACCGCCAAGTTATTAGTGTCTAGCAATCTCATCGAGATTGAGAATTCCAATCTCCTAACGGCCTTTATTCATTCTTATTTGAAATCTTTTTCTCCTGCACGGATAGGCACCTGGACCCAGTTTTCCCGGGGCGGGAGGGGGCAGCTGTAATACGGACTATAGGCGCAGTACGGATACTATGCTAAACAATAGACCAAAGATTTTTACTATGGTGGTTAACTTGGAAAGAAGCCAGCCGGTCAATGGCATGGCGCTTACACGGGCGCTTGTCAACCAGATTGACGATCAGGCAGTCGCGATGGTATAGGGAGGGCTATAATGAACTACATCGCTTCACGGATGTGGAGCCAGAATACTGGCCAACCTAAATGCGGGGATCGAGTCCTTTATGCCATACTAATCGAGGTAGAATCCATTAACAATTAGCGTTTTTGTAGGGTTGCGTGGGGTCACATTTGCTACGTTTCTGTAGATCAGCCTCTTGGAGTATAAGTCATATTTGCTGTCGATATTCTCCAGTCACCAAACGAGGTGTCAAACCCGGTAAGAAAACGTCTCAACGCTGAATTATCGGACCCTGATTTCCTGACACGATTACCGGTAGACTAAACCTAAACACGCGCAAATAGGACAGAAGACAAGATCCATCTGTTAAATTATTCATGGATATGCTGTCATATACGCTGCAACGATTTCATCCATCACGCGATCTTGTTCACTGTCGACAATTTGACGAGACGGATCGGCGTCATACCAAGCGATAATTTCTTCGACCCCGCGTGCAAAAGGAATAGTTGCTGTGAAATCGGGTACGATGCGTTTAATCTTTGCATTGTCAAATATCATGCTGTGGGATTTATCTCCCAAGAGACTTTCACCCCATACCGGGTCGAAAGCGGAGATGAAATCAGATGGGATGTGGACAATATTAGCCGTCGTACCAGCAGCTCGGGCTACCTCTTCATATATCTGGTTCCATGTCAGCACTTCGTCCGAGGTAATGTGGAAGATCTCACCAATTGCTTGATTATTGCCCAATAGACCTACAAATCCCTTGGCAAAATCGCGATGATGCGTCAACGTCCACAGCGAAGTGCCATCTCCGTGAACGATTACCTGCTTACCTGTTCGCATACGATGCACCACTGTGTACTGCCCATGCACTGGAAATAATGTGCAGTCGTAAGTATGTGACGGGCGCACAATTGTTATCGGAAATGCCTCCTGGCGGTAGGCTTGTATTAGCCGATCTTCGCATGCGATTTTTGCCCCTGAATATGCCCAATATGGATTGCTGAGCAGAGTCGCCTCTGTAATAGGCTGACTAACTGGTGGGGTTTGGTAGGCTGAGGCGGAACTGATAAAGATGAACTGTCCAGTACGATCTCGAAATAATTCTAAATCGGTCTCAATATGATCGGGCTCAAAAGCGATCCAATCTACGATCGTGTCGAATGTCTCATCTCCGAATGCTCGGGTCACTGAAGCTCTATCTCTGATATCACCCTTTAAGAGCTTTGTAGATTTCGGAACGCTACGCGAAGTTTTGCCACGATTGAGCAGGTATAGATCGATGCCACGCTCTATGGCAAGTTGCGTACATGCTGAACTAAGGATGCCTGTCCCCCCAATAAATAGAACCTTCATGAGTTTCTCCTTGCTATACAACTAACGACTGAATCTATTCCATTCTTGGCAAGTATCGACCAGGGAGCGAACCATGATGACTTTTTCATATCAGAAAGGTTGTGACTTGGCAGATTAGTGATTGCGAATGTCGTTCGGTGTCGATCTGGATGAAGTTAAAAGAAATTGTCAACTTTGTGAACTCCGATGTCTCTGGACTATAGCATGCTGGTATGGGAGAGTCGATCGTGGCTCTAGAACAGCTGAGGATAGATGTGGGGCGCGAGTTGACGCGAAACATTTTGCCCTTCTATTTCAAACATGCCGTCGACAAGCACTACTGCGG
>DASRZI010000137.1:0-2889 GCA_035686605.1 Candidatus Zixiibacteriota bacterium
GTCGGAATGAGTACCGACTCCATGAAATACTTCGTCGACTTTGCAGCTGAAATGGGCTGGGAGTACCAGCTAGTCGACTGGACGTGGTATGGCCCTCCCTTCGACCTGAATCACCCTTTCGGCCTGGTAGGGAATCCCGCGGCTGACATCACCAAGTCTATTCCTGAACTCGACATCCCCGGACTCGTCGAATACGCCGCTGATAAAGGTGTCCGGATCCTTCTCTGGCTCGACTGGGATAACGCCGATAAGCAAATGGAAAAGGCCTTTCCACTCTATGAGAAGTGGGGAGTGGCCGGCGTCAAAGTAGATTTTATGCAGCGAGACGATCAGGAGATGGTCAATTACTATCACCGGCTCGTCAAACTGGCAGCGAAGCATAGGCTCACGGTAGACTTCCATGGCGCCTACAAGCCAACCGGCTTCCGCCGTACATATCCGAACCTCCTGACCCGCGAGGGTGTGCTCGGTAACGAGTACAATAAGTGGAGCGAACGCATAACCCCCGAACATAACGTGACGGTCCCCTTCACACGCATGCTCTGCGGACCGATAGATTTCACACCAGGTGGTTTTCGCCATAAGACACAGGAGACGTTTCGCGCCATCGGGTCAGACGAACCTGGTCCATTCGTGATGGGAACACGCGCCCATCAGCTCGCAATGTTTGTAGTTTTTGAGAGCCCATTGCAGGTCGCTCCCGACACACCTTACAGTTACCACATGAGCCCGGCCGGACTCGATTTTCTTGAGGTAGTCCCGACGACCTGGGACGACACCAAGGTCCTCGACGGCTTCCCGGGACAGTTCATCATTATGGCTCGAAAGTCGGGTGACAGCTGGTTTCTGGGTGGCATGAACGCGAACCAGTTTAGAGAGGTTGAAATCCCGCTCCGATTCCTTGGAGCTGGCGAATACAAGGCGAGAATCTACTCAGATGCAGAGGAGGTTGCTGACTACCCGGACCGCATCTGGGAGAGCTCGGTGAACGTAACTTCAGCGAGCAAGCTCAAGGCAAGCATGGCCGCAGGCGGCGGCTACGTTGTCCACTTCAGGAAGAAGTAGCTCCTGGGTTGGCATTGTCAGGTTAATGAAAATTCACATTTTGCGCCTGCAATATCTAGTATTCAGAAGAATTGAGAGACACAATGTCTTGTAGCCCTCTAGCCTTCTGATTCACTAGCTTGACAGTACCTTTGAAAGCTATGGCCAACAAAAAACAAACGCCATTAAGACGGACGTTTATTCAAACCGTTAGGCATCAAACGAATCAAAACTGATCGAAATATCCAGGGAGGAACTGATATGAGGAAAATGCTCTTCGGCTTAGTGTTTCTTCTGCTATTCGCAGCGGCTGGATGTCAGCCAACCGATAAGCAAGAGGGAGGAAATACTCTTCAAACAAAAGAGCTTCCACGCATTGCCATAGCAGGATTAGCCATAGAATCAAGTACATTTTCACCAGCACTTACCCATGAAGAAGCTTTTCAGGCTAAGACGGGTGATGATGTTTTCACGTTCTATCCGTTTCTATCTCCTGACTCGCCGAATCGGAGGCGGGCGAATTGGATCCCGACATTAAGGGGGCATGCTTTACCCGGAGGTGCTGTTACCAGGGTGGCGTACGAATCGCTCGTATCACAGACACTCGATTTGCTTAAAGAAGATGGACCGTATGATGGCCTTTTCTTTGATATTCATGGGGCCATGAGTGTGGTAGGTCTTGATGATCCGGAAGGTGATTTTATCATCAGAATTCGGGAGGTAGTTGGTAAGGAAACAATTATTTCGACCTCAATGGATTTGCATGGCAATGTTTCGTGGCGACTGGCCCAAAACACTGACCTGATCACATGTTATCGGATGGCACCGCATGAGGACGCATTGGAATCGAAAGAACGGGCAGTGGATAACCTGTTGTCCAGAATAGAGAGTGGCAAAGGAAAACCTGCTTATAAGGCGTGGATTCCTGTGCCTATATTGTTGCCTGGAGAAAAGACAAGCACAAGATTAGAACCAGGAAAGAGTTTATACGCCAAGGTTGCACCTGCTTCTACTCAAAACGGCATTGTTGATGCTGCAATATGGATTGGATATGCGTGGGCCGACGAACCGCGGAATCATGCCGTAGTAATGGTTACAGGAGATGACAAAGAAAAAGTGACAATGACTGCCGAGGAACTGGCAAGCAGCTTTTGGGATGCGAGGTCAGACTTTGCTTTTGTAGCCCCCACGGCTTCTCTGAGCGAAAGCCTTGACAAGGCAATTGCCAGCCGTAAGCACCCTTTCATTATCAGTGATATGGGAGACAATCCTACGGCTGGGGGAGCAGGTGATGTAACTTGGACATTAAGTGAAATACTCACACGTCCTGAATTTAAATCAGGAAACGGACCTTCTCTTATTTATGCTTCCATACCAGGACCGGAATTTGTAAAAGCGGCAGTTGAAGCAGGTGTTGGTGGGAAAGTTGAAGCATTTGCCGGTGCTGCCATTGATGCGCGTTATGCTCCTCCGATACAGCTATCAGGCACAGTAGAAGCTATCGAACATGGAGATAGGCATGCTGAAACTGAAGTCGTTGTGAAGGTTGGCAGTGTGAACGTTATTGTGACCAAGAAACGAAAGCCCTATCACAGGGAAATCGACTTTACTCGGTTGGGGCTGAATCCTCGTCAAACGGATATTGTCGTTGTAAAAATCGGCTATCTAGTACCTGAGCTTTATGACATGAGGGCAGACTGGATAATGGCGCTAACCCCCGGTGGTGTAGACCAAGACTTGGAGCGTCTTAATTATAAGAGAATCAAAAGGCCGATGTTTCCTCTCGACAGGGACATGAAAGATCCGGATCTCAAAGCTAGATTAGTGCCGTCATCTGATGACACA
>DASRZI010000138.1:0-2881 GCA_035686605.1 Candidatus Zixiibacteriota bacterium
TGGCCGCAAGATTCGCAGGTGCGGATTCGGATGGGCTTGCACACAGGAGAGCCTTTAGCGGCCGAAGAGGGCTACGTGGGTATGGACGTCCACCGTGCTGCCCGTATCGCCCATGCCGGCCATGGGGGTCAGGTGCTGCTGTCTGAGACCACAGCCGCCCTCTTGAAGGAAGGTTTGCCTCGAGGAGTTAGCCTGCTTGACCTCGGCCGGCACCGGTTGAAAGACATGGCCTTCTCCGAACACCTCCGCCAGCTAGTTATAAAAGGACTTCCCGCCGAATTCCCCCCGCTAAAATCCCTCGAGGCGTTGGGATCAGAAGATGCATCCGCTGAGGAATATGTCAGAATCCCCGAATTCTTAGATGGAGAAAGGGGTGATGTTCAGCAACCAGTGTTTGTTGGCCGGAAGCGTGAGCTGGAAAGATTAGAAGGGATTCTCGGCGATGCCCTCGGGGGCAAAGGCGGTATCTTCTTCATCGCTGGGGACGCTGGCAGTGGCAAAACTGCCCTTCTGGATGCTTTCTCCCGCTCAGCCCAAGAAAAGGAACCCGAGCTTCTTGTTGTCCAAGGAACCTGCAGCGCCTTCACTGGCAGCGGCGATCCTTATGCGCCGTTTCGCGTGCTTCTCCGCCAACTAACCGGGGATATTGAACCAGCCTGGAAAAGTGGCATCTTGGATAGAGAGGGCGTATTACGTTTGTGGTCAGCTATGCCTGTATCCGTTCGCGCTCTCGTCGATCATGGACCTAACCTCGTTGATACCTTGATCCCTGCACAGGGCCTATTAAAACGTGTCGCCACAGCCATGCCGGCCGGGGTGCGATTGCAGGACCAAGTAAAGACTTTAGTTAAAGGAGATAAATCTGCTCCAGGTATATTGGATCAGAGCAGCCTATTTGAAGAAGTCAGGGATGTACTGGTCAAAGTATCAAAGGTTCACCCATTACTGCTGCTCCTGGATGACATGCAGTGGTCAGACAGCGGTTCTATCAATCTCTTATTCTATCTTGGACGTGAATTGGCCGAGACTCGATTACTGGTGGTCTGCGCCTACCGTCCAGAGGAGATAGCCCTGGGTCGTGATGGGGACCAACATCCTCTTGATCCGGTGCTCAGCGAACTGAAGCGCATTCATGGTGGGATTTGGATCGACCTCAACCAAGTTCAGAGCCGGCAGTTCGTGGGCGATTTCGTTGATAGCGAGCCCAACACACTGGGAGATGCCTTTCGGGACCGGCTCTTTGCGCATGCTGGTGGTCATGCCCTTTTTACCGTCGAGCTGCTTAGAGATCTGCATGAGCGGGGAGATCTTATAAAAAACAAAGACGGGAATTGGGTAGAAGGACCCCAGCTAGATTGGACCATCTTGCCTACCCGGGTGGAGGGCGTCATCGAGTCGCGGATCAGCCGGCTTGAGGATGAGCTGCGCGAGATTTTGACGGTGGCCTCGGTCGAGGGCGAGAATTTCACAGCCCAGGTTATTGCCGCTGTTCATGAGATGCAGGAGCGGAAGCTGCTGCGGACGTTATCCGTCCAGCTCTCACGGCAACACCAACTAGTGCGCGAAAGCTCCGCGGTGCTTATCGGCGAAATAATGTTGGCTCGCTACCGCTTTGCTCATGCTCTGTTCCAACGCTATCTCTATAACGATCTCGGAGAAGTAGAAAGACGGCTGTTACACGGCGAGATTGGCGCCATTCTCGAGAAGCTCTATGCCGGACAGCTGGATGAGATCACGGTCCAGTTGGCCATGCACTACTCCGAGTCTGGCAATTCGAACAAGGCGGTAGAGTATTCCCTCAGGGCTGGTGATATCGCACGATCTCGATACGCCCACCAGGAAGCCATTGCCCATTATCTTCGAGCGATACCTTTGCTGAAGGAAGGGGGTGACTACGAGCGGGCTGCGCGTACCCAGATGAAATTGGGATTAACCTATCACCTGTTATCCGATTTTCGCCAGGCTCGAAGAGCCTATGACAAGGGATTCACGCTCTGGCAGCAAGCCGGTTTAGCCCGACCGGCCACCCCTCTCCCCCCAGCGCCCCACGCCTTACGCGTAGACTTACAGATCCCGCCGATCCTGGATCCAGCGATGACTAGCAATTATTATTACAACAGAGTTTTTGAAAATATATACAGCGGGTTGGCCAAACATTCGCCGGAGATGAACGTCGTCCCCGATGTAGCTCGCAGTTGGGAAATATTGGCGGACGGACGAAAGTACATCTTTTACCTGCGGGAGGATGTACAGTGGACAGATGGACGACCTGTAACGGCCCATGATTTCGCCTATGCCTGGAAGCGCGCGCTGAACCCCGCTACAAATAGTGACGTGGCCCCACTGCTGTATGACATCAAAGGGGCCCGAGCTTACCATCAAGGTGAGTTATCAGACCCTGACCTGGTCCGTGTAGAAGCGCTAGATCCCTTTACCCTGGCCGTCGAACTGGAAGGGCCGCGGGTCTATTTCCCCCACCTGGTAGCTCTGCACAGTGCTTTGCCGGTGCCTTGTCACCTTGTTGAGCTTTATGGTGATGATTGGACTAAACCCGAGAACCTGGCGACTAACGGGCCTTTTCAACTGGCCGCCCCACAAGTCGGCGAACCGATGACTCTGATCCGAAATCCCACCTACCACGGCCGCTGGACCGGCAATGTGGAACGGGTGGAGCTGTGCATGCCCGCCGATCGGGACCAACTATTGGTCGATTACCAGACGGACCGCCTGGACATGCTTAATCTCTTTTTGCTGCCTCGCCAGTACTGGGCCACGGCCTTGCAGCAGTTCGCTGACGATTACCTCTCCTTACCGTCTTTGATGACCCATTTTGTGGCTCTAGACACGCGCCGGTCACCCTTCGATGATCGCCGCGTACGCC
>DASRZI010000139.1:0-3612 GCA_035686605.1 Candidatus Zixiibacteriota bacterium
ATACCTAGTCGTGCTTTACACCTGGGGCAGGACACTTTTATAATTCTCTTAAGGTGCAATATCGTCACAGTTTTCTGCTCAAAATCTACGTCTTTAACCTTAAGTGCTAGTGCCTCCGATATCCTGCAACCCAAGCGGGAAAGTAGTCTGATCAGTAGCTTGTCCTGCTGGGACTTTGCGACCTCTTCCATCAGCGCTATATCACAAAGTTCAATATATGCTTTCATCTTCAGACGCTTTCAGAGAACTATTGATTCTTCGCTTGGCCTCGAAGTATCTTCGCTTCATGGTGTCCCGGCTAACATATTCACCCGTCAACTTGCGGTATACTTCAGCCATTCTCGACCAGCCGAGATTCTGACCAATTCATCATTACAGGGTGTGCGTGATTGGCTCCTCGCGCGATTCCAATTACTAGCTGTTATCTCGTTACCACATGAGGCTTTCCAGCACGCGGGCGCAGGGGTGAAGGCGAGCATTGTCTTTGTCCGCAAGCGGGCAGAAAATGAAGTACCAGACGATGACGAAGCGATCTTCATGGCTGCGCCAGCCAATATAGGCTACGACGCCACCGGTCGAAAGACACCGCGGATAACAGTCAAGGACGAGGACAGAAAGAGTAAGGTAGAAATCCACGCGACGGACCTATTTGAAACCGAAGTGACGTTCGATAAGGCCCTCACAGTCGATACTGGCGTAGAAGAATGGCAGGAGCGTACCCGCAGGGTGTTGGCCAACACCGGCGTCCTTGGGAAGTACCGGGCCTTTGAGAGGAAACTCGAATCTTTTTTCGTCTGAGCCTCGACAGCTGCTATGCCCTCCGTCGGGGCGAGATCGAGGCACGATTCGATGTCTTCTACTATTTGCCGGAATTCCGTGAGAATGCCCGACGCTTGCGAGAGGCACATCCCAGAATCAAGCCTCTCATGGAGTACGCTTGTGTGGTATGTGGTCCCTTCGGCTCTGCGATCAAGCATGAGGACTATGTTCCGACCGGTGTCCCACTGCTACGCATCTCCAACATAACGGACGATGGTCGGATCAACGAGAGTAACCTTGTTTTCTTGAATCCTACCAAGGCCGCTGAACTCGAACGAACACAGGTAGAGCCTGGGGATCTTGTAGTTTCTCAGCGTGGAACGTTAGGCGCACCTGCAGTGGTTCCAGCGACCTACCCCAAGTGGTGCATTTCGGCGAACCTGATCGCTATCAAGCGGCCTACGCTGCGTCCTCACTTTATCCAAGCGTTTATGACTGCTGGTCCTGGCTCATTACAGCTCCAGCGGGCTCAGAGTAGTCAAGTCCAAGGCAAGATAACAACTGCCGACGTTGAGCGACTGCTGATCCCACGACTTCAGGACGACCAACGTTTCCTCATTCCGCTTGACGCCGCCCGTTCGGCGCGATCGGAAAAACTGGCGAAGGCTGATGCACTCCTCTCAGGTCTCGACGACTTCGTGCTGGACGCTCTTGGACTTAAATTGCCTCTGCCCGATGGCCGCATGGCTTACGCAGTTCGGGCCAGCGATATCCGCACCGTCAAAAAACTCTATCCCGACTATTTCCACCCCGAGCGCATGAATGCCATTCGCGCCGTTCAGGCCCGATACACTGATAACCGAGCGACCATGCTGTTGGATATTGCTGACTTTATACGGGATCAGCGTATCGTCAAACCCGAGGATGATTATCTCGGCCTGGCGAACGTCCAGACTAACACCGGCGAGCGCGTTGAGAGCACCGAGGAGGACGGCAAGGGCAACTGCTTCGGCTACGTCAAGGACGACGTGCTATTTGCTCGCCTCCGTCCTTACTTAAACAAGGTCTACCGAGCCGAGTCAGACGGCGTTTGCTCCACCGAGTTTCATGTCATCCGCATTCACCGCGACGAGAAGGGGCGGCCACTCCTCATCCCCGACTACCTCGCAGCGGTATTGCGTTCCAGCCTTGTGCTATCGCAGACCCGGCACATGATGACCGGCAACACACACCCTCGGCTTGCTTGAAAACCCAGCTAGATTTTCCTCCCCCAACGGGCGGAAGGGAATTTCGCCAAATTGACAAATCATAGGCATTCGGTCAGCAGGGCTATTCCTATTTATCGGGGATGAAACGAGTAGTATAATTGGTACTGGCTGGCCAGGATTTCTCTCCCTATTAAAGGCCTATGACCGTGTTGATACATATTTGGGTCTATGTTTTCTGGTATAATATACGGGATTAGTCTTTGTGCAGAGGTTATCCATGAGCTAGGCACCCCTCAATTTCGAGGGGGCAAGTTACTGCAACAAAGTGATTTACGGCCGGTTCCGAGATTATCTAAAGATGAGAGGTGGAACGATGGTAGACCAGGAAGAACAATCACTCAAAGAGGCCAGGCGATTAGAAAAGCGCGCTGCAGAGGAAGCTGAGCGCCTAGCCAAAGAGCATGAGAGAAAGAAAGCCTATTTGGCTAGAGAACGGGCGATTGAAGAGACCCAGAAAGAGAAGGAAACCAAGCGATCGGAGAAGCGTGCTGCTGAGGAAATAGAGCAATTAGCTAGAGAACAGGCAAGAAGGGAAGCCTATTTAGCTAGGGAGAAGGCGACAGTCGAGGCTCAAGAGGCGAGAAAGCGCAAGACCAAAAAACAAGCGCCAGAGTAAATTGAATAGATATTAGCAGTGAGATGAGCGGGGTCCTGGATTCTTTTCAAATTCCTGTCTTAATAATACTCCGGCTTATGCATACTTGAGTAGCCGCCTTGTCAAGGCTACTTATCTATTTGCAAACTTGGTCGCTTTGGTGTAGAATATATTTAATAGTTTCGGTTTAGGTTATTATAAGCTTCTTAAAATCCCCTTATATTTATAAAGTCTTGGATGACCCAAACTTCAACTAATAGAAGAGAGGAGGTCACCCAATGAGTTTTGAGGACAAGTCGATCCAATGTTCCGATTGTGGGACTACCTTCACTTTCAGCGCTGGGGAACAAGAGTTCTTCCAATCTAAAGGCTTTACCAATGAGCCTAGGCGTTGTCCCTCATGCCGTCGAACCAAAAAAGCACAGCGTTCCAACGGTGGAAACTACAGCTCCAGTTCCAGGTGGTGAACGCTTTGTGCCTTCTACGCCTGGTGTAGAAAAGACACGGAAATAACGTTTGAGCCTAGTGAAGGCAGACTGGTGTATTGTAGCGATTGCCACAATACGGTCAAACTTAGCAGATCACGCTAGTTTGCTCTTGAAGACATATATGGGTCAGGAGTACCTAGTCTGTGTGTCACTAGAACAAGGATTACACAATTTAAAGAAGGGGATACCAATATGAAAATCTATGTGGGTAACTTATCGTACGAGGTAACTGAACAAGACTTACGGCAAGAATTTGGGGCTTTTGGAGAGGTAGCTTCTGTAGACATTATTATGGACAAGTATAGCGGGCGACCCAAGGGATTCGGGTTTGTTGAAATGGCCACAAAGTCTGAGGCTGAAGCTGCAATCACGGGCCTTAACGGTAAAACACTAAAAGATCGAACCATTGTGGTCAATGAAGCTCGCCCTCGGACAGATAACAGGGGTGGTGGCTACGGTGGTGGTGGTAGAGGTAGCGGTGGTGGCTACGGTGGTGGTGGTA
>DASRZI010000140.1:0-4048 GCA_035686605.1 Candidatus Zixiibacteriota bacterium
AGAGCGCCGGGCATCGATAACATCAGAGATGAAGATGGCATCAATGCCTTCTTTCTCAATCTTTCTGTTGATCCTTTCGAATTCCGACACCACTCAGACCTTACTCAGACGGTCAAAACCATGTTTTCGTCGAAGGCGAAACCGTGGGTGAAGCGCTGTCTGATTTGACTGGCAAATACCCGGACCTTCGTCAGCATTTATATAACGGGAAGGAGCTTCGCAGCTTCGTAAACATCTACCTAAACAAAGAAGACATCCGCTATGGAGACGGTGAAGCGACGGCGGTTGAGAAGGATGATACGTTATTGATCGTCCCCTCCATTGCCGGGGGTAGTTGACAGTTAAGACCAGGTAGAGATCCTTTATTGATGCCCATATAATGAGATCCGGTTATGGAACTGCAGGAAAACTTCAGTAAAGTTGACCACTCTGCATTGCGCACGAACCAGGCGATGATAATCGCCTTGCTGATGCTTGCTTTCATTGTTGACAGCTTGGCATTGATCATCTTTGTGTGCCTGGTCATGTTCGTGGGGACAGTTTTTCCAAGGCTCTCTTTGTTCAAACAGGTGTACCTTCGAATAATGCGCCCTTCCGGCTTAGTTAAATCTGAAGTGATTATCGATAACTCAGAACCCCATCGCTTCGCCCAAGGATTTGGCGCCATGGTGCTGGCCTTTGCGGTTCTGTTTCTGATTCTTGGCAGCAGCCTAGGCTGGATTCTGCTCTGGCTAATCATTTGGTTAGCCGGGCTGAACCTGTTTCTGGGATTCTGCGCAGGGTGTTTTTTATACTACCAGCTAAACCGGCTGAACATTCCCGACTTTAGTCGAAGTCCAATTAAACGAGGTGGAAGATGATAGAACGTGCGATTTTTTCTGGAATAATCATATTTGTCTTTCTTATTCTCTGGTATTTGTTCCGAATCCTGCACATCAGGAGGGCAAACCAGGTATTGGCTCTGATCCCATCCGAACCTGACCGACCATCGCTGTTATACTTTGGCAGCGCTAATTGCGCCCCATGTACGACCCAAGAGCTGTATTTGAATAGCTTAGAAGAGGAGTACGGCAGGGTCATAAATGTTCGTCACATAGACACAGATTACGAACCGGAGATGGCCGCTCGATATGGTGTGTTTACCGTTCCAACGACCGTGATCGTGGATGGGAGAGGAAACGTCAGGAGCATCAATTACGGCATCACAGAATCGGCCAAGCTAGCCCGTCAGTTGGAGAAGATACAGTGAATTCAAGATTAAATATCAGCTCTGAACCAGCATCTTTAGCTGGCTCCGGGCAGGCCAGCGCTGAGGCGGAAAGGTTATCAAACGAAGAAATCCAACGGTACAGCCGGCATCTGATTATGCCCGAGGTGGGCATGACCGGTCAGAGGAAATTGAAGGCTGCCAGCGTCTTGCTCATTGGCGCGGGTGGACTTGGCTCGCCGCTGGCTATGTATTTGGCTGCGGCTGGGGTTGGCCGGATCGGGTTGGTGGACTATGACGTGGTTAGCTACTCCAACCTGCAGCGCCAGGTCATCCACGGCACGAGCGACGTCGGCCGCTCAAAATTGGCAAGCGCCACAGAGCGGATCAAAGAGATCAATCCCCTCGTCCGTGTGGATCCTTTTAACGTCCCCCTGACTTCTGAAAACGCCCTGGAGATTTTGGCTCCTTATGACGTCATCATCGACGGCACAGACAACTTCCCCACTCGCTATCTCACCAACGACGCCTGCGTTCTCTTGGGCAAGCCAAATATCTACGGCAGCATCTTCCGTTTTGAAGGGCAGGCCTCGGTATTCTATGCAAAAGAAGGCCCTTGCTACCGCTGTCTGTTTCCAGAACCTCCGCCGCCGGGATTGGTTCCCAGCTGCGCCGAAGGCGGCGTCCTGGGTGTGCTCCCGGGCACCATCGGCGCCATTCAGGCCACGGAAGCCATCAAACTCATTCTCGGCATCGGCGACTCTCTCATAGGACGTCTACTTATCTACGATGCTCTGAGCATGTCCTTCGACGAGGTTCGCCTTCGGAAAGACCCAAAATGTCCGGTCTGTGGGGAGAATCCGACGGTAACGGAGCTCATCGACTACGAACAATTCTGCGGCGTTCCGGCCCACGACCATAGTCTGTACACTGCTGGCATGGACAGCACTGCATTTGCCGCCGTACCCCAGATGAGTCCTGACGAATTAGATGCATTGTTAGCGCAGGGTGAAAGTCCCTTGATTCTGGACGTTCGCGAACCCCACGAATGGCAGATATCTAACTTGGGTCACCTGGGGGCCGTACTGATGCCAAAAGGTCAAGTGCTTGAGCGTATGGGTGAACTTGATACAGCTCAGGAAATCGTCGTTCAGTGCCGGACTGGGGTCCGAAGTGCTGAGATAGTCCTACTGCTGCAGCAGCATGGCTTCAGCAAGCTGCACAATCTGGACGGCGGCATCAACCGTTGGGCCCTTGAAGTCGACCCACGCATACCCAGGTATTAGATATATGCGATCAGACCTATTTGATGAATCGACGGCTGCAATGCGTTCGCCGAATGGAGGAAACTGTCTGAAGGACGTTGGCGAATTAGTCGAGACGTTCCTAGCGAAGAAACCGGGTTTCTTGAAGAAACCCGGTTTCTATTTGCTTTCTATCCTAAGCCCACCCGCTCGTTAAAGGATTCAATCATCTGGTCGATCTGCTCGGTCTGGGGCTGCAGACCCGTCCAGTAATCATCATCATACCACTGGGCCTGGATCTCTTCGTATGTCAGCCCTTGCTGTTCGATCCAGGTGTAATACTTCAGGTTATGGATCCGCTTCCGTTCATAATAACCGAGCTCTTGCATATTGTCGGTGGTGACGCCCATCAAAAACCGGTGATAAGCGCCAGCCGCGTCCAGGTTGGTGAATTCGCCTAACTCCTCTCGAAGCTCAACGATGCGGCTCTCATACATTTCCATCGAGTCCGTCGCCACGGTTAAGACGACATCTTGGGCGCCTAATTCGTAGTATTTGGCGAACTTTATGGCTGAAAGCATATTGGCTACGCTGGAGATTCCCAGCAGGGGGAGCTGGTCAATGAATTCGTCGGTCACTCCCTGGGTCGACAGGTATTCTTGGCCCGCAGGCTCGTTGAAGAGACGAATCAAGTCCATCGTCGCCAGGTCGTCGATTGCCATGACCATGTCGGTGTTCTTGACATTGTGAATCCAGGGAATGTGCTTGTCCCCAATACCTTCGATGCGGTGGGCGCCAAAACCATTGTACAGCAATGTTGGACATTGGAGCGCTTCGCTAGCTGCTATCTTGCTGGTGGGATAGAGCTGCTTCATGTAATCACCGCAGCCGATGGTTCCAGCCGATCCGGTGGTCAATACGACGCCCCGATAGTTATCGTTTGGTCCCATGGTCCTCTCTAGAACGTCGGCCATGGCCTTGCCGGTGATGGAATAGTGCCAGAGATAGTTCCCGAATTCGTCGAATTGGTTAAAGATTACGATGTCTTCGCCGGACCTGCGCAGCTCCCAGCACTTGTCGAATATCTCTTTGACGTTGCTTTCCGACCCCGGGGTCTTAATAACTTCACCGGCTACACCTGCCAGCCAGTCGAAACGTTCTTTACTCATTCCCTCTGGCAGGATGGCGATGGATTCGCAGGCCAGCAGATTTGAATCATAGGCTCCTCCTCGGCAGTAATTGCCGGTCGAAGGCCAGGCAGCCTTTTGGGTGGTCGGATCAAATTGTCCGGTTACGAGCCTGGGGACAAGGCAGCCAAAAGCCGCCCCAACTTTATGGGCGCCAGTTGGGAACCACTTACCCACCAGGGTGATGATCCGGGCATCGACGCCAGTTAGTTCCTTTGGTAATTCGAGGTAATTGACCCCGGCGAATCCACCCCCGGATGATACCGGCTCATTGTGCCAGCTGATCCGGAAAAGGTTGAGGGGATTCAGGTCCCATAAGCCGACGTCCTTCAACGGGCGTCGAATCGAATCCGGTATCAGGGCCGGATCCTGCATCTGCTTAAAGGTGGGGATGATGATGTTGCGTTCCC
>DASRZI010000141.1:0-5275 GCA_035686605.1 Candidatus Zixiibacteriota bacterium
CAGCTCACACTGCTCAACGTGACTTCGCTGTCCATCCTGGCCGTACCCTTGTTGAAGATTAAAACCGGCCACGACCAATGAATCAACCCTCGCCGGCTCAGCTGGCTTGGGTTCCAGTATAAGTATGGCGGCAATGACGCAAAAGTATAGGGCCGTAACCAGGCCGGCTACTGCTTTGCGCGCCCGACGATCTAGGCTCTCTGCTTGAGGTGATACCGGGGCAAATCGTACGACCAACATCGAGGCGGTCAGGACAACGCCAACGAGCAGGAAGACCTGCCAGTAGCGATACCTGAATAGTGGTTCAAGGACGGGCTCGATGTAGGACCAGGTGCTGGTGAAGACGTTGGCCAGGATCATGATTACCATGAAAACCGAGGACAGGCCAAATCCCAAGCCGAGCATTCGCATCGATGGTCGTGTCCGGACGGTTTCACCGGTCAGTAATCCAAAATCGATGAAAAGGACTGGGTAGAGGAGCAGAAGGGCAAACAAGGCTGTATTCCTGAATCTGCTTACGCCAGGGTCGAGCAGGGGATAAGCGTTTGGATCTATAGGCAATGCGGCCTGGTTGACCGCCAGGGTGAGGGAGAGGGCAAGGACGAAAATGGCCGAAATGATTTTGGCCGCTAGCGGCAGCTTCGAGAAGCTGGCTCGCCTACCAAAAGCCAACAGCCAGACGAAGGCGACGAGGCTAATGGCAGCCAATGACAGGGTAACCAGGTAATCAGATCCGGTCCAGCGTGTGATGACGGCCGGGCTTGAAAAACCGAAATAAAGCAGCAGATAGACGGAGGAGATGCCAAAGCTGAGGGCGATTGTTTTGCCCCAACCTGCTTTTGCAGATTCCTTTTCGATGCGCTTGGCATTCGTGGATTCACCCCGAAAAACCCGGGGCAGCAATAAGCCGGCGCCAATGGCGATAACGGCGGCTATCACCCTGAACCAGCCTGCATTTGTGATGTCTATCGTCGAGCCCAGAGTTCGAAATAGGACCGAGGCGGCAACCGACAAGACCAGGGAGGTCGCCAGCAGCCGGCCAACTCCCAACCCCTTACGGCGGCCGAGATGCCAGAGCAGAGCCGGAAACAGAAAAAGGAATAGACCGGCGCCAAGACCAGCCACGAGAAGCTGAAAACGGATGGGAAGCCAGACCTCGATCACTCTGCAGGCCAAGACCAGCTCCCCGAGCACGATCAATGTGGTGGTCCCAAGGCCTCTTTTGAAGAAGAGCAGCAAAAATGGAGAAAGAAAGAAGACGATGGCGGCAATCTCTACCGGAATTTCTGTTCCAAGAACGCCATAACCATAAATCCCGGCTATGAAGTCAGTGATGAGCTGGATGAAGAAGAGGAACAGTACCGAATAAACTAGAACGGCCTGCAAGCCCCGCTTCATATTGCTATCCATAATTACCCCCCGGACGTTTGCCCAATCTCGATAACGGCCTCCGTTACGTCACCCGGATACATAGTACGATGGCTTTTCGCCCTGGTCAATACGTAGCCAGCGACTGAGGCGATTGACGCGGTAACATCAATTGTGACGCAACGAATGCCCGCTCGGTAACGTTTTCTATTGACGCAATATGTAGCCTTCGACCAACGTGTTTGCCTTTGTCGCACATCCCGAATTCTATCTACCTGGTCCGCCAAATTGGTCCTCCAAACTGGTCCACCAAATTGGTCCACCAAACTGGATCAGGTACTGTACCGCAGAAGCGTTGAGAAAGTATAATGTAATCGGTAATCTCAAGTCTGCGGAGGATATGATGACCGAACACGATTCACGAGTTTGCATTGTTACCGGCGCCACTGGGGCTATTGGCAAAGCCACAGCAAGCCAGATTGCGGCTGTGCTTGGGTACCAGGTG
Organism: Candidatus Zixiibacteriota bacterium; assembly: GCA_035686605.1. Taxonomy (GTDB): domain Bacteria; phylum Chloroflexota; class Anaerolineae; order Promineifilales; family Promineifilaceae; genus UBA11865. The sequence continues at coordinate 1,874 of DASRZI010000141.1, forward strand.
GTACTGGTAGGCAGGGACGACTCCCGCATGGTCCAGTGCGCTCAAGAGATCATCAGCACCACCGGCAACGAGCGGGTTAGCTATGAACTGGCAGACCTCTCACGCCAGAGCGAGATCCAGGCTCTAGCCGACCGTTGGCAAGGACCTTTGCATGTATTGGTTAACAACGCTGCCGCGACACCCCGCAGCCGCTTGGAAACGCCAGAAGGGCTCGAGATGCAGTTCGCTACCAACATCATGGGCTACTTCTGGATGACCATGGCCTTCAGGGAGACATTGGCCAGCTCCGCTCCGTCCAGGGTCGTGAACGTAGCCAGCTACTGGGCCGGCGATCTTGACCTGGACGACCTGGAATTTCGTCGCCGTCCATATAGAAACGGAATCGCCTATAGGCAGTCGAAGCAGGCTAACCGGATGCTAACTGCAGCTTTCGCACGCAGGTTCAAGGCCCATGGAGTGGCCGTCAATGCCTGTCACCCTGGCGATGTCAGCTCGAAACTCAGCCATAACCTGGGATTTGGCGGGCACGAATCCCCAGACCAGGGAGCGCAAACCCCTGCCTGGCTGGCGACAAGCGAGACGGGCCAATCGCAAAGCGGCCTTTATTTCGAACAGATGCGGGCCACTCCGGACAGATTCGTCAAGGACACAGCGGCAGTGGAGGCGCTCTACAATATTTGTCTGGAGTACCGCAGCTAGCCCTTTCGCGGCCAAGACCGGGGCCGCCAAAAGCCTCTGTCCGTCAAAAACCATTCCTTCGAAGCCATCCCCAAACGCCGGCAGCCATTTCATCGTCTGCAATCACAGGCTGTTATCAGGGGTCTAAGATGGCAGGAACCAGGGAGTTAAAAACCACCATCTGATCGACACCTGAGCGTCCAACAGGTCACCCCCCTGCCCGACTGGAGCGAAATCGAGGGCTGGTCCACGAAGAGCATCCATTGCCGGAACTACACGGCGCGGCTACTATATGCACATTCAAAGGAGCTTCATTATGCCGATTGGATTTATCAAGAATTCACTCAAGTACCGGCGCGTGATCAACGAGTGGCAGCGCAAATACGATGCGATGGCGCCCAGGGTAGGTGACATCGCCCCAGAGTTCGAGCTGGAGGATGTCACCGGTGAGCACAGCATTAGACTGGCCGATTTCAGGGACAAGAAGCCCGTTGCCCTCATCTTCGGCAGCTTCACCTGACCTCCTTACGTCAAGGGGACCGTGAGTCTCCACGAGATTTTTGAGCAATTTCACCAGCAGGTGCGGTTCATTTCGATTTATATCCGGGAAGCTCACCCCGTCGACGGATGGTGGTTTGGAGGTGGAATCCAGGAGTCATTGGTGAAAAGAGTGTTTCCGAAGGTATCCACTGACCTATATGATCCGACGACCATCGAGGAGCGACGGGCGGCTGCTGGCCAATGTGAGGATACGCTGAAATACGGTATTAGGACCTATGTGGACCTTATGGACGATAGAGTCAACGAAGCTTATGCAGCTTACCCAACCCGCCTATATCTGGTCGACATGGAAGGTCGCGTCGCCTACGCCGGGGGATTGGGACCTTATGGTTTCAAACCAGCCGAGCTAAAGAATGCGGTCGAAGATTGTCTGGAGCGCATCAATTGATCCTTGACCCGCCGTGGACTCCTCGAGGATGAATAGCCGCTAACTATTCCCTGGATATACTCTTAGACAACTATTCCATGATCCCCTCCAAGCGCGTACTTCGTTCCGCAGCATCAATCTATAGGATATTGCATTATGTCAACTTCTAAACTGTTGGAACACCGCGACATTTCGCTCAAGGATGTTGCCGATTTACCCTGGCCGGGAATGACTATCCCCGGCTCTTTCGCCTTTAGTCCAGATGACCGGTGGCTCACTTTTCTCGGCAGCCAGGACCAAACGCTAAACAGGCACCTGGTTGGTTTCGATACCCAAACGGGGGAAGAGGTCTCCCTGGTGAGAGGGGACGAGCACGGTGTCTCGGAAGCCAATGTAAACCTTGAGGAAGCCCTACGGCGGGAGAGACGTCGACAGCGAGCTACCGGCGTGACCCGCTATGAATGGGCGAAACATGGATCGAAGATCCTTATCCCTATGGAAGGCGGTCTGTATGTGTATGACCAGGCCGTCTCGTCATCCCATCTGATCGTCGAAGCCAGCGACAAGCCGATCCTGGACGCCCGATTCTCTCCCAATGCGGAATGGATCGCCTTTGTTCAAGAGGCGGAGATATTTGTTGCCGCCATCGATGGCGGAGAGCCGCGCCGGCTGACTTTCGGCGCCAGGGATTCGGGCAAGAGCCATGGCCTGGCCGAATATATCGCCCAGGAAGAGATGAATCGAATGCGCGGCTACTGGTGGTCGCCAGACAGCACCCAGATCGCCTTCACCGTCGTCGACGAGACCCACATCCCGGTCTATCGAATCACCCATCAGGGGATGGATACGGTCGGCGAAGGAGCCCAGGAAGACCATCGATATCCATTCGCTGGAAAAGCCAACGCCAGGGTTGGACTTGGAGTCGTAGACTTGGGCGGCGGGGAACCGGTCTGGATAGATCTGGGCGAGGACGAGGATTTCTATCTCGCGCGGGTGGGGTGGCTGCCCGATGGTCGCATCTGGGCCCAAATTGAGAATCGAGAGCAAACGAGCCTGGACCTGCGGGCCTTCAATCCGGCGACGGGTGCGAGTCAACTGCTGCTCCAAGAACAGAGTGACATCTGGATCAATCTCCACGACATGTTCTACCCACTGAAAATGGAACGGCTGGATGGCGGCAGGTATCTATGGGCATCGGAGAGAAGCGGATACCTTCATCTATATCTACTCGATGAGCAGGGCGAGGTGATTCGTCAGATTACCGGCGGTCCATGGATTGTGGATGGCGTCTACGGCGTAGACGAGCAGAGCGAGACGGTTTTCTTCACTGCCAACAGGGCCAGTCCGCTAGAGAGCCATCTTTACGCCGTGTCCTTGAATGGGGGAGACATTCGACAGATCACGACCGAACCTGGCTCCCATTCTGTGGTGCTGGATCATGCCAACAAGCGATTTGTGGAAGTGCACCATTCCCTCGACCAGCCTCCAAAGATGACCCTGCGATCGCTCGCGGATTTTTCCATCCTGTTCTCTGTTCATGAGCAGCTAGATCCTCGGATCGAGGAATTGAATCTTGAATCTCCGGAAGCCATCTCTTTTGAGAACCGGAGTGGTGTTGAACTTCATGGCCTCATTTATCGCCCTCCAGCGAGATTCGGAGATGGCCCCTACCCTACCGTTGTGAGCGTCTACGGCGGACCGCACGCCCAGTCGGTGGTCAACAGCTGGTGGCCGACGACCAATATGCGAGCCCAATACCTGGCAGGCATAGGCTTCCTTGTTTTTGTGCTTGATAA
>DASRZI010000142.1:0-7355 GCA_035686605.1 Candidatus Zixiibacteriota bacterium
TCAGCAATTTTCACTGACATTCCGACCGGAGTAAGGGCAGTTCTTGTGCCTGCAAAGATGCCCAGAGCAAATTCGTTTTAATATCGGGCAAGGCGACCACAAGGGCCGCCCCTAGAACCGATGTAATATTTGAGGGGTTAATACTGCATCCGCCACACTCTTGTACAAGCCAATCAATGACGGTAATTGATGCTGACATGCTGAACGATCTAGGGGCAGGCCTTGTGCCTGGCCAGATGCCCAGAGCAAGTTCATTTCGATGGCAGTTAGGGCGACCCTTGTGGTCGCCCTAACGACCGATGTATTCCTCGGGCGGGTGGTTCAAACTTTGTTAAGCACTAGTGGGAGCTAATCAATGTCAGTAATCGATGCTGACATTCTGACCGGCCTAGGGGCAGGCCTTGTGCCTGCCCGAAAGTACAGAGCAAATTCATTCAATTAATGGGCAAGATGGCCAGAAGACTAGATTTGCACCCTTAAATGCGTGAATTGAATTCGGGCTAGGGTGCGACAATCGACAACGGGATGGGGACGAAGACCAGGATAAACAGCAGTAAGGTGAAAATAGCTAACCAGCGCCGGCGGTTGTCTAACGGGGTCACGTCGTCCAAAGGCTCGGCATAGATCCTTCCCAGGAAAAACAGCAGAAATATCCATATCGCCCAGGTAAGGGTCTGGGTAAGGATCACCAAAGCGATCAGACCCACCATCACGGGCAGGAATAATCTCCGGGCCCGCCGGCCTAGGAGCGTATAGGCCACATGCCCTCCGTCCAACTGGCCAACGGGTATCAAGTTGAGTCCAGTTACAAACAGGCCTACCCAGCCAGCCCAGGCCATCTGGTTCATGAACACATCTTCCGAGTCGGCCGGTAGGACCTGTCCCTTCACCACAAGCTTGGCCGTCCAATAAAGGACCGAATTCCCTTCGACCATGTAGCCATCATCGGGATACGGTTCTACCGGTGAGGTAGCGAGGCCGATGAGCAAGATGGGGATAGCTACCACCAGGCCGGCCAACGGACCGGCGGCGCCCACGTCGAACAGAGCCCGGCGATTCTTTACCGGGGCCTTGATCCGGATGAAAGCACCCATGGTGCCGATCGGAGGGATGGGGAAGGGGATGAAATAAGGCAGCGTCACCGGCACTTTATGATGACGGGCGGCGAAGTAGTGACCCAGTTCATGGGCGCCTAAGATCAGCATGATGCTGGCGCTGTAAGGAATGCCCCGCCATAAATTCTGTACAGATAGCCAATACAATTCAAACGCGCCAAAATCCCCTTCCACTTCGTTGGCAATCTCGGCCGCCGTTGCGACAAGGAGAGTGGAAAAGATGGTCAGCACGACCAGGGCCAGATTGGTCCGCCAGTTCGAGGGTTTTGGATCGAATACCATGGGCATGGCAATGAGGACGATCTGCCCGTCTTGCTCCCGAATCATAGGTGTATAGCCCAGCCCTTCAAATCGCTGGCGCAGCTCATCGAAACACTTTTCCAGGTCGCAGACGAACGATCCAGAGAAAGTGATGTTTCCGGCTGAGGGCTTGTCGATGGTATAGCTGTGGATGGCGAACAACCCCTTCAGCTCAGTGCTGAGGGCGTTTGCCTCCTCCATCGTCGCTGCAGCGGACGAGTTTTCATTCATATTATCGAATTGGCAGAAGATTGACCGGGTAGTTGGGCATCAGTTTCAAGTGTGAGGGAATTGGGGGGATGATTGCTAGTGGTATGCATGTGGGTGCGCGTGATCTAGGCCAAGACGAAGATCTTTTTGCTGCCCTAGCTCTGACCCTTGTTACTCTTCTTCTTCGGTCGCGACGGCGGCCGCTACGCTAACAGCCGCCACACTTGCGGCCGCAGCGCTCTCACCTTGAATCGCCTGGGCGAGCTTCTTTTCATCCTCTTCTTCGTCATCTCCCCAGCTGATGATCCATATACAGGCGCCGGCGACGAGGACAGCCACGACCAGAAGCCAGAACCACTGGTTGGCTGCCAGGCCCACGTCCCGAGCTTCCCAAATGAGGATGAGGACCATTCCAAGGGCAAGAACTATCCAGGCAGTGAGATTGGGGTGTGCTTTGATCCAATTCTTGATTGCTTCCATAACAAGTCTCGATTATATGCCAGGACCGGGGATTTACCACGGCAATTAGCGACAAGTTCGGGCTTATAGGCCGCTCTATACAATCGGCGGGCGTTTTATGTATCGTCGAGTAAACGAGAAGGTGTCCATTAACAGATTTAGCTGAGTTGCCATTACAAACAACCGCCGAGCAATTGCTGGCAGCGACTATTCTAACCCAGTCCGACGGGCCTGGTATCTCGCAAGATCTTCATCAAGACCAATGTATCATGGGGGCGGTTCTCCTGGACCGAAATCTGCCAGGCGTTCGGCAGAGCCTCTGCCTGAACCTCGGAGTAGCCCAGCTTGTCAAACAAGAGGCGCATTTGCTCAGGTGGATTCGTCGGAAGAAAAGCAAGAATCACTTCGCATACCAACGAATTGGCCGTATTTTCAATCTCCCGCATCACAGCGGCCCCGGTGTGGAAGGCATGCTCCGGTGGAGTGATGATGATCAGGTCGACGGTTGCCACAAGATTCTCACTGCTCCAACCGGCAAGGGCGCTGATCTGGCCATCTCGCCGGCCGATAAGGTAGCCGCGTTCGCCGAGAGACATCAGCAATTCCCGGCGCTTGGTCCTCACAGCGCTTCCCGCGGTCCGGCGGATTAGCCACAGGATATCCGGTACATCTGAAGGCGTGGCCCTGTGGATGGTTACGCCTTCTGTTTGAAAAACGACATTGGGCGAGCCGGCGGCAGCAACGAGTGGATTGTCTTCTAGCCCCATTGATCGTCTGCTTTGAGTTCCCTGGTCTGAGTTCGCTTGAACCAGGGTATTCATTCCTGATTCTCTCGATGGATTCTGAGGTTCCTGGTTGATGATGGAGCCAGTAGTTTCTTTTGCAGCCGCTGACAGCTGCTTGCTCTGCCAAACGGCGATTGGTCCCGGGACGTTTCTAAGCAGCCGCTGCCAGGCCATGTTGAAGAACCCGGCCGTATCGTCTATGGAACCCGCGGTATCAATGACCACGTCCGCGACGGCTATTTTCTCATCCTGGTGTGGTTGAGCCGAGACGCGCAGCACGGCCGTCTCTGCATCCATATTCCGGAAAGAAACGAGACGCTCGATCTGCACTTCTCTTGGACATCGAGTCACCCATACCTGATCGCACTCTTGGACCAGGCCGCTCTCGAGAAGCTTGATAGCCTCGATGAAAACGATTCGCTCTTCGCTTTCGTCGACTACGGCTTGCAGCGCCTTGCGCACAGCCGGATGGACGATTCGTTCGAGGATGGCTAATTTCTCCTCATCCTCAAAGACGATAGCTCCCAGCCTACCCCGGTTTATGCTCCCATCGGGGTTGCGCACAATGGTGCCAAAGGCTGATTCGACGGTCTCCTGCACTCCGGCATCGCTGCTAAACAGGCGATGGACAATCTTGTCAGCATCGATGGTCAACGCGCCCTGGTTGGCAGCCATCCCTAAAACCACCGACTTCCCGGTGGCGATATTGCCGGTCAAACCAATGATATACTTATTGGGCCAGCGTTTGTTCACCAGCCAAATTCTCCCATTCCAGCATAAGTTCTTCGAGATGGCTCTGCACAGCGCTGTATTCTATGCTTATGCTCCTTATGTTGTCAAAGGCTTGCGCTTGGCTGGCCTCCTGCAGCTGAACAGCCAGGTTTTTTAACTTGGATTCCTGCTCAACGATCTCTACCTCTAGCTGGACCAGCCGAGCAGCATGCCTGGCAGCCTCGTTCTTGCTGGTCGTGACTCGACGTGGCTGTCGTCGTTTTGCATCTGAAGACTGGACCTCTTGGTCTTTCGTTTCTTCCAATAGACGTTCTCGTTCGGCGACGAAACGCTGGAAGTTGCCTTTGAACACCCGTAAGTGTCCGTCTTCAAGCTGCCAAATCTGGGTGGCCAATCTGCTTACCAAATAGCGGTCGTGTGTCACGAGCAGGATAGTTCCTTGATAGTGCTCCAAGACCTCCTGTAATAACTCTTGGGCGGTGATATCCAGATGGTTTGTCGGCTCATCCAGCAGCAGGAAATTCGCCCCTTCCATGGCTAATAAGGCCATGGCCAATCGACCACGTTCACCACCACTGAGTGAACTCACTAGTTTGTAGGCATCATCACCCCTAAAAAGATACCTTCCCAGATAGCTACGAGCCTCGCTGATCAGCATCGGATGGTGGCGCATCAATTCGTCAATGACGGTGTTATCCTGGTTGAGCTGTTCATGGGCTTGGGCAAAGTAGCCCATTTCCAGACTGGCTCCCAGTTTAATCTCCCCTTGGAGCGGTTCTATCTCGCCGCGTAAGGTGCGAAGGAAGGTGGTTTTGCCAGTGCCGTTCGGTCCGAGCAACGCCGCGCACTCGAGCCGGTGCAGCTCCAGTTCTTCGGTTGTAAATAAAGTTTTGCCAGGATAACCAATTGTTAGATCCGTCGCCCTCAGTATAATTCGCCCGCTCCGGCGACCGGCTTTTAAGTCCAAGCCAAGCCTGGGAGGACGACTAGACGGCGTCTTGAGTTCCCTGAAATGTTGGGTAGCGGTCGCCACATCCCAGTCGACACTGGCTACGCCAAGCTGGCTCCATTTCGTGCTATTCAACGCCTCGACCCCATGCAATTCGACAGCCTTTATCTCGCGACCGACCCTCTTTAGCTTGCCTTTCGCCATCGCCGTATTCTGGCTGGCGATATTGCGCCTGATAAAATCCAACTCCTTGGCCATGCGCTCTTTGAACGTTTTGAACTCAATCTCCCGCCGTTCCCATCGCTCTTGCCGTTGATGAACGTAGGCCGTGTAATTTCCACTATAGGTCTCCATGATGCTGTTGCCCATTTCCCAGACGGTGTTGATCACGGCGTCCAGGAAGTAACGATCGTGGCTCACGACAATGATCGCTCCTTCCCAGCCCTTGAGTAATCCCTCGAGCCATTCAATGGCCTCGACATCAAGATGATTGGTAGGCTCATCCAAGATCAGTAAATCGGGTTTCTCCAATAGAAGTTTGGCCAGCAAAGCTCGTGTCTTCTGACCACCGCTGAGTTTTCCCATCTCCAAGTTCCTGGCAACCTTATCAAAGCCCAAACCCTGAAGAACTTGCCTGACACGCACCTCGAAATCGTATCCACCGGCATTCTCAAATCGTTCCAACAATGAACCGTATGATTCCAGTAATTCTGGAGACGTCTGTCCGTTGGACATCTCTTCTTCTATTTCTCTTAGACGGATTTCATCGGATCGCAATTGGTCAAAAACTGTCATCATTTCATCGGAGACGCTGTGGGTCACTCCGGCGAATGCCTGGGCAGATTCCTGCAGCAGATAGCCAATTTTCTTATCGCGGGCGCGATATGTCTCACCTGTGGTAGGTTCTGCATGTCCTGCCAAAACCAGGAGCAGGCTTGTTTTTCCGATTCCATTAGGGCCGACAAGGCCAATCTTGCCATCATTAGGAACACTGACGGAGATATTCCTGAAGACATCGATTGAGCCGAACGACTGGCTGAGGTTAGAGGTTGTTATTATTGCCATGCTAGGTTCCGATTATACTAGATGCTGAATTCTTGTATGACAGCCGACCGGCTGGTGTGGCTAGTAAGTATCCAAAAAAAAAGGCCACGGAGGATGTGCACCCGTGGCCTTCGGTCAATCAAGTAGTTTACATAATCAGCGATGGGCAGGCGCACCTCTATGAGGACGTATGGCGTCCACCATGAGAATCGTCCTTACTATTCTGGAATTGTTCTTCATGTTTCCAGGAATAACCCTAGTGCAGATATTGGCGCAGGTGACCGGCGAAATTTGGGTGTCGCAATTTTCGCAGGGCTTCTTTCTCAAGCTGTCGGATGCGCTCTCGGGAAAGACCAAACATCTCCCCAACTTCTTTCAAAGTACGGGATTCGCCATCCTGCAAACCGTATCGAAGCCGCAAAATGCGCGCCTCGCGCGGTGTCAGTTGGTCAAGAATTTCACCTATCTCTTCGGTGAGCATGTTATTGGCGACGGTCTCAGCAGGCTGGGGAAGCTCAATGTCTTCGATAAAGTCACCCAGCTCGGCATCGGATTCATCACCGACAGGCCGCTCCAGATGTACTGGCTGGCGGCTGGTCCGAAGCATCCAGCGAACACGTTCAGCTGGAAGGTCCATGTTTTCAGCAATCTCTTCTGCGGAAGGCTGCCGTCCAAGTTCTTGTTCCAATTCCTGGGCGATCTGGTAGAGCTTGCTGATTCGTCCCCCGAGATGGGCAGGAATTCGAATTGTTCGCCCGTGATTGGCTAACGCTCGGGTGACAGCCTGCCGAATCCACCACGTCGCGTAGGTGCTGAATCGATTGCCCCGGCGATAATCATACTTCTCCACGGCTTTCATCAATCCAACATTGCCCTCTTGAATCAAGTCCAAGAATTGCAAGCCACGACCCCGATATTTCTTGGCGATGCTGACAACCAACCGGGTGTTGGCCCGGATGAGATGGGCTCGAGCGGCTTCGCCGATCTCTTTTGATCGGTTCGCATCAAGCCAGTCATCTTCGACCAAATCGTTGTTGGACAGCAGAAGCTCAGATTCACGACCAGCCTCGATTTCCTTGGCGAGCTGAACCTCTTCCTCGGCTGACAGCAGGCCTTGCTGTCCCATCTCCCGGAAGTAAAGTCCAACTGAATCGTCAATAGGAACGTTGCTCAGGTCGAAAAGCGGAGCGGCGTGGGGTTCTTTTGGTGGAAGAACGACGCCTCCCATTCCGACAAGATCGCCGGAATCAACCGCTTTCTTAGCTTCTTCATCGCTGTCGTAGATCAGGACACCAGCAGTCTGAATCTCTTCCAGAATCAATTCCAGCAAAGCTAGATTGTTCTCGATTTCGGGAAGAACTTCCAGTATCTGATCGTATGTGATATATCCACGCGCAGAGGCATCAGCCAGCAGCGCGCTTACCATTTCCGTTTCATCAAATGGAGCGTTAACTATAGTCATTAATCCTATCTCTCTCCCATTAAGATTTCGGCTCGCCCGTGGCTTTATAGGTACAGCTTCCTACGGCCAAAACCAATCGTCCAGTCTAGCATAGGTGAGATCCAAAAGTCAAGGGGGTAAACCGACCAATGTTATTCTTCAATAATTCTGTCACCCACTAATTTTCCAGTAAAAATGTCACCTTATGAAAGAGAAGGTGACATTGAACGTAAAGGAACAGAAACGGTTATTGGTTTTGAATGAGATACTGGCAGGACGGATGACCGGCCAGGAGGCGGCTGAGATGTTGGGGCTATCAC
>DASRZI010000143.1:0-4303 GCA_035686605.1 Candidatus Zixiibacteriota bacterium
GTACTCCCCATTTACGACCACATCGAGATCATGATCAGGCTCAATAAAATGATTCTCTGTCACTCCCCATAAGCCCAATCTTAGTTCAGCGGAGTCCACAGGCTCCACGGGAAGTTCTACTTCTATTTCGACAGCCGACCCAACTTGGATTGTCTGCCAAAACCACGGCTCGAGTACCTCGCCATTCAACTCGATATCTCCACTTGCCGAGCTGTCATAAAGGAAATTCTCTTCAAAATGGAATGATCGGCTTATGTTGGCTATCGAAGAAAGTTCGGCCGAGGGCAGGGGGGAGTGATCCATCATCTTGCCTGGTTCGCCGACTTGGAGCCGGTATGTCCGGCGGGTAGAATAACGATTATCTGGCGCACGCCCATAAAAAATCAGCTCAGTATCAGATAGATAGATCGGTATTGGCGTCCCTGCCTCGCTCAAATGATAATCTGAACTCGATCTATTCTTAATCTCTATTCCAGTATGTCCAAACTGGTCCAAATCCACTGAATAGAGGCCGTCCGAATCAATCTGGATGGTCATGTAAGTGTAATCGGATAGAGATTTGGGGGTTGCGAGTGATGAACGGGTCTCGTCAATATTGGCGTTTGCACAGCCACCTGCTAATACCATGATTATTAGAAACAGAATGAGGATCGGCGCCGCTTTTTCAGTTGGCATAGGTTCAATCCTGGTCATTTAGGGCTTTGGCGCCGGTAAATGTAGGCAGAACCAATCACAGCCGCAATAAATATCACTAGAGCTGCCAGGAAGCCAACCCAAAGCATCAGGGTGACAGTCGGGTCTTGATCGGATTGTTCAGAAATTAATTCTGATTCGGGTGAAATGCCCTGGCCAATGGAGACTGAATCGTTTGCTAATGATGCACCATTTCGCGGGTTTTGAATTCTTTCAGGCCTGGCGTATTCGATCGAGGATGGGTAGGCATCAGGCAACCCGATAACGCTTTCCTGGGAAAGGCCAGGATATCCTTCAGCTCCGATTCTGGGATCGGGAATCGGCGTGAACAGTGTTTCCGGGCCTGGGTAGCCAGCGGCAGTAGATTGAAGCCCAGGATTATCAAAAGAGGCTGCCCCGGCTAGTGAGCCATTGCTGGCTAATGAAGGCACATCGGTCTGCCCAATGGCAGTCGTAATAGGCTCACTTTTCGGTGGTTCCCCTCGACCGGTGTTCAGGGAAACTGTCGAAGTCACATATGAAGTGGCTGCATCACCTGGTTGTCCGGATGGAATTGGTGTTGGGCTGGATCCTGGTATGGTCGTCGGCGTTCGAGTTGGTGTAGAGGTCGACGTCGAGGTAGGCACAGCCAGCCCGGCTGTAACTGATATGGGTGCAGTCCGATTTTCGGTCCCGCTGCTTTCGAGCTCGATCAATCTATACCAGTAGGTCACTCCATTTATGGTGCCGCTATTATCCAGGGCATCATATTGTGCACCGGTCAGTCCATCCGGGGGCGCCTCCGAGGGCACAAAACCGATGTCAGCTAGCAGGGCGTATGGTCCAGCGGATGAGTTGGATCTTTCAATCCTAAATCCCACGGTATCGAGTTCTGTACCGGTCGCCCATTCTAATCGAATACCATTATTTATTCCTTTTCCCCGAAAGTAAAGCAAGGTCACAACAGTAGGATCGATTGCACTTACCAGAACCGGCATAAGCAAAGACCCAAATAACACAAGGGTGAAAAGGGCTAATTTTCGCTTCAATATCCGTTCAAAGAATTTCAAAAATAGTGCTCCTCGTTCAACGGGTCATAAAAGGCAGATATAACGATGGGTTAACAACGATAACAGTGGCCGTTGATACCTCATCTCCTGGCCATGCTTCCTCACCAGTACCTGTAACCGCAGCGATCGCTTCGTATTCGCCTTCTGAAGCCAAAGGCAGAATCTCGACGGTCACAACCAGTGTTACAACGCCATTGCGCGGGATACCTTTATCCCTCGCAGATTGGCCAAATTGTAAGTCGAATGTCACGCCGCTGCCAGTCAACTGATAGGAAGAAGACACGGTTGAGGAAACGGATATGAATTTAAATCCGCTCGGCAAGGTATGGCTGATCGTGGTGTGGCTAGGATATACACCTTGATTAGTAACATCAATTGTGTAGGTTACGATGTCTCCTACCTGGGCTATTTGCGGTTCGACAATAAATTCAACAGACAACGAACGTCGGAATAATTCCATCGCCGGATCTCCCTGGAGGGTGAAGCTGGCAAGCAGCGATGGATGTGTCGTGGGATCCAGGCCGTAGGCAACCTTTGCTGCCATCGCCGCGTTTCCAACGGCGACTTGCCCATCTACAAATATTGCCTGGTAAAAAGCTTTGATCAGTCGAGAATGGTTATAGGATGTTCCAAGGCCAGACGAACCCCAGTGAGCTGCCGCGCCAGTAGGATTCCCACTGGCATCCGAATTCGTGGTGAGTTGCTCCCCAAACCCTTCAACTCCAGGGTAGGTGAAGTTTCCGTCGAGGCAATCACCTGTTATGACAACGATTGGGCGATGCGTATTTGTCCAAGAAACATGGTCTTGAGTAGACAAAATAATTGGGTTTCCCGCCCAGTAATTTAGACCGCCATGACCGCGATAATTCAGTAATGTGATTCCTGTATTATTCACGAGGGAGAATAGATCCTGGCGCAACAGAGTTGCATCATCCATATCGTACGCATCCAGACATAGATGATTTGAGTCAAAACTACCAGGCAGTTCGGCGCCTGTACTTAAACTTTCCTCGCAAAATTGACCCCCTGCATCCTCACTGTCACTAACAAATAATAGGTTTTCCATCCATCCCGATGACAGTAGCTGATTCTCATCATACATAACGATTTTGTCGACGACTGTAGCTACGTCGTCAATTTCCTTGGCTGAAATTCTACCAACAGCCATATCGGGAAGTTTGTCATGGCCAACAAGCAGACTGAAAGTGTGGTCGGATGGAATTTGACCTTGCCAGGGATCCTCGAATACAAGATCCGTGAGTACGTATTGTTCATCCTTCCAACCTGATATTCGACGGGCGTCCAGGGTGCTGTCGCCGACCAGGAGAAGAAATCGTGGGGGAACGCTCCAGCTTTGCAGGCCAAGGGTCATGTATCGTTGGATGGCAGCCGGAATAGGTAGTCCATAACCATACTGGTTGATCACATCTACAATGTCGACAACCTGGGTACTAAAGCCGCCAAATTGCGCCAACGAACGGTGGTTAGCTAGACGCCTTGTCTCAGTGATAAATTCATTGTAAGCAATGGCCACCCACTCTGCGCCTCCTCCGGAAGGAACCAGGTCTGGAGGCACATATTTTGATACCCCCTTGGCTGCCAGAAAGTTCTCGTCTTTCGTCACAATGAAGGAGCTTGAGAATGGACTATCAGTACCAAAGGTAATTGTGTGTGATAGTGTGCCGGCAATTCCAATGGTTTCATTGGCAATAGCCACTGGGACCAGGCGATCCGTGACATCCCAAATCAATGTATCCGTAATCTGCGCCGATGTGAAACCGCCCACGTTATACTCGCGTGATCCAATCGTTGGATCGTTGAAAATAATCTGTTCATCCACGGCAACTAGCTGGCGGATATAGTCCACAGTTATGCGATTTAAGGCCATACAGGTAGGTCTGCAGTTGCTATTTGTTAATTCAGAAGTATCAGAACGGGCTGTGATTTCAACCATATTAGAGCCATCGTGGATGCTTTCCACTGGCACGGTTTGGGTGATATTTACATTTCGTTCACCATACCAGGTAGAGGATACCGGATTAGCTAGATCATTGACCCGCAGAGTTCCAGTATGATAGACATCACCAGTAGTAAAGTCCTTTGAAGAAAACTCGGCCGTCACAGTTGCCATCGGTCCACTTTCTACCGGATGTTCCAAGGTAATATTAAAAGTCTCAGTGATGGGTTCGGCAAGAGTGTAAAATAGGCGCCAAAACCAGGCATCTGGTTCATTAGGGAATAGATCCCAACGGTCCGTATACCCCGAAAAATATCGCAAATCGTGTTCTGCCGTAATTGAGTGGGGTACTTGATTGATCGTTACTCCTCCGACTGAAGACCTGGAATCTACAACAACAGGTTCGCCATTGGCCCAGAGCCAAAACACATTTTCAGTTATGAATTGGCGCTCGAGGCGGGAGCCATCAAATGCCCAACCGTAGAATCTAACCCGCTCACCCGGATCGAACACATCATCTCCGTTACCAACGAGTTCGTAGGCAACAGTCTGGCCGCGATAAAGCATTTGAAATGTGTTGGGATCTACGCCGTCTACCCCGATG
>DASRZI010000144.1:0-3689 GCA_035686605.1 Candidatus Zixiibacteriota bacterium
CTCTCTGACGGTGACTGAGTATGGTAACTCCGTCCCTTACACTGGAAAGCTGAACAATCTGTCTCGGCATCCGGTTGAGGAGATCATCAAGAAAGTCCTCAAGATTGACTGTAAGGAAACGCTGGATGGCGCGGCCTGGGCACAGTTTGATAATTCTGGACTGTCTGTCACGGCAGAAGCCTCTGCAACCGTGGTTACGGTTGAGGAAGCTGGCGCTACCCTGACCAATAACATCGCCCTGGGCAAAGAACACGTCAAGCTCATCGTTGATGAACTGAAAGAGCGTAACGTCCCGCCTTACATGATGGACGACTACTACTGCATCGCCTGGCCTTCAACCTATCGCAACTTCAAGAACGATCTGGAAGCAATTTCGTTCTACGTTGAGACGGGCTTTGGTCACATCATGAACGGTGAAATTGGCCGGTATGAGGGTGTTCGGTTCATCGAGCAGACTCATGTGGCGAAGGGTGGAGCGGTTGATTCAACCACGCACACTTTCCGTACCGCAGATGCCTGGAATAACGGCAAGTCCGATTGGGCATTTTTCCTCGGTGAAGATACCGTGGCAGAAGCCATCGTGATTCCAGAGGAAATCCGTGGCCGTATCCCGACTGACTTTGGTCGGTCCAAGGGTATCGCCTGGTACGCTCTCCTGGGTTACGGAATTGTTCACCCGGGCAACGTGACCAACGGTTATGACAACGTCCGTATCCTGAAGTGGGATAGTGCGGCTTGATGTTAAACAGTTCGGACGCACTTGGTTGCCGGTTGCTTTGTGGCCTTAGCCGCTAACAATCAGGTGCGTCTGATTCAATCGAGGAAGATGAAATGACAACTGGATATGACAATCCGAAACTACGTTCATACCACTTCGCCGCCCATGACTTTGGTACTGGTTCTAACATTACCCAGGTAATCGCTGTCCCCAAGACAGGACGAGACTTGGATAATCCGGGCACTGGTGCAAGAGGGCGCGTTCGTGGCGTTTTGATCTCAGCCATTACGGAAGACTTTGCTGGCTCAACAACTGATGCCGGTGTCCAGGTTGGTGACGGTTCTGATGCTGATTTGTACTTTGACTCAGGTTTGGTCCTGGATGAAACTGCAGATATCGCAGAGAGCGTGTATTTGCTCGACGATGGTGCCGCAGTTGATATTCCCGGCGGGAGAAGCACTGTTACCATTACCATGGTAGCCGCAACAGGTACCCCGACGGGTATCGCTAATGTTGACGTTGAAATCGAATGGTTTGACGTTTAACGGCTGATTCCGGCGTCTTCACTGGCGCCGGTTTTTTCCGAATCGTCATGTTAATGAAATTTTGCGCGAGGAAATGAAATGAAAAATTCAGAAGGTGGAAGCCTGAAAGACGGCCTGAGCATGAAAGAATCTGGCTCATACACTCCCGAATCTCTCGGCATGGGCAACCGTGGCGGGAAAAAGAACCAGGTCCCCCTGGGGCCGGCAAAGCACGCCGCGGGCAAGAAGCCCTTCAAGTTCGCTTAAAGCTGGTTTTGTTCGGCTTGCGCGCCCCTTCCCCCGAGGCGCGCATTTACACAGGGGCATCAGCCATGGGAAAGTATTCGAGAGATATTGTTGACGCAATTGAATTTGTAATACCCGATCAAAACGACGATCGGTACACCCAGCTCTCTAATCACGGCGATAAGGTCAGGTCACACGAACAGTTGAAGATGGACCGTTTGCGTGATTCTCGGCTTGACGAAGGATTGGAGTTTCGAGAGAAAATCTAGGAGGCCACATGAAAACACTTGATGAAAAACGTCCTTTTGGTCGGGTCCGAGGTGATCCAGAAATCGGGTACGCCCAGGATGGATACAAATACGACCACTCAAAGCGGTTGGTTCCTGGGTCTGGAGTAAGTGATCCAGACACCGTTGCCACAAACAATTCGTTAAGCGATGCCAGCAAAGCCTTTGATCTTTCTACTTTGCACGTTTCGAAGCTGAAAAAAAGGATGCTCGTCGTTTATGACAGGCTCGATAAAGCCGGAACAGTGTACGATCAAGTTGCTGGCGGCGCGGGCGCAAAAGAAAGGATTGTTGAGTTCCTGGTCAAATACGAATAGGCCAATGAGGAGCCACCATGTCAGACAACTACAAGCAACTTTTAACGGACTTTCTCCGTGAAACGGCACTGTCTGGTGGCTCTGCTCCGGTCTCAGTATCTACTGTAACCGGAGACCAGGCTAAAGCGGCCTACTGGATCAAGCAAGCTGATCTGCAGATACAGAGAGAGTGGATCAATTGGGATTTTCTATGGGTTCGTGCCCCTCGCATTGGTATAGCCCAAGGCAGTCAAACTTTCCCGAATTTCGGAAGCAGTCAGTCAACCATCAATATTGGTGGGCAGGACATTGACCTTACCAGCAACGATGTAAACAAGGTTATCAAGGAGTCTGTCGCAATCATCAACGCTTCTGGTGAGGCGCATTTCCCCTGCTACAAGAACTGGCATACCTCAGATTTTTCAAAGCTTTATACCTACGAAACCCAAACAGCAACGGATACGCCAGAATATTTCAGCGTGATGCCGCCCCTGAATGGGTCAAGAACCATCATTCTCTCTGCTCCTGTTTCGTCCTCTGGACTTTTCCAGGCGTATGACTACTATCGTAAGCCCCGGGCCCTGGTAGACGATACAGACGTTTCTGCGATACCTGATGATTTCAGCCGACTTATCGTGGTTGGTGCCAAAATCATGTACGCAGAGCATGAAGACGCTCCCGAAGTATCCGCTGGCTCGCATGAGGAATACGAGTTCCTTATGAGCGAAATGCAAGCAATTCATCTGCCCGATCAATCGTTTAACCGGGAATCTCATCCAGATGAAGACCTGGTTGTTCAGGTTGAATGAAAAGAGCCCAGGCATATAGTAAAAACCGGCAGAGAAATCGCTCAAGCCAGGTGTATCACAAAGATAAGGTTGTGCTTACGGGCGGCTTGAACCTGGTTCATTCAGCGTCCAAAATCAAGCCAGGTGAATTACTGGTAGTCAAAAACTATGAACCCTTTTTCATTGATGGCGCCTATCGCCGCACAGGTGGTTTTGAGCGTTTCGATGGTCAACCCAGGCCCCATCTTGCCGAATACTGGAAAGTCGAGCTTACCGGCATCACAAATGGTCCATTCACCGTGGGCAATACCGCAACTGCGGATAGTGGCGAAACCGGAACCATATCCCGTTATGTTGTCACTGACACCAATGGCAACGGATACATCATCCTCACTGATCTCTCGGACAATGTGGTTACTGGTGCTGTTTGGACAGAAGGATCAGTATCCGCAACCGCAACCACGGCGGCGGAATTCGAAGGGGAAGAGGACGAGGATGAGCATGATAGGTCACGGTTATCAGCAGAAACGATAAGAAGGGGCGCAATAGGCGCAGTCGGCGGAGCGAGTTGTGATGGCTCTACCCTGGGGGTCAATGTCTACAATAGCGAGGTTTACGCCTTTCGGGATAATGTTGGGCATACCGCCACTACCATGTGGAAAGAAACATCGGGCGGATGGACGGAAGTTGATCTCGGAATAAAGATACGTTTCATCGCCGGATCTACTCCGATTGAGGAAGGTGATACGGTGAGCGGGGCAACATCTGGCGCTCAGTGCACAGCAGAAAGAATCGTGGTCACGGACGGATTTTGGACGGGTGGCGACGCA
>DASRZI010000145.1:0-3200 GCA_035686605.1 Candidatus Zixiibacteriota bacterium
CAGTTGAATCAGGTTTCGGCTTATCGTCTTGCCGCCGAACGTATGGGTGACATAGACCGAGAGACGACAGAACGTGAGAAGACCGGCGTATTTACAGGATCCTATGCCATCAACCCGGTAAATAGTGAGCGAATCCCTATCTGGATCGCTGACTATGTCATGATGAGCTATGGATTTGGGGCTATTATGGCCGTCCCGGCCCATGATGAAAGGGACTTTGAGTTTGCTACAAAATTTGACTTACCCATTGTCGAAGTAATAAGAGCTCCTGATAGGGACGACAACGACGGCCCTCTAACAGAGGCGTTCGTATCAAAGTCGGAAGGAACGATGATTAATTCTGGCGCCTTCAGCGGCACTCCAGTCGATGAAGCTGTTCAGAAAGTTGTGCAGTGGCTGGAGGAGCAGGGAAGTGGGAAAGGCGCCGTCAATTATCGGATTCGAGATTGGTTGATCAGCCGACAGAGGTATTGGGGAGCGCCGATACCCATAATTTATTGCCCGGACCATGATGCTGTGCCAGTGCCCGATTCGTATCTTCCGGTTATCCTGCCGGAAGACGTAGAGTTCATGCCTACTGGTGAAAGTCCGTTGAAGTTCCATGATGATTTCCTCCATGCTCCGTGTCCTATCTGTGGTCAACCTTCACTGAGGGAAACCGACACGATGGACACTTTTATGTGCTCATCATGGTATCAATACAGGTATCTGAGTCCATCATTCGAAGACGCCCCTTTTGATCCGGTTGAAGGCGACTACTGGCTTCCCGTCGACCAATATACCGGGGGTATCGAACACGCGACGATGCACCTTATCTATACACGCTTTTTCACAAAGGCAATGCGTGCTATGGGTCTCGTGGATTTCGATGAGCCGATGCTGGCCCTCTACAATCAAGGCATGGTGCTTGGTGAAGACGGTGAGAAGATGTCCAAGTCGCGGGGAAATGTCGTCGCCCCAGATGCCCTGGTCAAGAAACATGGGGCGGATACAGTCCGCGCCTACCTGATGTTTTTCGCTAAGTGGGACCAGGGAGGGCCTTGGAACTACGATGGCATTAAGGGACCCCAGCGATTGCTTTTTGATGTTTGGGATGTGGCGACTTTCGACTATACGGAAAAAGAATCTGATAAGACCGGTACCAGAAATCAGCGCAGAAAGACTCACCAGGCCATCCGGAAATTTACGGAGGACATGGAATCATTCTCGTTCAACACCGCAGTGGCCGCGGTAATGGAACTCCGGAATGCTATCTTAGCAGCCAAAAAAGATGTCAACGTTGCCCAAAAGGCATGGACCGAAGCCGTCGAAAGTCTGCTGCTGCTCCTGGCGCCGATAACTCCCCACTTAGCCGAGGAGTTATGGGAGAGAAGGGGGAAAGATTCAAGTATCCACCTTGAGCCTTGGCCAAAATGGGACGCTGATATGGTCAAGGAAGAGTCTATTACCCTAGTTGTGCAGATCAACGGCAGGGTAAGGGATCGGATAGTGGTTCCCGAAGGAATAGATGATGATTCGCTCAAGAGTAAAGCCCTTTCATCTTCCAAGATTCAGAGCTGGCTCGAGGGAAAGTCACCAAAGAAGATCATTGTTGTTCGAGGAAGACTCGTCAATATTGTGATTTAGGGGCTGATTAAGGACCTGGACGAACTTCCAGGAGTCTACTTCGAAGTAAAAGCAACTCGCGTCTCTCATCATTGTCAAAACAATTGCTGAGCCAAGCAGATACCTGGGGCAGCCATTCTTCGATGACCTTGTCTGAAGCGTCGTTGCGATCATGTAGGTCGTCCAGTCTTTGCAACCAGATCAAATCTCTATTAAGCATTTCCGTTTGGAGCTCGCGTTCAGTGTACCAGGCGACGGAAAGGGGGAGTCTGTCCGCCTTGGCGGGAGTGTAGGTTGTGCCATTCACCAGGTCATGAGGATTGCATCTAAAAACACCTGACATGAGGGTGATAGTTCGTTCACTGGGAGTCGACAAACCCATCTCGATATGTGATACGGCTACCCGAGAGATGGCGATTCGCTCTGCGAGCTGCGCTTGGGTCCATCCAATCTGCTCGCGATATCGGGCAATTCGCTGCCCTATCAATTCCGGCATGATAAGCACCTTCAAGGTTCAATTCTACTTTGCCGTTGCAAGGAATGCTGCTAGGTAGCTTAGCAGACAGGACCTAAGACGTCATGTATTCTTAGCTTAGGTCAGAGCCACAGCGGGCGCGGTCATCTCGCAATTTAGGTGAATCTTCAGATAGAGAAACGGTGTGAGTTATTATATTGTTGGAGAATGAGGATTATGTCAAATAAGAGAGCGCTTATTACTGGAATAACCGGACAGGATGGTTCGTATCTGGCTGAGTTTCTACTTCAACAAGGATATCAAGTCATTGGCATGATTCGCCGATCGAGCACAGTTAATTTTGAGCGTATAGAGCATATTCAAAACGAGATCGTCCTGGCGCCAGGTGATCTCATGGACCAGATTTCGATGGTGGAAATCGTCGACAAATTCAGGCCCGATGAAGTGTACAATCTCGCAGCTCAGTCATTTGTGCCTATATCCTGGAACCAGCCAGTACTTACAGGTAACGTGACCGCTCTCGGCGTCACTCGGATTCTCGATGCCATTCGCCTTGTCGATCCTGGTATCCGCTTCTATCAGGCTAGCTCGAGCGAGATGTTTGGGAGGGTTAGAGAAATTCCTCAAGACGAGCAAACGCCCTTTCATCCGCGCAGCCCTTACGGCGTGGCAAAAGTATATGGACACTGGATAACCGTTAACTACCGAGAAAGTTATGATCTCTACGCCTGCTCCGGAATAAGCTTCAATCATGAAAGTCCGAGACGGGGACTCGAGTTCGTTACTCGCAAGATCGCTCGAGGAGCGGCTCTGGTCAAACTTGGCTTGTCTAACGAAGTCAGATTAGGGAATATAGATGCCCAGCGGGATTGGGGCTACGCACCCGATTATGTCCGGGCAATGTGGCTTATGCTCCAGCAAGATTCCGCTGAGGATTACATACTAGCCACAGGTCAGACTCATACCGTTGCCCAATTCGCGGAAGCAGCGTTTGATGTATTGGACTTAAATTGGAGAAACTACGTGGTCGAGGATCCTACCCTAAGAAGACCGGCGGACGTCGATTTATTAATTGGAAACTCCGAAAAGGCGAAACTCGATCTCGGGTGGGAATCTGGAA
>DASRZI010000146.1:0-5048 GCA_035686605.1 Candidatus Zixiibacteriota bacterium
ACATTGAGGTTGCAACTCCAGCGGATCTGGGTGGCGACGATGACACGCAGCTTCAGAGAGCGATAGAATATTTGCTAGGTAATGCATAAATCAGGCGAATAAAAGCAGCAAAAAGAAATGACTGTGCAGAAGTTGCTGTAACAGCAGATAAAAGCCGATTTTTCAAAGACTTGAAGCGGCATTTGTCCATAAAATCAGAAATCCTGCTAGAAACAACTTCTTATTGGTGTTCGATGAAGAAAAAAGGAACCAAAGCAGTTGCAACAAATAGGCGCGCTGGACGCGACTATATCATGCTGGAAAAATTCGTCGCCGGTATCGTCTTAACCGGAACAGAGATTAAGTCAGTTAGGGGTGGGAAAGTAACACTTCAGGGTGGGTTCGTTCAAGTAAAGAGTGGTGAGCTGTATCTTTTTGATGTCCATATTGCGCCATATGAACGCGCAGGTCATCAAGCGCACGATCCTACTCGTCCAAGAAAGCTGCTTCTGCATCGACGTGAAATCAGGAAAATCATGGACGACCTCGCGACAAAGGGTCTTACGATGGTCCCTACGAAGATGTTTCTGAAAGACGGCTGGGCTAAAGTAGAAATTGCTTTGGCCCGGGGAAAGAAGAAGTACGATAAGAGAGCCGAAATCGCCAAGAGGGATGCCGAACGCCGGGTGGAAAGGGCGCTCAGCGAGAAATACAAAAGCTAGGACCAGCTGTTCTCACCTGTTAACTTCATTTACTGCTGGGTATTACTCCTCACCAGATCTCCTCTCAATCACATAAACTAGGCCGGCGAGAAAGAGAACCACAAAGATCATAAGAGCAGCTACCACACCAATACTGGGAGCTTGCCCGCCTGTATCCACTGGTGCAACGATGGCTTCACCCTCGGTTTCATCAGTCGTCTGACCGATTGGAGGGGGGGGCCGGGTGGGGGGTGCAGCAGATTGGTCGAACACCTCTATCCTTTGCTCCACCAGATAGGCTACCACCATATCGAGCTGTTCGGGACTCAAACTCTCCATGTAGAACCGGGGCATAATGCCATCCAGGCAAGGCCCGTTCGGACATCCTGGAGCGATATAGGCGCCCGGATCGACGATCGCCTCCCGGATATACTCCTCTGCTGACAAACCAGGCACGCGTTCGGCAGCCAGACCGCCAATGTTTGTGAGATCAGGCCCCACTTTTCCTGGTTCGCCCAGCATGCCTATCGCATGGCACGAACCACATCCACTGCTTTCGATAATCGTCACCGGATCATCGCCGATCACGGTTCTCGGTACCTGTGTCGCTGCCTCAGGAGCAGCATCGACTGCTGTCGCGTTTGGCGCTGGAGGGGTGGCTGGGGGTTCTTGAACGGGCTCTTCAGCTTCCTTGGTGCCCGACACCTCTCCAGCTGGCGGCAGGACAAGTTCAGCCGCACGGCTTACTTTGGAGACAGCATCGCAGGGAGAGAAATCGGGCTCAGGATCTGGCATGCACCACCAAGGTTCACCCTTGTTGGAATGCAGGACTGGAATATACCAGACAACCAGATCTTGATTGTTTAGTTCTTCACCATCAAGCCACTGGCCCGGGGGCCAGTACGTGTCAGCAGGTCCGGTCGGAACTGGACCGTCACCTTCGCCCTCGTTCGCCCTAAGTACGAACAACCGGCCGTCGTCCTCTCCTCTCGGGTCAGTCGGCACGGGCATCCACTCATATGCTGCGTCCCCTGAAGAGAAATGCACCAGATTCCCTTCTGGCGATTGACCTTCGAACAGAGGAACCGAGAACTCTTCCTCGGCCAACACCCAGTGGTCTCCTTCCCATTTCCACACCTGGTCATTTTGCTTCTCACCAATATCCAAATCGATTCGCCAAAATGGGCGGTAGTTGGACAGGTCATCACAGCCTGGACCGTGGGAGATAAAAATCGGTTCAAACGTGCCATCTGCTTCGAATCGGATTGTCTGCTCGTACCGATAGCAGCAAATGCAGTTTGGCCACCTGAGGAACTCCGTATACACCTGGCTAACCTCAAAGCCGTTCTCAAATTCGGTGACATGGGTTCCAAAGTAGGGTGGCACTGATGCGGCATATCCGATCTCATCCCGATATCCGCCCGGCCAACTCGGATAAAAGACCTCAACCTGGCTTATCTTAGCGCTCGAGAAGACGAGCTGTTCATTAAATGCAGCGTCATAGAAATCGATGCCATCATGGGCAGTCATCTGCCAACAGACGTTCCATCCAAATTTTGCATAACAGCCGTTGTTGAAATTTGCTCCTTGAGCCGCAGGTCGCTTGAAGACTCTATCCGAACGGCCCCGGGTATAGAATACGCGGGATACCTTCTCCTTCTCCATGTTAACAAGGGCATGCAATATCCGTCCGCTGCTATCAGGCGCGGCATAGGTGAAATCGACGCACCAATCATCTTTGCAGTCACCCTCCAGCATCCAGGTAGACATGGGAACCATCATGGGTTCGATGGATCGTACATCGCCAAGAAGCTCCTGCATTTTTGGGTCGGCGGCGATGGCCGACATACCTCGGGGGATGATATAAGGGCTAGCCCCAGGGCGAGCATTGGAATCAACCCAGAAATCGAGAACATCTCCCTTCTCGATGTTGACAATGGCTTCGATGATACCGCCCTCTGAATAATCATATAACGTAATTTGCGCGCAGGGATCGACATCGCATCCGCCGTCAGACCAAACCCGGGCCTCGCTGACACCTAGAGGGAAGGCATACAAAAAACCATAGTTTTTATTGTTGAGCATGCTCGACAGGCCATCGTCGCTGAGGACGAGGTCCCGCAAAATTGCCTGGTTCGCCGCTGTCTCCAATACAGCCGTCATCTCGCGCATCTGCCCGCCTTTGGCCACCGCGACTCTTACCGGTTTGTTTGGCTGCTGGAATAAAAGTATGAAACCAGAGACCAGCAGCACCAAGGCGACTAGGAATTTCGCCCGGTGGGCGGCGAAGATGGCAAAAATCTTACTCATAGAGCGAATGCACAGTCAGGTGTTCAGACGTGATATGATTCACAACAGTAATTATACTTGATTGGCTGGAAGAGAAGCACAATCGCTTTTTCGTGAGAGAGAATTGGTAGGGGTATATTACACTGGAATTCATGGGTAATTAGCTAACTCATCCAGGATTTACTGTAAGGAGTGATCTAGCGGGAGCAAATAAGCTTGTATATCTCCGCCAATTTCATAAACTTTAGCTATGGATATCACAATCTTCAGAGATAAGCACATCGTGCTTGGAATTACCGGGTCAATTGCATGCTACAAAGCCGTAGAGTTGGCATCCAAACTAACCCAAGCAGGGGCTCGTGTTGAAGTGATCATGACGGATGCTGCCACCAGGTTCATCGCTCCATTGAGTCTTCGGTCTGTAACTGGCGGAGAGGTCTATTCTGATATGTGGAGTCTTGACAAGCATATCCAGCATGTAAATTTGGCGGAAAATGCGGATATTCTCGTTATTGCCCCAGCTACAGCTCATACGATGGCAAAAATCGCCCATGGATTGGCCGACAACTTGTTGACAGTGACAGTTTTAGCAGCTAAGTGTCCTGTCTTGATTGCACCTGCGATGGATGGCGGCATGTATTCGAATCCCTCCACCCAGGCTAATGTAAAAGTACTGGGGAAACGAGGTATTTCGATCATCGGTCCGGCTGAGGGACGAATGGCTTCTGGTATGAGCGGATTGGGACGCATGGAGGAGCCGCCAGTGATCATGGGTCATATTCGGCAGGCGCTGGCAAAGGGTGGCCCTCTGGAAGGCAGGAAAGTCGTCGTCACTGGCGGACCCACCAGAGAGCCGATTGACCCAGTTCGATTCCTTAGCAACCGCTCGAGTGGCAAACAGGGATTCGCCCTGGCTCAAGCTGCTCTCGACTCCGGCGCCGATGTTACTCTAATCAGTGGGCCAGTTGATCTAGAAATTCCCGCCGGCGCCCGAGTGCTTAGGGTCAATACCGCGCTGGAGATGCTTGACGCGGTGTTAGAAGAGATCTCCGAGGCGGATGTATTGCTCATGGTGGCGGCAGTTGCTGATTTCCGACCAGCAGAATCTGGAAAGCAAAAGATAAAGAAAGACCAGGCTCATGAAGGTGAACTAAATCTTCCACTGTTGGCCAACCCGGATATTCTAGAACTGGTAAGAGATCAGAAAGGGAAATCTGGGCGGCCGCTGATCACCCTGGGATTTGCAGCCGAGACTGAAGATCTGATTCAGCATGGACAGGAGAAATTGGATCGCAAGGCCCTTGATTTTATCGCCATCAACGATGTTGGCTCTAAAGATAGCGGATTTGGAATCGACACAAATCGCATAACACTTATTGGTTCCGATGGTCGCCAAACGAACCTTTCTCTCCAGGATAAATCGGCGGTCGCTGAAGAGATCATCAAGGTGATCGTCGAAGCGCTAGAGATACGTGGCGGTTGAGAATTCTATGGAAAAAACTTTCGCGATATTAGGAGCGGCACTCATGGTGCTCGGCGTAGGAGCAGGAGCTTTCGGAGCCCATGCTCTTGAGAGTTATTTTGAGGAAGTTCCACGCCTTGAAGCGACCTACCAGACGGCCGTACGCTACCACCTGATTCACGGTTTAGCCCTATTCGCCGTAGCCTGGGTCGCAGGAAGATGGCCTGGAAATCTGGTCAATGTTTCAGGCTATCTCATCGTAGCCGGAATCTTCCTTTTCTCTGGAAGTCTGTACTTGCTCAGCCTCACAGATGTACGATGGTTAGGAGCCATCACTCCGCTTGGAGGAGTAGCCTTCATCGCAGGCTGGATTCTACTGGCGCTTGCCGTCTGGCGGGGATAGATCCAGGAAGTCGACGATTGCCTGCAGGTCCGAATCCTGACCGCAGGCATTTCCAATTCCTTCAAGCAGCCAGCATCCGAAATCAGATTCGAGCCAAGTCAAGCCGTCAATCTGAGTTCCGCCAGCGAGCAGGTCCCAATGCAGGTGGTTTCCTGTCGAAAGCCCTGTAGAACCGACGCGACCAATCAGCTGTCCATGTTCCACTATTTGGCCT
>DASRZI010000147.1:0-3274 GCA_035686605.1 Candidatus Zixiibacteriota bacterium
AATGTTTATCGACATAGATTAGGAGGTCAACGATGATGCAACGCAAACTCGTGCTTCTCATTCTTGTGTTATTGTTGATTTCTGTTGGGATGGTGGTAGCTCAGTCGTCAACTAATTATATTGTGCAACGCTTTGTTGTGACTAGCGGGGGCTCAGCTGAGTCTGCCAATTATACGGTCACCTCTGTCATCGGTCAGCCGGCAACCGATGTTGTGGACAGCTCAAACTACACAGTTTCGGCTGGCTTCTTACATCCTTTGCAGCATGGTTCGGGCTTTGACAACAGAACATGGCTTCCAGTGATACTGAAGTAGGCCTCTAACAATATCTAAGCTAAGGAGACAATCAATAAATTCTCGATACTAATGCCTTCCGCGCCTTAACAAGGCTTGCGATCGACACGAAGCGCAGCCGAAGCGGGCGCTAGTAGAATTGACTGTAATTCTTTTAACGCCTTCTTACTTAGATCTCTGACCGCTAGACTTGTTCCGCTTGTTTTCATTTGGGACTACTTTTCCGTAATCCCCGTCCGGCATTCAAAGTTGGTTAATTCGACTTCGAATCGAGTTCATTTACCGCGACCAAAAGAAGTTGAGTTCCGAAATTGACAGGAATTGACGCTGGTATTTTTGGCTGTAGAATATCGAAGATATCCATCGATTTAGCCCCAAGAGGCTCATTTACATTAACGTATCAAATGAGACCTCACGGGTCCTTCAAAAATAGCTGATTGTTAATTGGATTCGGCTGAACTGCGTTCAGCTTTGTAGAATGGCATAAGCTACTCGATCCCGGTTTTTAGGTTCACATCCGGAGAGCTGCCCAGAGGAATGGTGCTGAGAAGACTCAGCTTTTGGTTCGAGTCCTTTCACGACTATCAGCAACGCTGATGGGCGAACCGTTTAGTGTAGTCCCATTGTTTGTACAGGCTATCTGTCCAATCACCTAATAGATCCGGCTTTCAATGAGCATTCACCGTTAAGGCTTGAAGCGGCACGGAGCCGGGTCTAAGTTACAATAATTTATTCCTATTCGTAGCACGTATTATTGCATGTCAGATTAATCTATTCTCCGCGGCTAGATCACGGGATTTACACCTGCTGCGCCCGCTAATTGGAAAGTCACAGAATCAGCATAGTCCCAAATTATGAAGGCGCATCTTACACTCGGGGGTAGTAACGCACATAATCCAAGAGCTGAATCCGTGATGTCCACGGTTCGAGTCATACAAATAGCGAAATTCTTCTGTGAATCGTTCAGATGACGTTGTGGGATGGTAGTTGGCCACTATTCGCTTTGCATGCCAGGAAAAGAACGGGATATTACTTCGCCTCAGAAGCGAAAGTGATAACAATCTACCATTTTGACTGAACAAATTCGTGAATCTTAACCTTGCCCTGGCTGAAGGCCTCCATATCGCGGTTCTGGCCCTACTCTTAAGAAGTGCACGAATACTACCCATGAATGCTGCCATAAGTTGAGAAAACAAGATAAGATAGTGCTACCAAGTAAAGTGACATTTTTGACTTCCAATTGGTCATCAAATGTACAGGAATTGGAGGTTAAATCTTTTCGGATGTATCCCTAGACCAGCCAGTTTTAGAGGAGACATAATATCCATAAGGAGAATAATCAATGAGTGGAAGAGACACGATCCAGCGGGGGATACTCCCTATTCCAGATCAACCCCACACCGGGTTGATCACCTATGATGCCAAAGATCCGGAAACCAAATTCCCGTCGATCCGGGATATAAGACCCCCGAAAGGCGCGCCCAACGTTCTGGTCATCCTGATTGATGATGTCGGATTTGGCGCTAGCAGTGCCTTTGGCGGTCCCGTCAACACACCAGCAGCCGAGCGGCTGGCGAAGGACGGCTTGAAACTCAATCGTTTCCACACAACCGCGCTTTGTTCGCCCACTCGTCAGGCCCTGCTCACTGGACGCAATCACCATTCAGTGAACATGGGCGGCATCTGCGAGATGGCAACCTCGGCACCTGGCTACACATCAGTGCTGCCAAAGGACAAGGCGCCGCTCGCCATGACGCTCAAACTCAACGGCTACGCGACGGCACAATTTGGCAAATGCCACGAGGTGCCAGTCTGGCAGACCAGCCCACTGGGGCCATTCGATTCCTGGCCCAGCGGTGGCGGTGGGTTCGAGTACTTCTACGGCTTCATCGGCGGAGAGGCGGACCAGTACTATCCAGGCATCTATGAAGGCACGACGCCGATAGAACCGAATAAAACCCCTGAAGAAGGCTACCATTTCACCGAGGATATGACCAACAAGGCGGTGGGGTGGGTGCGCCAACAAAAGGCGCTCATGGCCGACAAGCCCTTCTTTATATATCATGCGCCCGGGGCCACCCATGCCCCGCACCACGTACCCAAGGAATGGATCGAGAAATACAAGGGCAAATTCGACAGCGGCTGGGATAAGCTGCGCGAAGAAACTTTTGCCCGTCAGAAGAAGCTGGGCGTGATCCCCGCCGACGCTGTCCTCACCAAACGGCCCGACGAAATCCCCGCTTACGATGACATGCCCGAGGAGCTAAAACCCATTCTTGCCCGCGAGATGGAGACCTATGCCGGGTTCCTTGAGCACACCGACTATCAGGTTGGCCGGCTGATCGATACCCTTGAGGACCTGGAAGTTCTCGACGACACGCTGATCTATTACATCATCGGCGACAATGGCGCTTCCGCTGAAGGAACGCCGAACGGCTGCTTCAACGAGATTGCGGTGCTCAATGGTATGGGCACGATCGAGACCCCTGAATTCCTGATGAGCAAAATCGACAAGTTCGGTGGGCCGGAAGCGTCAAACCACTACGCGGTGGGCTGGGCGCACGCTATGGATACGCCCTATCAATGGACCAAGCAGGTAGCTTCACAT
This sequence comes from Candidatus Zixiibacteriota bacterium, assembly GCA_035686605.1. Lineage (GTDB taxonomy): Bacteria > Chloroflexota > Anaerolineae > Promineifilales > Promineifilaceae > UBA11865. Next base: position 2,902 of record DASRZI010000147.1, read on the forward strand.
TGGGGCGGCACACGCAACGGCACAATCGTGCATTGGCCGAACGGTTTTCAGGCCAAGGGCGAGATACGATCGCAGTTCAGTCACATGATTGATATTGCGCCGACGGTCCTCGAGGCTGCGGGAATCCCTGCACCGACGATCGTGAATAGTGTCCAGCAGGCACCGTTCGAGGGCGTCAGTATGTTGTATGCGTTCGACGATGCCAAGGCGGCCGAACGACACGAGACCCAGTATTTCGAGATGTTCTGCAACCGCGGTATCTATCACAAGGGGTGGACGGCGGTGACCCGGCACGGTGTGCCCTGGGTCGGCCCCTACGACCGCGCTTTCGACAATGATGTCTGGGAGTTGTACGACACCAACACCGACTGGA
>DASRZI010000148.1:0-6224 GCA_035686605.1 Candidatus Zixiibacteriota bacterium
GGCTATTCGGGCCCAGGGTGCGCTGCGATCTACCTCCGAGTAGATTGCAACAGACCGCACCCCCAATTCCCGGCATGCCCGGAAGATTCTGCGGGCGATTTCACCCCGATTAGCTACCAAGATTTTGTCAAACATCTGTAATCCCTAGTTGGGTGTTGAATTGTAACCTGCTCGGTTAGCCCGGGCTATCCGCACAAATAAGGGACAATCAGTAATCGTTATTCAGCTATTGCTCTCGCCACCAGGGATCCCTCTTTTCAAGAAAAGCATCCATACCTTCCCTCCCTTCTGGGCTCTTCCTGCGTTCAGCTATCAATCTGGTCGTATAGGTGCGGAGTTCTTCAACCGATTTTCCGCCAACGGTGCGAATTAACTTCTTAGCCGCTGATACGGCGCCAGGCGCTGATCTAAGCAATTCTTGAACGCGTTCTTCGACAACTTGGTCCAACTTGTCTTCTTCTACGACATAGTGCACCAGTCCAATTTCTCGAGCGCGTTTTGCGTCAATCCTGCCTCCGCTCAAGAATAGTTCTCGGGCATTGCTCGGACCGATTTTGCTGATGACAAAAGGTGAAATGACCGCCGGAACCAATCCAAGCCTTACTTCGCTTAAACCAAAATGTGCTCGGTTGACTGCGACCGCAAAATCGCAGCAGCTCACCAATCCAACTCCCCCACCAACAGCCGTTCCGTTTATTCGACCCACCACAGGAAGCGGGCAGCAGTCTATCGTTAACATGAGGTCAAAAATGGCTTCGGCATCAGCCAGGTTTTCGGTGTCTGTCTGCGTAGCAGCGTTGCGCATCGACGTCAGGTCAGCGCCCGCGCAAAATGAGCGTCCTCGACCTGTGAGGATGACGACTCTGACACTTTTATCTAAACCAAGACGGATAAATGAATCACTGAGAGCGGAAACCATTTCTGGCGTGAAGGCATTATGCTGCTTCTCACGGTTGAGTTGCACCGTGGCAACTGGACCTTCAATCTGTTCTACAACTGGGTTGCTACTATCCATAATGAAAAACCGGGATTTGTAATCTCGCTATTCCCAATAGCTTCGATACGAATCCCGGCATTCTCCCTTATAAAACTATTAGACATCAATCGCTAGGTGATGCTACCGGCTCCGGTTCTTCCTCCTCGTTGTCCATTAAGTGTTCGAAATCTTCGCGATCAAGAGTTTCAACCGTCATTAGTGTCTTAGCCAATTCAACGAGTTTATCCTTATTATCTTCTACGATCTGCTTGGCTCGATCATAATTTACATCGAGGATCCGTGTCACTTCTTCGTCGATAGATTTAGCAGCATCCTCACTGTAGTCTCGACCATAAGTCATATCGCGTCCAAGGAATATGCTTCCCTGCTGTTCACCGAAAGTCCGAAGGCCGAGCGAATCGCTCATGCCGTAGTTCATCACCATCGCCCGAGCAATTCGAGTCGCTTGCTGAAGATCTGATGCGGCGCCGGTCGTGATTCGACCAAAGAAGATCTCCTCCGCAGCTCGTCCACCAAACGCGAAAGCAATCTGATCTTCAAACTGTTCTCTTGTTTGAGCCAGTCTGTCCTCCGGTAGAGACATCACATACCCGCCTGCGCGCCCTCGCGGGATGATCGTCACCTTTTGTACTGGATCCGTGTGGATCAAATTAAAACTGACGACTGCGTGGCCTGCTTCGTGATAAGCGGTCAGTTCCTTATCTTCCTCACTTAATACTCGACTCTTCCGCTCCGGTCCCATCACGATCCGATCAAACGCATCTTGAAAGTCAATTGGTAGAATCTCGGTCCTACTCCGTCTGGCGGCATATATCGCTGACTCATTCATTAGATTTTCTAGATCTGCGCCTGCGAAACCAGCCGTCAGGCGGGCTGTATCTCTAAGATCTACTTCAGCAGAAATCGGTTTACCGCGCACGTGAATCCGTAGAATCGCCTCGCGTCCTCGTACATCGGGTAAATCGACGATGACTTTCCTATCAAAACGACCTGGTCTTAGCAATGCGGGGTCAAGCACATCGGGTCGATTTGTGGCGGCTATGACGATAATGTTGGTCTCGTTCGAGAATCCATCCATCTCCACCAGGATTTGATTTAGCGTCTGCTCGCGTTCGTCATGTCCTCCGCCAATCCCTGCGCCCCGTTGGCGACCAACGGCGTCGATCTCGTCGACGAAAACAATCGCCGGCGCATGCTGTTTGGCTTTGTTAAACAGGTCGCGTACCCGGCTAGCACCAACCCCAACAAACATTTCGACAAACTCCGAACCAGATATGTGGAAGAAAGGCACACCCGCTTCTCCAGCAATGGCTCGCGCAAGGAGAGTCTTACCAGTTCCCGGGGGGCCTACCATCAACACACCCTTGGGAATTCTCGCACCAACCTGGATAAATCTCTCGGGCTCGCGAAGAAATTGCACAATCTCCTGAACCTCTTCCTTGGCTTCATCAACGCCAGCCACATCATCGAAAGTAACAGTTGGCTTATCCGCGCCTGACATATCCTTGGCCTTACTTCGGCCAAAATTGAAAATGCTGTTTCCTCCCCCTCCACCCTGCATTTGACGAAAACTTCTGCTGAATATCCAGATCAGAATGAGGACAGGTCCTAGGGAAATGCCTATGGTCAGGATGGTATTCCAGGCTGACGGATCATTGTAGTAAATTGGCGTCGAGCTTAGCGTTTCCTCTGACACCCCCATATTGATCAGCTGCTCGGTAACGCTTCCTTCATCCTTAACGGTGGTGATTACCTCTCCATCCTTCAAGTTGACGGTAACTTTGTTGCCGTTGATTTCAATATCCTCGACCTCTCCTTCATTGATATGGGCTACTGCCTCGGAGAGAGGAACGGGTGGTGGGGCGCTAAATCGACCGCTAAGCCAAAACTGCAAACCAAGTATTACACCCAATATGACAATTATCCAAGCCCAGGTCGGTATGATAAAGCGAGGGCCTGACGGTTTTTCTTCCATAAATCACTCTTTAACTATTCAATTTGATACTCGGGACCTGCCGACAAATTGTGGGTCCTGAGAGATCAAAAGATATGATACACCAATTTGACGAGGTGAGTATGACTATCTTATATCAGATTTCTATTGGAATATGGTAATTCATTAATTTACATTTAAGAGCGACTGATCTGATTTGCTGAATGCAAGTAAATTTACCACGAGCAATCGGTAACCGATCGCAAATTCTATTGTTTAGGCTATCATCTTTTGCTCAGACGAGTGGGTATCTCGAAGGGTGCCAATCCAGTTACCGAGACAGTCGAACCGATGTGGAGCTCACCTTTGATTCTACGAGTTAATGATTGCCGAGACAAACTCCTGATGACTTGAAACATTCTGGCTTGGGCATTACACGTTTGTTTAAATCCGTTCCCATGGAGTAAAATATCGACATAATGCGGCGCAATGGTAGAGATCCCACATCCAGAACGTCACGACCTGTTCTCCAAGTACTCAGGAATAATGTCTCCATCCTTGCTTTCTTGGTGGTATCGATGGGGGGAATGCTGGCGGTATTCCGTTATTTCAACCCTGATAGCGCCAATCCTCCAGCTGAGCCAACAAGTGCGTTCAGCGCAAGTACATTGGTCGAGGTTCAAACAAAGTCAACTGGGACAGCGATAATAGCGAGTGGCGAATCACCAACAGCCGAGCCGCCCATATTAGAACCCGCCGTAGAACGTATTGGTATTATCGCCGGTCATCGAGGTTATGATAGTGGGACTGTATGCAGCGATGGACTGACCGAAGTTGAGGTAACAGGCTCGATCGCCGAGACCGTAGCCTCGATGTTGCGAGAATCTGGCGAAGAAGTAGAGACGCTGAACGAATTCGATCAGAGATTGGATGGCTATGAAGCCAAGGTGTTGGTCTCCATTCACATTGATTCCTGCGACTATATCAACGATCTCGCGTCGGGATTCAAGATCTCTGGATCAGGTTTCACAGACTCAACCGAACTCTCCATATGTGTACAAGAAGCCTATAGCCAGGCGACAGGACTGTCGTATCATCCAAATAGCATCACCCCTGAGATGGCTGGGTATCACGTCTTTCGAAAGATTGGCAGCACTACTCCGGCGATCATTATCGAGATGGGTTTCTTGAATCTTGACCGGGAAGTTCTTACAGAACGTAGCGATGATGTGGCTCAAGGACTTCACGATGGGATCATGTGCTTTTTGGATGGACAATCGTGACCGATGATCTAACACTGGCTCTTAGAGTCGTTCAGGACACCATCAAGGCTGGCAGGAAAGGGAAAGCTAGAGAACTCCTGCAAGGGTTGGCCAGGCAGCATCCAAAAGACGTGCGGATCTGGCTCTGGTTGGCTGCCCTGGCGACAAGTGAACAGGAAAGCCTTGACTATTTGGCTCAGGCGAAACGAATTGCTCCCAATGATGCCAGGGTATTGAAAGCTGAAGCATGGGCAAACGAGCGATTTGCGACTGTACCTGACGAAACACCTTTAGCTGCTGAAGCCCCAATCACTCCAATCCCAATTCAGAAAACTCAGCCGGCGCCAGTCTCTCCGGAAACACAGAAGCAGCCCGGGAAGCCGGCGCCTAAATCGAATTCTCGGCTATTTCGCTTTGCAGTGGTCTTCTTAATTGCCCTCTTCCTTATTGTAGTTACATCTCTTGTCTACGTCTTTGTGAGTGGATCATCGGATAGCGGTCCTGAGGAAGCAACTGGAGTATTAATCGCAGCTTCTGATATCACTTTGAACACCGGCATAGAATCGCCAGTCCAGGTTGTTCAGACGATGACCCCGACAACTGAGCCAATTCCCACGCCTGAGCCAACTTTGGAGGAAACTGAAGCGGAGCCAACCGAGGTACCTGAACGCGCCATCCTGATCCGGCCGAAAAATGTCCTGCTGTCAGTCGCCGGGACCCTGCCCACCTGGACTCCCACTCCGCGTCCTAGCGATACGCCAACGCCCTCACCAACACCCTACCCCACCTTTGTATCAGACCCATCGGCAGCTGCAGCATCGCGTCCGCTCGGCCTGGCAAGAGATGAGAAATGGATTGATGTAGACATCACATCCCAATCGTTGGTCGCCTACGAGGGGGACTTTCCGGTATTTGACAGCCTGGTATCGACCGGTACTGATAAACATCCAACTGTTACCGGTCAATTTCGAATCTGGCTCCGTTTTCGCTCCCAAGACATGGATGGATATCGTCTTGGCTACGATTATTTCCTCAGAAATGTACCCTTTGTGCAGTATTTCTATTATGATTACTCACTTCATGGCACATTCTGGCACAACAATTTCGGCAATCAGATGAGCCATGGATGCGTTAATCTGCCAACGCCTGCGGCCGAGTGGTTGTACAATTGGGCCGAACATGGCACCCTTGTAAATATCCATTACTAATCCACAACTAGGATAATCAGAAATTCAACAAAAGGGGAAGCATGCCTCTGAATATTGTCGTTGGAACACAGTGGGGAGATGAAGGCAAGGGTCATATAACCGACCTTCTTGCCGCTAGCAGTGATGTGGTTGCCCGTTTCAGCGGCGGTGACAATGCTGGGCACACGGTCACCATTGGAGAGGACATCTTCCAACTTCACTTGATCCCATCGGGAATCATCCAAGAAGAGACATTCTGCATCCTTGGAAATGGGGTTGTCATTAATCCTTCGGTGCTGATCCACGAAATGGGCAGCCTGGCTGAAAAGGGCATCGACATTACTCCTGAGCGTTTGGTGATCAGTGAGAGAGCTCACCTGATCACACCAGCTCATGTCGCCATTGACAAGGCCAGTGAATTTACGAGGGGAGCCGAATTCATCGGTACCACGCAGAGGGGAATCGGACCGGCATATACCGATAAAGCCATGCGCACCGGCATTCGAGCTGGTTTGCTCAAGGATCCTGAAGCGCTCGCAGACGCGGTCCAAGCCAACATTCGCCAGAAGAATGATGAGCTAACCAATCTTTATCATGCGGAAAGTCTCGATGCCGACACGATAGCGGCCGAGTATGCGCGATACGGGAAAATACTGGCTTCCTTTGTCTTCGATACTTCGCTCCTCTTGGAGGAGAGTCTCAATCAAGGAAAGTCTGTACTGGCCGAAGGCGCGCAGGGTACTCTTCTAGATCTTGACCACGGCACTTATCCCTTCGTCACGAGCTCCTGGCCTACATCCGGCGGAGCCCTGATAGGCCTTGGGGTTGGACCAAAACATGTAGAC
>DASRZI010000149.1:0-9263 GCA_035686605.1 Candidatus Zixiibacteriota bacterium
AGCCAAGGCGTTATCAACCAGATTCGAAACAGCCTGCATTAGCCGGTCGTAGTCGCCTACTATCGTTGGCACCGGTCCTACTGTCGACGTCAGATCAACATCTCGTTCCCTGGCCTTTACCAAGTGGGCCTGCTCGACCTCGACGATAAGTCTTTGCAGATCGACGACATCCTGGGCCAGCTGAAGTTGACCGGATTCGATTCGGGCTAGCTCAAGCAGCTGTCCAACCATCCGATCCATTCGATCCGCTTCGTCATGGATTACCTGTATCGCGCCTCGCTGTTCCTCCGGCGTGCCGGCCGTTCCGTCAAGAAGGGCTTGGCTCCATCCCTGTATGGCCGTAAGAGGTGTTTTCAAATCATGCGAGACGTTGGCAACAAGATCCCGCTGAGACAGTTGAGTAACGTCCACCTGGGTCGCCATACTGTTGAAACTCCGTGCCAGCCGCCGCACTTCATCTGGACCTTGCAGAGGAAGCTGCTCGTCAAACTCGCCCTGGGCAATTGACTCGCTGGCCTCAGCCATTCTCTGAAGAGGTCGTGCCACAGAGCGGGAAATCAACACTGCCAGGAGTATTGATACCAATAAGGCTATGACGCCCGCCTGGAACAAGGGACGAAAGAAGGTCTCACCGAAAAAACGCAATGGCCCAGGTTCCAGCCGCCCGAAGACCACAACCAGTTGGTTTCCTCCCCTTAATGTGAGCGGTAGGGAGAAAATCAACCATCTCTCACCATCTGGAGACTCGTAACGGCCAACCGCGATGCCGGGATCGATATTCTGAAATTCCCCCCTCGGCCGTACAACCTCGCCGGCACGCAGTCCGGTCCATGGGGATGCTTCTGACAGGCTATCATAGATGACCCGGTCATTTCCCCGGTTCAGAATAACAATGCGGACGTCTTGGTTTTGGGCAACATCCTCGAGCAATCCTTGCATTGATTCCAGGTTTGCCCGGTCGAGTTCATTCATTCGGACCAATTCTCGACGCACACCCTGGCTGATGGTATTCAACTGCCTTAACGTTGGAAGAATGCGACTACTTTGGGAGATGGACAGGGCCAGCAGGGCCAGGGCCACAATAAGGAGGGTGACGCCGATTATTATGAGGTATGAAATGAGCAGACGGCTGCGAAGGCTGTTAAACATCCGTCAATTATGGCCGTAATCCATGACCGTTTGGTCAAGGAGTTGTAACGTATTCGTAAAATCGAGGTTTCTCAGTATCTGACTCCCTTTCTAGTTCCAGAATTTCGAAACGAAGCCCTAACCCTCTTGGACGGTAAGCTTATAACCGATACCCCACACCGTTTCAATCCGGACAGAGCTGGTCGACAGTTTCTCCCGGAGTTGGGCAACGTGCACGTCTACCGTCCGGGTTTCGCCATAATAGTCGTACCCCCAGGCCTTATTTAGCAGCTGCTCTCGAGTCAGGACCTGGTTCACATTGTCGACAAAAGTCAGCAGCAGCTCGAACTCTCTGACCCTCAAGGTTAGGGGCTCTCCATCTACGGCAACGTCTCGACTCCTAGGATCTATCGTCAAATTTCCGAGATGTCGTTGTTTATCGCTTGAAACCTGCAGATCGCCTGAGGCGCGCCTGAGGAGAGCCCGAACTCGGGCGACCAATTCGCGAGGGTTAAACGGCTTGGTCATGTAATCATCGGCGCCCAGCTCAAGCCCCAAGATCTTATCGATATCGTCATCTCGGGCGGTCAACATGATGATTGGCAAATCCCCAGCCGCTCTGATCCGGCGGCATACCTCCCAGCCATCAATCTCTGGCAGCATTAGATCAAGAATAACCAGCGAGGGTGGCGACTGCTTTATCTGCTGGAGGGCTTGAGTTCCATTGGCTGCTGAAATGACCTGGAAACCCTCCTTCTCTAGATAGATACGGGCCAAATCGCGAATATTGGCCTCGTCATCTACCACGAGAATGGATTCCCCCGTCATTTTTGTGGGACCTGGGCGATGGCTTCAATCTCAACCAGTACACCCAAGGGAAGTCCGGCTACCTGAACGGTCGAGCGAGCCGGTGGATCGCCTGCGAAGAATTGGGCATATACTTCATTCATCATCGAAAAGTGATCCATTTCTTGCAGGAAGACCGTTGTTTTAACCACGTCGTCCAGCGTAGCGCCAGCCGAGTTCAGGATCGCCTGAAGATTTAGCATGACTTGCTCTGTCTGGGCGGCGACGTCTCCATCGATGACTTTACCCGTAGCCGGATCGAGAGCGACCTGACCGGCTGTGAACAGCAATCCTTCGACCAGCACCCCTTGGGAGTATGGCCCGACAGCGGCAGGCGCGCGCTTTGTTGATATGATGTGTTTCCCCATGATATTTCTCCAAATATGAGAACCAGGTTGCCCCTATAGCACCTTCTCGTAGACTCGGTATCGTTTATACAAATCTGAACCGACCATCTCGCTCACCCGGTTCGCGGCATCATTGTTTTCCAGGACCCAACTACCTTCGGCCCATTCATAGCCGAGCGGAACGCCTGCCACTACCGTTTCGTAGTACATGAGGGCGTCCACACCCCGGGCTCTATACTCCTCGAGAACGCCAAGGGCAAATACTCTGAGGCGGTTGGTTTTGGTCTTGTTCCTCAACATACGAGCGCCGGCGATATATGATCCAATGGTCGTCGGACCCGGTCTAAGTTTATGCAGGACCTGGTTTACATCAGGAAACGATAATGAGAATCCCACAGGCTCGCCCTTAGCTTCGACAATGAAAACAATCCTCGGATCCAGGATCGGTTTTAGTTCGGTGACGAGGCTATCAAACTCATTGTCGGTTAAGGGCACGAATCCCCAGTTTTTCTCCCAGGCGCTGTTGTAAACATGCTTCACAATTTTGATTTCGTTGTCAAAGTCCTTCATATTCAGCGCCCGGATGTTTAGTTTGTAACGATCCTTGACCTTGCCAACGACCCGGACTAGCTTTTCCGGCAATCCTCCTGGTTCCATAAGTTTGGCAATTCGGTTGTTCCATGCATAGAGGTCCATGGCTTTAGTAAAGCCAGCGGCTTCGACAAAATCATTGTAATAGGGTGGGTTATAGGGCATGAGCACGACAGGCGGGCTGTCATAACCGTCGAAAAGCATCCCCCATTCCATAGTGCTGGATAAATTTGCCGGACCTAGGATCCTGTCCGTCCCCATATCGCGAGCCCACTTGCAGGCCGTTTCCAACAAGGCAGCGGCCACTTCCGGGTCGTTTTGCAGCTCGAAGACACCAAAATGGGCGATGTTTTCCTCGTGTATCTCGTTGTGCCTGTGATTTAGGACGGCTGCGATGCTGCCGACCGCCTTTCCATCGCGCCGGGCGATGAAATAATCCGCTTCCGCATGTTCAAAGAAAGGATTCCGCTGCTTATCGAAAAACTGCATTCTCTCGAAAAACAGCCATGGAACCCAATTAGGTTCATTCTTATATACATCCCAAGGCACGCTGATGAATTGCTTCAACTGCTTTTTGGTTTCTACCTTTTCGATCTCCACGCTCATTGTGCCACTCCTCTTTGGGAATATGTAGCTACAGCTAATCACCTATACTGATGCTGGTTAACTGACCGCAGCTTCTGGTAATGCATACAGCTCCGGATCCCCGACCTCTACCTCGAATTCGATTTCTTTGAGCCAATCATTCCTTCTGGCTTCGATGGCTAAGACGATGAATTCCAGCAGCCTGAGGGCATCTGCCGGGCTCACATTAGCGGGTGTCAGTTTCAGTCCAGCCGGCTGCTCGATATACAGCATCTCCGGTTGGCGATGGGCTAGCTTGCTGCCGATATCTTGCGCCTTGTGAACCGTTAGGTCCCAAGCTGGCACATAGAAACGTTGAAGTTCCTGCCACATCGTCAGTGAATCCTTGGTGCTCAGTCTCCGGCTGCTCTGGGTCACGCGCTTCTTGATTTTGACCTGACCTTCAAATACCCAGAAGGGTACCCAGACCTCAATATCTTCCTTGATCTTGGATGGTAATGCATAGCGGGTGTTTATTAATTTTGGTCCGTTTTCATCAATGTGTACAGACGAGCTGCAGTTGTGACAGGCTATGACGATGTCATCATTGTTTGGTTTCAGCGGTTCGCTGCACTTTGGACAGCGAAGAAGAATCAGTTTCACTGGTGTTATCTACCTAGATTTACGACCTGTAATGTCGATATATTCCTAATAAACAGTCTCAATACGATGCTAAATTTGTGATGACCAGCCGCGTACTGTAGCGTGGCGATTGGAGCCATAAGAGCCTATTAGCGGATCTTGCGAAAGATATCGGTATTGATATCGGTCATCTCTTCAAGAATGCTTAAACCACCGGGCAAGAGTCCTTTAGACTCGCCACCCGATGAGAGAAGCGCTTTCCGGGCTGATTTCTGGATTGATTCTACTTCTTCGCCATATCTAAACTTCCTATATCCGGCAAAGATCAGGCCAAAGCCAACGGCTATTGGGAGAAGAAGGATGAATAAACTGTCGTCGTCAGGGGATTCGGCAAGAATCCTCCCGGCAATGACGGTCCCGTTGACAAGAATGAAGTTGCCGATGGCCATACCGGCGATCAGCATAGCCGCTCTATAGAAGGTGTTTCCGGGCGCCTTTCCATACAGAACGTCACCCTTCACGCCGTCGACCACAACCTGATAGCTGCGATTCCGGTATTCATAACGCCCTACCCAAAGTGGATAATAAACGAGCGAGAATTTCTTCCTAAAGAGGTGGAATTTGTCGAAGAACACCTGTTTAAGGGTCTTCTTCTGATGACCTCTATAGATGAAATGGCGTCTAGCCTCATCCAGCGCTTCGGTGCGGGATTCTACCGGCTCAAAAACCATCCCTTCCGCGTGCAGTTCCTCGGCGTTGTATGGTTCGAGGTCAGAATGGCTGATGGATACGCGGTGAACGCCAAACTCCGATACGTCCGTAGCCGCATCATTCCATTCCATCTGTTCCATGACTTCAACTTCGACGGGCTTGGTACTGTCCTTTCCTGACTTAACCCGGCCAAATATCCAACCGGCAACAAAGGCGTTGACCCTCCAGTAGGGCAAATAGACTAGGAACAACTCCTTAATCTCGGCCTCTCGCTTTAGATCGAAGGCTTTGTTTAGGCCACCGAAGAATCCTTTGAACGATTCCATGGCCTGCGAACGCTGGATCTGATTAGTTATCTGCCAGCGACGTACGCCAAGTTCGCCTTGTACGAAGGAACGCATGCTGCAGAAAGGACAGGTGACGATACGTACCCCTTCGGCTACCGGCACGACGCCACTGCAGTTTGGACAGGTTAGCCCTTGTGATTTTGATTTCGCGCTCATTGCATGGATTCAGTTATTGTCTGAGTACAGTCATTGTCTGAGTATAGTCATTGTCTGCGTATAGTCATTGTCTGCGTACAGTCATTGTCTGTTTTGCTGGTCACTTTTCAAATTATAAAAAAAGTCTAGTCCAAATAGTGGCATCGTCTCTTTCTAGACTTTAGACGAGACCAATGCGGCGGCAGCGAAAAATGCGATCGATAGTACGACAACCGCGATGGCATAGATGCCCATGCCCAGCCCAAAACCGGCGCCACCTCCGGACAAGTAGCCGATCACCGGAACAAGAGAGGCGCAGAAAAAGGCGGCGAATGCGGCGGCGCCTATGGCAAGGTACGGTACCTCCCACTTAGTAGGGTAAATGTTGGCAAACACTTGGCTAGTTGCGGCGTCGACTACAGCCGTATAGTGTCTTTCGTCCAACGAGTATTTGAACTGATAAATCGGAAGATGGACCAGTGAAATCTCTTTTATATCGGATTCCTCAAGGCCATGGTTATCGTCCAGCCACTGCAGCAAGGCGTCATAGGGCACCGTAGCAGTCACCGCGTCATCATTGTAAACAATGTCGTAGGGCTCCATGTCGGCGGCAGGGATATTGACGTGTTTCAGCTCACTTACTGACAAGGCTGCCGCGGGTTCGAGAACGACCTGCTCACTGCCGTTTCTCGATATACGGACGAACCACATGGGGAAAAGCTGGTAGTGGGCTCTCTCAATAGCAGCTTTCTTGTCAAGATCCTTTACTGTTTTATTTCCCGCCATCCAGCGCCGCAATGCCGCCAAAGCGTCATTTTCGCGGACCGTTGTTCTCACCACAAAATGGAAAACAGTCTTGCCTTTGTCGACGTAATTCGTCGTGCCGCAATATTCGCAGGTAGTTAGCTGGGTGCCCTGTTCAACAGGTAGAGGAGCACTGCATTGTCGACAAAGAAGTTGTACGGACGGAGGAAGGGAGTCCATAGCCGCATTTTAACATGCTATGCCAAGGGATTCCATATATAGAGCGGTTAACTAGACACTGCACTACCAAAAAGAGGGAGACTGGCTTTGGCAAACTGGGGAGATCCAAGACATCCGTCACAATCTAAAACAGCAATGGAATAATTGGAGTGTGGTGCGTTCGCTCGCGGCAGTCCTAAGGATCAGCCTCGACGATCTCTATAGGCTGCGGCTTGCGATTGTATTTTCGAAACATCAACCCATAGCTGAATGCGCTTGCTAATCCGATTAGCCCACCTCCAACCCAAATCGCCCGTGGCCCAATCTGATCATTCAACAAGCCGCCGATCATTGGGGCGATGGAGCGTCCGACGCCGGGGGCGAAGGCGAACGCAGCCATATATCGTCCTCGCATATCGATGGGAGCTAGATTTGCCACATATGTGCTCGAGGTCGGCATGATCATGAGCTCTCCCGTGGTTATTATCACCAAGCTAAACCAGAATCCCCAGAAACCCTGGCCAAAAGCAATGCTGCCGACGCCAAGAGCGTACACAAGTGTCCCTATGGCAAGGACCGGCAGAGGCAAATATCGCTTGGTTATGCTTGTTACTCCGACTTGAAACGCGACAACCATGATGGCGTTTGTCATCTGCATCAGGCCATATTGGCTCTCGACGACCTGGAAGTTCTGTTTGGCATAGACCGCTAGCAGAATCCACAACATAGCGGTGCAAATACGGAACAATGTGAAGGCGAACAGGAACGAGAGAAACTCCCTGTCCCTAATAATATGGCTGTAGCCCTTTGCAGGTGGTTTTGAATGGAGCTCGGGCTCCAGGGATGCCGGTAAGGTTTCTCGGGCCCGGAAGGCGATTAGTATGCCATAGCTTGCCAGAGCTACAGAGGCGGCGATAAAACTGGATGTATAGGAGTTGACCACCACAAATCCACCGATCGCCGGACCGATAGCCAGGCCGGCATTGTTGCTCGTTCGAATGAGGGCGAAGGCATCCGCTCGCTGTTCAGGAGCGATCATATCGGAAACCATGGCGTTGGTTGCCACGCGATATAACGGTTGGAAGAGACCGCGAAGGGCCATGAGGATGGTGATCGTGGGCAGTGTTCCCGCCTGGCTGAGCAAGTAGTAGGTGATTCCATTACCGATCAGGCTGAAGACCATGATCCATTTTCGACCGAAGCGATCGGTGATCGGACCAGCAATGAAAGAAGCGAAGAGAGCGACAAGTCCGTTGAGGGTGATGATCCCGGCTACCTCGGTCAGAGGTAGATCTAGCTTTTCGCTGACGTAAATCGTCATGAAAGGCCAGATCATGCTGGTGCCAACAGTGCTTATAAAAAGCCCGATGACCAGCAACCAGAACTGCGACGGATATCTATCTCTGGTTGTCCGAAATCTTTCCAGCATCTGTAAGTATTCTCAGGCAACTGGTTGGTTTCAGTGGATGTGACAAGCTAAGTCGCGACGACCAACCTGAGAAAGGCGACAGCGGGAATTTTAACGTCCTTCTGGTTCGCTGGCATGTTATGAGCCGCTATTTTCCCTGGCATCAGGAGACCTTTGTGATAGACTCACACATTGCAAAATTCTTCGGTCTAACTTCGTGCTTTACAGGGGCTCTTCAGACAGAGTTTTAGGAGCTCAACGAATAGCTAAACCGAGGCATGTTCAATCGCTAGAGGTGCGGCAGCAGAGATAACGGGAGATAAATAATGATTGACGTCAACCAGCTACGCAAAGGCATCGCTTTCCTGCAAGATGGCGAGATATATCGGGTGACAGAGTATTCACATCACAAACCAGGGCGGGGAAAGGCGACCATACGTGTCCATGTGCGCAATATACGAACTGGATCCAACTTACAGCTAACCTTTAATTCGGGAGACCGGGTAGAGGATATTCGGCTCGACAAGCGAACAGTCCAGTATCTGTACGACGACGGTCAATTCTACGTGTTCATGGACAACGAGACCTACGAACAGCCCAATTTAGCCCATGCCGTTATCGGTGATGACGCTCGTTGGCTGAAAGAGAACCAGGAACTTGAGCTGCTTTTCTATGAAGGGGAAGTCATTGATTATAATTTGCCGCTGAATGTCGAACTCGAGGTGATTGATGCCGAACATGCCGTAGCCGGAGATACTGCGACGGGCGCGACCAAAGAGGTCATTACCGAGACTGGCGTTAAGGTACGAACGCCGCTTTTTATCGAGGTGGGCAATGTTATCCGGGTTGATACTCGCAGCGGAGAATACGTAACGCGGGTTTAGAAGTGACGGCGAGCCTTACAAGTCATTGCATTCTCTGGAATCGTTCCAAGATAAAATCAATCAACCGGGTCAGAACGCAAGGTGGTGAGGATTTCTTTTCGGCCTATGCACACCTTGCTGTTTAGTGGGAGCAGCCGAGAATCGTAAATATCAATAGCCGCATTGCGCCCAAACAGACCAGACGACTCTTGTACGTCGCTCACTTTCGATTCTGATTTTGTCACAACGCTCGAGCCTGAAACGATTGAACCACGACTCGATCTCGCTGGCTCCAGAGAAATGGGTGGGCAGCCCGGAATCGGCGCGAAAGGAATTATTCTCTAGCCTGACCCCACAACCATATTCGGCCTCACTTAGGTCGAGAAAGTCCGCGTAAAGCCATCCCCCTGGTATTATGACACGTTCGAGCTCTGCAATTATCTCTTCTATTTCTTCGCTGAGATGATAAGGAAGTGTGTGGACGCAGATCGCCGCCCCAAAGGCGTTGGCGGAGTAGGGCAATGCTCGTAATTCTGCGACCTGAAACTGGCTCCGAAAGTCCACGCTGTCGATTCTGAGCTTGGCCAGCCTAATTGCCTCTTCGGACAGGTCACATCCCCACACTTTGCTGTCCAATTCATGAAGGAGCGAGCAGTGCCGGCCTTTTCCACACCCCGCATCCAGAATAGGCAGCTCTGGCGTCAAACCACACCCCACG
>DASRZI010000150.1:0-9131 GCA_035686605.1 Candidatus Zixiibacteriota bacterium
TCAATCATTTCTTCGTCGAAATAAGCCGGGACGACGTCTATATCGACAAAACCCACGTCCTTAAGAATGCCGGTGTAATCGTTTATATCCAGAGCACCAGAAACGCATCCTGCCCAAGCAGCCAGGCTCTGTTTTAGTTCCTCTGGCAGCGGACCTTCGGTAACGATGTCGCTTACAGCAAACTTGCCGCCTGGTCGGAGAACCCGAAAGGCCTCGCCAATCACTTGCGGCTTATCTGGGCTCAGATTGATGACACAATTAGAGATGATTACATCCACTGATTGATCAGCAGCGGGAAGATGCTCGATTTCGCCCAATCTAAACTCGACGTTTGTAGCCCCAACTATTGCCTTGTTTGCCCGGGCCTTCTCGATCATTTGAGGCGTCATATCGACGCCGATCACCCGACCCGTGTCGCCGACGCGCTTTCCAGCCAGAAAACAGTCAATTCCTCCCCCAGAACCTAGATCGAGTACGGTCTGTCCCGGGAGCAAAGAGGCTAAGGTGACCGGATCGCCGCAGCCAAGGGATAAGCCCTTGATATCATCCGGCAATTCGGCCGCGTCCGGAGCTTCATAGATCGTGGCGATCTGGTCGAGGGTAATCGTAGACTCAGTTCCGCAGCAGCTGCTGCTTGTATCTGAAGGGCTGCAGCAAGAAGCCTGACCCTGTGTTTCGAAGTCGGTCGCGATTTTTCCATAATGCTCGCGTACATGACTCCGGATGTCTTCAGTCGGTTCTTTGATGTTTGTTTCCATGATTCGAACTCCCAATAGATATTGTTTACAGAAATCGCAAGTTGCATATATCTGCTACTTGCCAATTTCCTATCGTCCAAGACCAGCATCGCTGGTCACGCTTCATGCCGATTTCCTATCGGCCAAGACGAGCCTTGCTCGTAATGCTACTTGCTACCTGCGACTTGTTTTATGCGCCTAGCCGATTTCCTATCGGCCAAGACCAGTTCCGCCGTCAGGTTTCATGCCGATTTCCTATCGGCCAAGACGAGCCTTGCTCGTCACATATCGATAATCATCAATATGTATATTATATAGACAGTTGTCTATTTGTCAAGAGTTCTTCAGAATCCTCAGATCAAATAGTCTGAGTTTTCCGGGATTGGAAGAGATACATTCTACAAAATATCAGGGCGCTGTGATACCATCGGGATGGTCACTAATGTGTATCTAGAAGGCCGAGAATCCGTCCAGAGCCGTACACCTGAGGAACTGGATTGTGGAGAGATTACTTCGATGCCAGAGGACAAACAACCGACCATATCGACCGAACGACTTACATTGCGTCCTTTTACCCAGGCCGATGGGCCTGAGGTTCGACGCCAGGCGGGCAACAAAGCAGTAGCTGCCACTACACTCAACATCCCATATCCTTATGACGAGGGGGTCGCGGAAGCGTGGATTGAAACTCATAAGGAAAACTTTCAGAGTCGAAAAGCTGCAATTTTTGCCGTCACCCTCCGGGAGACCAGCAACCTCATCGGGGCAATCGGCATCGTCTTCAAAGAGCACGATCGAGGTGAGATGGGATATTGGATTGGCCAGCCACATTGGAACCAAGGATATGCGACGGAAGCTGCGCTAGCGCTCATCGATTACGGATTTAGCGGGCTGCTCCTAAACAAAATCACCGCCTCCCACCTCGCGCGAAACCCTGCCTCAGGCCGGGTCATGGAAAAAGCCGGGATGAATTATGAAGGCTGCTCCCCCCAACACGTAGAGAAGTGGGGACGCTACGAGGATCTACAATTCTACGGCATACTCAAGGATGATTATCCCGAGAAACCTCATGAAGATTCGTCGTAACGGGCTTACAGAAGCGAAAATCGCTCGTTTGAGATCTAACTATCCACACCCGGGCCAATATCGTCTCTGTGGATCTCCCGTCTTTGAAGGAAGAACATGTTATTGATATTGATTCCTCTCTTCATAGCCAGCATCCTCTCCCTATTATCTGGAGCGGTCTGGCTTCTGATGTCCAGCGGCCGAGTTGAACGTCGCGATGGGCAGGATGCTGGGGAAGACCTTGCGGCTGAAATCATGGAGGATTCGGAAGACAATGCGTTCTTCGAGGAGACAGCCTTCCACGGAGATGCCAAGACCCTAAATGCGAAGGTGAGCTTCAGCTTTCCACAGATCAAGGAAGAGATCAGGTCTGGACACTGGACAATCGTGGCGCCCCTGCTTTTGGCTGTTGGTGGCTTTTTGGGAGTCCTTCTATTCGGATCGCTGGCCCTGTTAGTCGCCATAGATGATAAGCTGTTGGGAGCGTTTATCGCCGTTGTCTCGATAGTCACAGTAATCCGGGTGCTCGTGGCTATGATCCGCGCCTGACCGGCGGTTTAGCTGCCAATCTCGAGTACATATAAGATAACAGCGTATTTCCAGGTGCTTTCCCAGTACTTGCTGCTGCTTTTCCGATCACGTCCAGCGGTCCACTCTTTCTCTGAATTAGACTCTTGCCAGGCTTTGAGATGACTTTTGTCAGCGTTTAGCTGGTCTTTCTTCACTTCGCACCCATGGGAAAATGTGACATACTGCCAGGAACTGAACCATTTTCGTGGTCTATACATTCAGCAGCTAGAGGAGTCAATCAATGTCCACCGTAAAGGAAGCCGTCGACGAATTCCTAGCCCAAGATCGCTTCGCCGTAGCTGGCGTTTCACGTTCCGGCAAAGTTCCAGCTAACAGCATCTATCACAGATTGAAGGACGCCGGTTACACGGTATTTCCAACGAACCCGACTGCAGATGAAGTCGAAGGAGTTCCATGCTACCCTGACTTGAAGTCAATACCCGGTGGCGTTAATGGCGTCATGATAGCTACCCATCCAAAAGTGGCGCTCGAGATCGTTGAGGAATGCGCCGAGTTAGGGATCAACTATGTCTGGTTCCATCGATCATTTGGCCAGGGCAGCTTCGCCGAGGAAGCCTTTTCCTACTGTAAGGAAAACGGCATTAAGGCCATCCCAGGTGGTTGTCCAATGATGTTCGTGGGCAAAGTTGACATCGGGCACAAATGCATGCGCTGGTTTATGGAGGTGACGGGGAGCCTGCCTAAGGAACTGTAGTCCGACTTGTTCGACACCAGGAATCGTGTTTTATTGAACCTTACAAGTCGCCTTAAGGAGCAATTATCTCAGCCCAAGGGAAGGAAACAGTGGAAGAGCTGCTAAGGAATTGGGATGGGGAGAACCTCATCGTTACATATGATCGACCTGCGAAAACCTGGATCATCATCGCCGTCCATTCAACAGTACTTGGACCAGCGGTCGGTGGTACCAGGATGAAGACGTACACGGACCTGGGCGAAGCCGTTTTAGATGCCCAAAGATTAGCTGCCGGGATGACCTATAAATGGGCCGCTGCCGGTTCGGATATGGGAGGAGGCAAAGCAGTCCTTTTCGTATCTGAAGAAATGACCGGTGATGATCGAACGGCCTTGCTCGAGAGATATGGAGACCTGGTTCAGAAGCTAAGAGGCTTGTTTATGACCGGTCCTGATCTCGGAACATCGGTCGCGGACATGGATGTGATCGGGCAGCGTGCACCCTCCTATATCTTTGGACGGTCCACTGCCTTCGGCGGCGCTGGGGATCCGGCACCTTTCACGGCTCTTGGTGTCTTTACCGCAATAGAAGTCACTGCGAAACAACTATTCTCAGAAACTTCTGTGAGGGAGAAACGAGTGGTGATCCAGGGAGCTGGAAGCGTCGGTCGCAATCTTGCCCGGATGCTTTCCGAAGCCGGAGCCGAAGTTCTCTTCACAGATGTCGATGAGAGTGCTGTTCAATATGGACGCGATGAGCTGGGATTGACTTTCATACCAACTGATGAGGTCTACGATGTGCAATGCGACATCTTCGCTCCTTGCGCCATCGGCGGGATTATCAGCGCATCAACTATCGACCGGCTAAACTGTAGAGCTGTTGTCGGGGGCGCCAACAACCAGCTGGTTAAACCTGAGGATGCGGCAAATCTCCGGGCTAGAGGCATTCTCTATGCCCCAGATTTTGTGGCTAATTGCGGCGGAGCTGTGGCCATAACCGGAATAGAAACGACTGGCTGGACCAGGGAGCAAGCGGCCGAAAAGGTGCGAAAGTCGGTCAGGGAGAACCTACTAAAGATCTACGAACTGAGTTCCAGCCAAGATATCTCAACAGACCAGGCTGCGTGTCTGCTGGCCGAAATGAGGCTTGCAAAGTCAGAACACTGATTTATTGCCAGTCCCTAGTGTAGCAGGCGGCTAAATCTCTCATCGCAAGATAAATGGTAAAAACATCAACCATCGAGTTGAATGGGCGTCCGATTCATAGGCCCCAATATCGCACTGAGGGCCAATGGGCCTGACAACACCACGTTGATCCACACCACCCACCAATGGCAGATTGCAGCTGGCGTCATCTCCTGAATCGATAGCCGGACTCCAATCTAATAATGCCTGCGTCTCGGTTGGACCACCGTTATTCTGCAGCAAGCCGAGAAGGGGATCGCTGTTTATAAGGTCGCTGGGCTGATCGAAATCACACGAATCCCCATCTTCAAGATTGTTCCCCATAGATTGCAGTACTGTTCCAGGTGCGTTGGCGCAGGCCATACCATCAGGCGCTTGATTGCCAGCCACAATCGTATTTACAAAAACGGTCCTGACCGACTGCAAATCAGAGAATTCTACATTTCGCACTCCTCCTGCCGTTGATGTGGCGCTGTTGTCGCTGATGGTGACGTTAAATAGCCGAACGATGCTTGGTGCTTCACCAAAGAACTGGGTGTTAAGGATTCCACCTCCACCGGAAAGTCCATTCGCTTCATTGCCGCTAATAGTGCTGTTCGCCACGGCTAGCGTGCCATCAGAGTTAACTATTCCACCACCACCAGCGGGAAAAGGACCATCAGGTGAAGATTGGGCGATATTGCCAGATATGGTGCTGCCGGTGATAGTCATAAGACCCATCGCGTTTATGATTCCACCCCCAAATGCCGAACCAGTGTTGGCCTGGTTATCGATTATGGAGCTGTCCCGGATTTCGATCAGCCCGAGATTCCCTTCCGACGGATCTCCGTTGTTTACGATGCCGCCTCCTCCGACAATTCCTTCGGAGTTGTAGGTGACATTGTTTGATACTTCGCTATTTTCCAGATACACGATCATCGTGGCTTGGGTCGCATCTGACGCATACGTGTTCCATATACCACCCGCAGCCTCATCGGCGATGTTGCTGCTTACCTGGCTGCTATAAATCGAAACCGTTGCCGTAACTCCTGAACTGGCCGAATTGCCAATACCTCCGGCCGATCGGGAAGCGCTATTGGAAATAACCGCCGTATTTGTCAGAACAACTGTCGCCTCCTGATCGGACGCATTATTGGCGATTCCCCCGCCTGAGCGAGTCACAGTTTGGCTGACCACCTGATTGAAGGATATCGTCGAGCTGATAATCGAGATATGGCCATCGACGTTATAGATGCCCCCACCGTGGGCATCCACCGCGATGCTGTTGCGAACCGTACTGTCTATGAGAGTGACTAGACCTCCCTGGTTGCGTACTCCACCACCCGATCTTCCATCAGATAACCCATTGGCAATCACAAGGTCATTTATCTCAAGATCGCCCAAAGGCGATATATGAAAGATTCGAAATGCTTGGGTCGCCTCCCCCGGATCGCGGATGATGGTGCTGTCATGACCGTTCAACGTTATCGTACTTGTTATCGTTGGTAAGCCGTTGGCGCCGTCGGCGCTATTATGAACCGATGTCAAAGTATAAGTCTCCGCTGAACTGAGTTCAATGACATCGTGACCTGCTCCCGCAGGACAGTCGCCGCTGGTTGAGTCGCCATCGCTATTGGCGTTATTGATCGCTTCGATCAGCGAACACAGTCCATCGCCTGGATTTGTATTTGGATTCGCGGTGGTGACGGATATCACCATGCCATTCGAGATTGCGGGCGGTGAAGTAGGCAGCTTCAACCCGCCGGCCGCCACGTCGAGTATTCCTATCCCCTTTAGCGAGTCCCCGCTCCTCGCATCTGCCGAAGCAGTGCCCGCCCCAGTAACAAATGTTCCGATCGTAAAAACAATCACAGAACAGATCAAGAATCCGACGAACGTGCTGCGTGTTAGTTTCATCTTTCTAATCTCCATACTGAGAGCGAGTGATATGCAATCTTACAGTAATCATTTGACCAGCCGAAATTGTTGTAAGAAACGCTAAAGAATCCTTTGTCTCTATTTCGACGATAAGCCTTTTTTATTCTCCTGACATATCAATGCAGGTTTCGAATCCCGAAGAGCATTCTGGTGACCTTGATTTGCGTCCAATCCGCTCTCCTCGCACCCTAATTCTGTTACCCGTATAATCTTTGGGTGCTGTAGGAAGGTAGCTCATTGTTTCAACTTTTCAGGAGGTTGACATGGAAGATCTAATAGCCCGGGCCATGAACCTTGCTTCGCTTCGCGGCGCCCAATATGCTGATATTCGTATCGTCCACAGCCTGACCGAGAGCCTGGTAGTGAAAAATGGAATCGTCGATTCGGTCACCTTGGACGAAAGCATCGGATTCGGTGTTCGTGTGTTGGCTCAAGGAGCATGGGGATTCGCTTCTAGCCTGGCGCCCACCCCCGAAGAGATTGATCGAATTACCGATCAAGCGTTTGCAATCGCCAGCGCTTCGGCATTGGTGACCCAAGGACAAAGTGTTGCTCTCGGTCCCCCGGTAACCAGCCAGGGCCAATTTGTCACCCCCATAGAGATCGATCCATTTTCTGTGCCAATCGAAGAGAAAATTGCTCTGCTAATGCAGGTTGACCAGTTGATGTCCAAGGTTCCTGGCGTAGGTGTTCGCAAGGGAAATCTGATCGCGATTCGAGAGCGCAAACTGTTTGCCAACAGCGAGGGCGCACATACCGATCAGACGATCTATGAGGTTGGCGCCGGCATCTCCGCTCTCGCAACCTCTGAAAGTGAAGTACAGGTCCGTTCCTATCCAAATTCCCATGGTCGCCAGCAGGTATCGGCAGGATGGGAGATGGTACTCGGCTGGGACCTGGTATCAAACGCTGAACGGACCGCTTCAGAAGCGGTCGAACTGCTAACCGCTGATCCTTGCCCACGCGACCAAACCACCACGTTGATTCTCGGTGGTTCGCAGTTGGCCCTACAGATTCACGAATCGTGCGGACATCCCATAGAACTGGATAGGGTTTTCGGAACCGAGGCTGCGTTTGCAGGCACCTCTTTCTTAACTACTGAAAAACTGAACAACTTCCGATATGGCTCCGAAGTTGTGAATCTGACCGCTGAGTCACTTCGTCCTTATGGTCTTGGCACATTTGGTTGGGATGACGAAGGTGTGCCTGCACAATCTACGCCTATCGTCCGAGAAGGCCTCTTCACCGGTTATTTGATGTCGCGCGAAACAGCGCCTCTACTCGGGATGAGTTCGAACGGCTGCATGCGTGCTTCAGGCTGGAATCGAATTCCCCTGATTCGAATGACCAACGTTAGCATCGAACCTGGGGATTGGACCTTAGACGATCTGATTGCCGACACCGAAAATGGCATTTATATGGATACCAACCGATCTTGGAGTATCGATGACCGGAGGTACAACTTCCAATTTGGCACCGAGATCGGATACGAAATCAAAGATGGTAAATTAGGCAAGATGCTTCGAAACTGCACCTATACCGGAATCACCCCAGAATTCTGGAACAGCTGCGACGCCGTATGCAACGAAAAGCATTGGACGATGTGGGGCACACCAAATTGCGGCAAGGGTCAGCCAATGCAGGTGGCCCATACAGGTCATGGAGCCTCCCCTGCCCGCTTCAGGAATATAAAGGTTGGGGTTGTGTAGGCATGGGCAGCTAGGGCCTGGAGAAACTGAAACAACTCCAAATGACCAGATTTATTGCGCCTTGCGCTTTTCAGGAGGTTTGGCCATGTTAGGGACTGAATTCATTAAGGAACGGGTAGCACGAGCACTGCAGCTGTCAAAGAGCGACGAAACGCAGATCACGTTTCAAGCACACGATCAAGCTCTCACCCGTTTCGCCAACAACATTATCCACCAAAATGTAAGCGAAAGTAACGGCACTTTAACCATCACAGCGATCCTCGGTAGGAGAACAGGAAGCGCTTCGACAAATGATTTGAGCGACGAGGGATTGTCAAAAGCTGGAGAGCGTGCCCTTAACCATGCCCGAAATCGAAAGGAAGACCCACAATTTCCCGGCCTGCCAGAAGCTCAATCAATTCAACCAATTCAAGCATTTGATGACGAAACTGCCAATTGCGATCCTTCGGTCCGCGCCGAAGCCGTCGGTCTCATATGCAATCAGGCGATGGCGAAAAATCTAACCGCCTACGGTGCGTACAGCACGGCGACGGCAGAAGTTGCAGTTGCGAATTCAAAAGGTGTTATGGCCTACCATTCCGGAACCAGGGCATCGCTGCAGACAACTATTGCCGGCGATAACGGCAGCAGTATGGCCGAAGATTCAAACTGGCGATTGTCACAATTGGATCCTGCTGCGATTGGCCAGGAAGCGGTCGAAAAGGCGATAAAGGCTCAAAATCCGTGCCCGATCGAACCGGGTATTTACGAGGTGGTTCTGGGACCCTATGCTGTGATGGACATCGTGGAAAACCTCAGTTGGACCGGAATGGGTGCAAGAAGCGTTCAGGAAGGGGGATCATGGATGATCGGGAGGATGGGCATGGAAGTGATGAACCCATTGATCTCCATCTGGGACGATGGCTGTGATCTCGCCGGAGCACCCTTGCCCTTCGACTTTGAAGGCGTACCGCGGCGCAAGGTTTCTATTGTTGACCATGGCATAGTTCGGAGCCCCGTCTACGATCGCTACACGGCGGCCAAGGATGGGGTAGAAACAACCGGACATGCCTCACCGCCGGATATGCTCTGGATGGGTGGCCCGATGGCATTGCACTTGTTTATGGGAACGGGCGACTCATCACTCGAGGAGATGATTCGTTCGACCGGAAAAGGACTTCATATCAATCGTTTTTGGTACACACGCACCGTCCATCCGCGAGATTGCGTTACCACCGGCATGACCCGGGATGGTGTCTGGATGATAGATGATGGC
>DASRZI010000151.1:0-13233 GCA_035686605.1 Candidatus Zixiibacteriota bacterium
GGTCGAACTGTACGCGAATGGCAGATCTTCGCCCTGGACCGGGAGTTCGAAATTGCCCCAGGGATATATTTCCCAGGCTGGGTTTATGGCAGCCCAACCTCAGCCGCATCCGTCCGAAATGGCAAAGTAATTGGTCAATGTCCCGGTCCAACCTTGCGCTGCGTCGAAGGGGAACTTCTCAGAGTTCACTTCGTCAATGCCAGTGAGCACCCCCACACCATCCACTTCCACAGCATCCATGCAGCCAGTATGGACGGCGTTCCTGGAAGCGGTCCAGGGGTTATCAGAAGCGGCGGCACATTCACCTACGAGTTTGAAGCCAAACCATTTGGCTGTCATCTTTACCATTGCCATGCTTTGCCCCTAAAGCGTCATATTCACAAGGGGCTGTATGGTGGATTCATCGTCGATCCAGATCCAAACCGCTTTGAAGGCGAACAGAAAGAGATAGCCAAGACACGAAACCATCAATACCCCGAAAACGAAGGGTTCAATGAGATGGTAATGGTAATGAACGCTTTCGATACAAATTTCGATGGCAACAATGAGGTATATGCGGCTAATTCGATAGCCTTCGCCTACGGAATGCAATCCCCGATTGCCATACGGCGCGATCAGATTCAAAGAATTTACTTGATAAATCTAACTGAATTTGATCCCATTAATTCAATGCATATCCACGCCAACTTTTTTGATTATTACGATCATGGGACGACTCTTGAACCTACGTCGAAAACCATCGACACGGTCATGCAATGCCAGGCCCAGCGAGGAATCATGGAGTTCTCATTCGCCGGATTCGAACCCGGCATGTATATGTTTCACGCCCATCAGAGTGAGTTTGCCGAATTGGGCTGGATGGGATTTTTTAAGGTCCAAGAATAATCATTTCTACCGAGTGTTCAGCAAGCAAGCCAAACAATTCATTAGGATTTAATAACGATGGATGACCAAATTCAAACGACGAGCGATAAACAGAAGGATCAAGGGGATGCTGTTCTGAATTCTCAGATTCTGAGTTCTCAGGTTCTAAGTTCTCAGATTCCGAGTTCTCAGCTTCCGAGTTCTCAGGTTTCGAGAATGCGGTCCATGCCAAACTGGCTATTGGCTCTTTTTCCCTTAGCTTTACTAATCGGCCTGATTGTCGTTTTCGTATACGTCAATCCCCTGGGCTTTTTTACCGGATCATTTCCTCCTTTGGAGCAGTTAACAGTCCAAAAAGTGACTTTTCCTCAGGCCGGCGAAATCCAGATGGAGGTAATAAACGGCGGCCCGGATCCTGTGTCCATAGCCCAAGTTATTGTGGACGACGCCTACTGGAACTTCACCATTGAACCATACACCTCGTTGGAGAGACTTGAAACGGCTGTAGTTGACATACCCTATCCCTGGGTTGAAGGTGAGCCACTGCCGATAGTATTGATAACATCCACTGGGGTCACTTTCTTGACCGAGGTAGAAGTAGCAGTCCAATCTCCCGCCACCGGAGCAGACACATTCCTGGCCTACGCCTTGCTAGGTATTTATGTTGGAGTCATCCCAGTAGCACTAGGAATGCTCTGGTATCCCTTTATGCGAAGGATTGATCAGAAATGGGTCCATGCCATCCTAGCCCTGACCGTCGGACTTCTGGTTTTCTTGTTCGTGGATACGATATTGGAGGCAGCAGAGATCGCTGCTGAGCTTCCCGGAGTATTCCAAGGTCTCCCCCTGATTGTATTCGGGACACTTCTGAGCCTCGGAGTATTGATGGCTGTCTCCCAGCGAAGAGGGCATTCAACACCCACCATGATCGCCACTTTTATTGCTCTAGGCATTGGAATGCATAATTTTGGCGAAGGCTTGGCGATTGGCGCCGCGTTTGCAACTGGTGCGGCAGCTTTAGGATCATTTCTTGTTGTGGGATTCACTCTTCACAATATTACTGAGGGTATTGGCATCGCCGCTCCCCTGGTAAAAGAAGATAAGCCAAGACTACGAATATTCATTTTGCTTCCCCTTCTCGCCGGCTTACCGGCTATCTTGGGTACATGGATCGGTGGATTCGCTTTTTCACCATTCTGGGCCGTTCTTTTCCTGAGTCTTGGAGCCGGCGCAATCCTCCAGGTGATTTGGGAGGTAGGCAAACTGCTCTTCCGGGGCGCCCAACGCGATAATCAGCCGGTTATCTCATGGATGAATTTTGCGGGATTGACTGCCGGTATTTTGATAATGTACTTGACAGCGTTTTTAGTTAAGTTTTAGGTAGAACTTCTACCCGACGACAATGGTTTGACATGAGTGCTCTTCTAAATAGCAGATGTGCGGCCTTGACTCGTTCGCACCGGTGAGGGCAGCAAAGAAAGTCCGGGTACGCGAACTCATCAATACTCTTGCTGGTCGATAATCTATCGCACTTGTCTGAAACTTCAGCCGACAAGGTAATTGAGGTACATAAAGACATTCAAGACACAAGAAATGCTTGATCCAGCGGCAGTCTTCTCGTGCAAGGCAGAGACATACGACCGATTCCGGTGGGATTATGCCCCTTCTGCCATTGAGTACATCCTGGATCGCACCGGTGTCAATAGCGGGTATTTGATGGCCGATATCGGAGCAGGAACCGGGATCTTAACCAGGCATTTTCTCGACTCAGTCAAAGTCGTGTACGCTGTCGAGCCGAACAAGTCAATGAGAGACGTGGCTGAACGCCGCCACGGTGCTCATCCGGATTTCCGGAGAATCACCCGCGGCGCGGAATCGACGGGATTGCCTGACCAAAGCCTTGACCTGGTTGTTGTCGGTCAGGCTCTACACTGGTTTGACCTAGAATATGCGCCTGACGAATTCTCTCGTATTCTTAAACCGGATGGCTGGTTGGTGGTGATCTGGAACAAATTGGGCCGGGGAGAGCTGACTCAAGAACTGGAGGGAGTGTTCTCGCGATACATGGGTGACGAGATGCGGCGAACGGATCCTGAATTACTCTCGCCCTATTATCGAGGCTCAGATTTTCAACAGCTATCGTTTGGTGTCGTTCGTCACAGCAACTGGGATCAATTCATCGGGGGATTGCTCTCTGCTTCGTGGGCTCCGGCCGAAAATGATTCGAGCTCTAGGCATATCAGGGAAGAAGCGAGAGGGATTTTTGAGCGATTTAGCACCGGTGGCGAACTCACTATAAAGGTAGTCTCGCACGTCGCTATCGGCCGGCCAACCGCCAAGCAGCGCACCATACCCTGATTGTCAGTAAAACAACTGCCTAATATGGGTTGAGGATCGGGATCTCCTGAGGTACATGCCGGATTACTGTTCATCGGCTTCGCCCAATTCGAGGTCGGGGATGTGTCCAATTGTCAATCCCCAGCCCCTAACCCGTTGCCACCGTGGCGAACGAAGAGCGATGAAGTCGATCTATTCGCCCAAGACCAGTCCTCCAAGGTCGGTCTTCCGATAAAAGCCCCTGCCGATTGCTCGCGACTGGAGTCGCGTTGGCCAAGGCTGGTCCTCCGGCCAAGTCCCCAGCCCCCGATCCCTGATCCCTGTTCCCGGTTCCCTGATCCCTGTTCCCGGTTCCCTGATCCCTGTTCCCGGTTCCCTGCTCCCCAGTCCCCAGCCCCCCAGCCCCCAACACATGACATCCACCACATGACAGAGACCCTGTGCATGTGCTAGGATAGTCGACTAGCTGCCAAACCTCATAATAACTCGCAATTTATCGTTCGTTATGAACTCTGGAGCAATTCAAATGCAGACCCTTTCCAATCCAGATACCGCTCCCTTCGCGGACAAATTCTTTCCGTTGCACTTACTCCTCCTAACGGTAGGCGAGAATATGATGCCCATGGGTTATTGGACGCTTGTATCAAAGGATCCATTCCGATTTCTTATCTCGATGGGCGTCGGCAATCACAGCTTACCACTGATTCGGAAACACAGGGAGGTAGCGCTTCATTTTATGCCCTGGCGGGACCGTGAGAAAGTCGTCCGCGCCGGTTGGGTCAGCGGCCGCGATGTCAACAAAGCGGAATACTTGGGATTCTCACTGCGACCGGCGGAAAAACTTGTTCATACGCAGTTGGTTGAAGGAGCGGACACCATCTTCGAGACGGTGGTCCATTCAGAACTTGAAGGTCTTTCCCGAGAGTTTGCGCCTTTCGTGCTGGATGTGGTTGCTGTACACGGCAAGATCCACAAAGATCCGATCCTTTTCCTCAGTCGAAAAGATTTCGCGACTCTGGGCGATGAGTGGAAATATCACAGATAAAGCACAACGATGAGGACCGGGACTCTCCCCCCGGATGTTTCGACGCGATTTACGATTGACATCTAACTCTAAGGCGAAATACGACCGTCGCAGAACGTCCGTCGTTATTCGTCCTTCGTCCATCGTCATTCGTCCTCCGTATCACGTCCATCGTCATTCACCCGCCGCAACACGTCCATCGTCATCCGGCCTTCGTCTTTCTAGCCCACCGGCTCCTTTAGGATCGACAAGCGGTAATCACCAATTCGCTTGAATCCCAGTGCTGCATAAGCCTTGCGGGCAGGTATATTGGCATCCCCGGTAAACAAAACAGCCGTCTCGACTCCTGATTCCCGCGCGTCGAGTAAGGAAGCTGCCACGACACACCGCCCGTATCCCCGTCCTCGAAATTCAGGTGGTGTATAGACCCCACCAACCTGCACTGCTTCCTTCACTGCCGCGTTAAAGGACGTATTAGCGACAATCCTGCCACCGTCCTCCAGTACCCAACTTTGTCCACTCTGAACATTGTCTTCCATGTTGGACCGGGATTGCTCCCACAGCTGCTGATTCTCAACAATGCCCAACAGCTCAACAGAATAAGCAACCCGCCAGGCAGTTACTCGATCAAGATCAAAGGACATCAGGCGTCTGCCTGCAACCTGTCCCGAACTGATCTGTTCTGGCACAGCCAGCTCAGTTAGTAGCAAGCTGTATAGACCATCAGCCTCGTCAATCTGGTATTCAGCCCGGTCGACAGCCAGATATTGTTTGGCCAATTGAACTTGCTCGTCCAGCCCGATCAAGCCCTTTAGCTCCCTTGCTGAATGCCGCCGCGCCTCTGCGATTACCTCTTTAAGGAACTGAGGCGCCTGAACGATCAGCATTCCATTCCAATAGTGGGCAGTTACCGCTAGAACTTCCTCGCCTGAAAAGGCTGCAGCATATGTACCCTCATACCGCGCTCCGTGATCTACCACCCCTACCTGTCGCGAATTACTGATCAGGAAAAGTGAAGAGTCCAGTCGCGACGTTAGAAAGGCTTCTAGGGCTGGTAAATCATCCGGTTTGAGTATTCTAACAACTGGCTGGTTCATGGAATAAGTCACAAAGTTAGTGACGCCACATTGGGTAGGAGGAGCGCCTCGTCACAGCACCATTATCGAAAAGGCTAGTTTTTCAGACACCACACTATGGGCGAAAAACATCGCATAACACAGACGTCCCGACCCTCAACCACCATGCTAATTCGAATCTATCGCTTCCACCGTGGATACCAGAGCAGACATACTTTCAATCTGTATGTACCGCTCCTGATCCAACGGCTCATCTAGAATGGTTTCGTGCTCCCAAATAATTTCGTAGGGAATGTACACGGCCCGAGCTCCTAACTTTACCAGCGGTAAGATGTCTGACCGAAGAGAATTGCCCACCATCACTAATTGGGTCGGATTGATCTTATACTTGGAAAACAGGGCTGCATAACTCGCGGCTGTCTTTTCGCTCACAATCTCGATGTTTGTGAAATAGGAGGCGAGACCAGAGCGCTTAAACTTGCGCTCCTGTTCAAATTGGTCACCTTTAGTGATCAGCATCAGCGGGTAAGAGGCCGCCAGTTTGGCAACCGCTCGTTCGGCGCCATCTAATAGTTCAACATCTAGGTCAAGCATCCCGCGCCCGAAATTGGCGATCTCGACCACGTGTCTTCCCTCGATGCGACCCTCAGTAAGTCTAACGGCCGTCTCGATCATCGAAATGGTGTAGCTCTTGACCCCGTAGCCGAAGTATGGCAGGTTCTTTATCTCCGTTTTGTATATCTCACCGTCAATGCCTGACAGACCATAATTCGCCGCAAGAAGTCTCTCGAACTTGACTGCCGTATCCCGATAATGGGTCTCGTTGTGCCACAACGTATCGTCGCCGTCAAATGCAATGATTTCGATCATGTTTCTCCATAAAGATCCGGGAATTCCGGAAAGATTACGGCCGAAGGGGTGAAAGGTCAAATGGCAGTCAAGATTCAGAACTTCGATCTATTTATGGGATCAGGACTGCTAAGGAACCAATCACCAGAGGAGCTGAAAGAGCTTCTTCCACCCAGCCTCGTAGCGATGATCGCCCGATACCTCAGGTGGTCTGGTATCCTGGTTGCTTGGCGTCCTGGTCTGGTGTCCTGTCCTGGTGCCAGTCCTCTAGTGTCCTGCGACTGGTGTCCTGCGACTAGTGTCCTTCGTCTAGTGCCCTGATCTGGTGTCCTGGTCTGGTGTCCTGGTCTGGTGTCCTTCGTCCATTGAGCGCATGACATCCATCACTATGACGCCAGCTGTCGCAGATTCTATAATAATTTCAACAGAGGCAAGGCAGATGTCCGCCGTCATGCTCGCCGTTTGAACTATTCGATGGCGACGGTCGCCCTCTCTTTGAACAGGTGTTGGAGGATGAAAAATGGCATACCAACTTCCCGACGAAGCGATTCTTAAAGAGCTTGACCAACGTGTTGATGAACAATTAACCGTATCCGGTCATTGCGCCCAAACTAGCTTCGCGGTCCTTGACGAGCAATTCCAACTTGAAGGTGGCGCCACGCTGAAAGCTTTGACGCCTTTCCCCGGTATTGCCCTAAGGGGAGAGACCTGCGGTGCGGTTATCGGATGTATGATGGCCCTTGGTCTCGTTTTTGGCCGCGATGATCTCGAGGATACGTCTGGCTTCTTCAACTCACTTCCACCAGCCCGCGAATTCTGCCGCCAATTTGAACAGCAGGTTGGCAGCACCAATTGCCACGACATCCTGGAGTCAGATCTGGGAGAGGCCTTCGATCTTTCTAAACAGGTTGAGTTCCAAAAATACCGGGAGTGCGGAGGGATTGAATCATGCAGCCAAGTAATCCGGAACGGAGTTCGAATCGCGGCTAAGATTATTCTTGATCAGGAAAAGTCGGAGCCTGATCAGGGGGTTATGCTGACCGTCTGATCTCTAAATCCTTCTGGCGACCACCAGGGTTAGGTCGTCAGCCTGGGGAGTATCACCTGTAAAATCTTCGACCGCTTCGACAATAATCTTTACCATTTGCCGCGCGCTGCTGCATTGAGCTTTGGAAACCGTCTGGATGAGCCGCTCTAATTCGAAGAGTTCGTAATCTGCCTGGCGAGCTTCAGTCACACCGTCTGTGTAGAAGACCACATAGTCGCCGTGCTTTATTTCAATGGACCGCTCCTCGATTGCTACTCCATCGAATACGCCCAACACAATGCCCTTTCCATCGATGATCGTGGCATCACCCAGAGTTGGATTAACTAAAAGTGGACGGTCATGACCCGCGCATGCGTAGGTCATTTGGCCATCTACAAGGTTAAACGAGGCAAGAAAAGCACTCATCAATAGCGGTGATTGGGTGTCCATGAGAATCAGACGATTAGTTCTCCGGAGCGTCTCACTTGGGCTGCGACCATTCAAGACCTCCGCCCGTATCGCCGTTCGCCCGAATGCCATGAAGAGGGCCGCAGGCACTCCCTTTCCGGTAACATCGGCAATTACAACCGTCAAATGGTCAGAATCATCGGGGAGCTCAATAAAATCAAATAGATCTCCACCCACCTCTCTTGCTGCCCGGTAGAAGCTCGCAAATTCCCACCCCGGAACAATTGGTACTTCCTTTGGCAGCAGACTGAGTTGAATCTCGCGACCGATCTTCAGCTCCTCCTCCATCCGTTGTCTCTTGACTTCTTCCTCGAGTAGCCTTCGGAGGCGGCTGGACATGGTGCCCATCACCTGCAGCGCGAAGTCAGGAGATTGCTGTACCAGTCTTTTGAAACGATCGAAATCTACAGGAACCACTCTGCTGCTGTTTATGGCTTTGACGGTTGCGCTTCGAGGTTGATCATCTACTAGGGCCATCTCTCCAAAAATGCTGCCGGGTCCCAGTGTATTAATGGGTCGACCCTTAACCGATACCTCAACCTCACCGCTAAGAACCAGATACATGCACTCGCCAGATTGTCCTTCCTCGAAGATGACCTCCTCAGCTGTGTAGGTTTTTGCGTGCTCGATCCCGGTAATTTGACTTAAGTCTTGTGTCATTATTCTCTCTTGCTGCTGACTATCAATCTACTCTGTTCGTTCGGTCGCCCGTGTATCTATCGCACCCCTTTTCACGAGCTTCAACTCATTCAGGCCACTGGCGTCGCTTTGGTAGTGCATCTCATCTGTGAAGTTTCTCATCATGTGGACGCCCATGCCACCAGGCCTGCGCCTCTCGAGGGGAACAAATATGTCCGGCGGCGGGATTGTATTCGGATCAAATGATAAAGCTCGGTCGCGAAGATATATAATCAGGTCTGCTCCGTCTCGCATCAAAACAATATTTACATACCCTGGATTCCCGCCGTACCCATGGATTAGTACATTCGTTACCGCCTCGTTGAGAGCCAGTACTATTTCTGAAACAGCATCTTCTATTCCGCCCATTTCCAAAGATGCTTTCTTAACAAAGTCCCTGATATCGGCCAGGTCCCCCAGACTCGCTTCGGATAATGTGAATGTTTGCGTGTTCATAGGGCAAGTTTCTCGAATGCTTCCTTAATTGATTGGATCGAAGACGCCTGGAGTGTTAGTTCCCAAAATTGATGCTTAACCGAAAGAGGCGATCGCCTCCTTATACTTCTTATAGATCTCAAGAAACATATCATAGCCAGAGATATGGAGCGTTTTCATGGCCTCTTTTTTTGGCTTATACAACTTCAGATTAGGCGATGTATATGTCCCACGGGCAATACCCTTCGTCATCGATTCGTCACTCTCTTCGGGATCGTTACCCCGCAGCAACATGAAGACATTGTGGATGGCTCTTAGACCGCTGCTGCTGATGTATCCAACTTCAGACAAATCTAGCAATGCGTAACGCATACCTGATTCGTATTGAGCAGTAACTTGCGAAATCAGTGGCTCTTCATCAGTCAGGCTTCCCGATAAATGAAACACTGTGATAGGTACCTGACCCATCTCATTTGACGTTGTGATCTCCATAACTGTACCTCCTCCTAATACTGACCAAGCAGCGATCAGCTGATTGGATTGGGCCTGATAAGCGTGAAAGCTAAGCCTGATCTGAATACGTGAAGTGCGCAAGGTTTCCGATGACATTCCTGAAATCAAAGTTCTACGATGTCATCCGATCGAGTCACGATAGTACATGCATTGACCAACGCGGTCAAAAAAAACGATTCAGCTATGGTCGACGGTTTTCAGGAGCAGTGTGGCTCTGTTAGCAAGAGGATCCGCGCCGTCACCAGTAGTTGTGATCGATTATGATCTCATCATCCAAACTTTTCAACACCACACGCAGCGGGTTAGTCGGTGCTTGTCGGCAGGTTTCGCCATATGGGTGGAAAAGCAACATGATTATTGTCAAAACAAACTCGGGCGATTCCTCGTATATAGTGTTAGGAAAAATCAGCATGGCACCGAAGGTTCAGTTGTGGCACCATATAGATGTAACGAGCCCATACTCAGAGTCGGGGAAGGCTTTATAGGAGGACTATCATGAAAGAGAAACTACTTGTATTGGGAATTTGTCTGTTCCTGTCCACTGCAAGCGTAGGTTGCGATCTGGTGAAGGACATGGTCGTACTTGAAGGATCAGGGAACGTCGTAACCATATCCGAGGAGTTCACTGGATTCAACCGGGTAGAGGCCGGTCACTCGTTTGATGTCGAAATCACTCAAGGTGATGAATACAGTATTGTGCTGCGTGTGGATGAAAATTTCGTCGATTATCTGGATATCACCAAACGTGGCAACACATTGGACCTAGACCTAAAAGACAGCTACAGCTACCAGTTCTTGGATGGGGTGCTTGAAGCCACGATCATAATGCCGGAATTGCTTCTCGTACGACTTAGCGGCGCTGGCGACGCCAGGATGACCGGGTTTGATTCAAACTCTCGATTTGAGGCAGTGCTCTCGGGTAGCAGTTCGTTGACTGGAGATTTGGGTGCTGGTGATGTCGTCGCCGATGTTTCAGGCGCCAGCGAGCTATCTGGTAGATATATGGTCGGTGACATCAATCTAACTACGTCAGGCGCGAGTATCATTCAACTCAGCGGTTCAGGCAGCAGCCTGGTTGTCGACGCATCAGGCAACAGCACTGCAAACCTCGAGGAATTCGCTACCGGCGATGCAAAGGTTGATGTGAGCGGAGCGAGCGAAGTTGTTTTGAATGCTAGCGGAACTGTAGATGTCTCGGCGAACGGCGCTTCAAAAGTTTATCAGACCGGCTCCGGTGATTTCGGCGACATGGATTCATCTGGAGCTTCGAGAATCAACCGCAAATAGATTATTTGCTTGACATGCCAGAGGATGACTGCTTTTGACGATCCATCCTCACCAGGCTTGATTGAAGCAATAGGTAATTTATAACGCAGGACGATTCCTGGATGGTATTTAGCTTGCCTGGATGACGCACCAATCAATATCTGTGTCAGCAACAGGTAGACCATCGATCTGGGCATCCTTAAGGACCTCGCCCACAGGTGTGGGTTTTGCTTCCCCACGACAGCGGTTCTCTATATCAATCCGAAAACCTGCCTCAGAAAGCCCTACTTCTAGCTGCTTCTCATACAGCAATTCCGCCAAACCATAGCTGGCGATCGTCTCTGCATTGGCATCTTGTTCCAAATAGAAATTGGAAATTCCTAGGAAACGACCAGATACAACGCGCCTGAGTTCGTTGTAAACGCTCGTCGCCCCTCGCATATTTGGTAGTCCAAGATTCGTTGTCATGCACTGAATCGACCTCGTTTTAAAGGGACTTTGGCGAGCGTCAAATACCAGCAGGCTCACGCGTTCAGTCAAACCGTGAAACTCCAGCCATTGGCGATTTCGCTTCATAACCTGGAGGCTGAAATCGCTGGCTACTATCGGCGCAGCAAGACCCTGGACCATCTCCTTTACAAGATAGCAGCGACCAGATGCTATATCGATGATTGGCCCGTTTTCTCTTTCGAGTTTTCCAATAAGATATTCGACTTGAGCTTTCCAGCAGTCAAGGAATTCTCTCGTATATAGACCTTTATGGGCGATCTTTTCTGCGGACTCCGCTCCTTCGAAGTCACCCAATTCTTCCAGGGCCATAGCTCTGAAGAACTGGTCGGCTGGGTTTAAAGACTCGATAGAGGAGTTCATGAGGGCCTTGTTCAAGTCAGGATTTTCCTTGATTGCGCTCATCAAATTGCTCTCAACATCCTGCCATAGGTCTTCAGGATTATCGCTTGCGGTCAGATATACAGCGATCCCTTGACGAATGGGGTACTCCGCCCCGCATTCAACACATGATGACGTGCCTTCCTCTATTTGGCTTCCTTTCCTCGCCGTAATGGTCCATGAAAGATCACCATGGCAAATTGGGCAGCATAGGAGGTCAATCAGATATTCTTGCATCCAGTAATCTCCATTATTGGTGGTTGGATATCAATTCTTTCTGCATAGATTTCCTCGATCTGGCTGGGAAATCTAGCTCGTCCTCGAATTCGCAAATTGTCAGTTTCAATCAAACACCTATTCACCAAGGCGAAAAGTGGTGTTTCACACAGCTCAACCCGAATCCACTTTATCATTTTCTCAGGTCGTAGAGGTTCTTAATGTCCTGTAATTGCTGCCGGAAATCGTCGTAGTTCGGCGCCAGGGAAACGGCTTGTTCAAGGGCAAGGATGGACTCAAGCAGTTCGTCCTGTTCCAGGTACAATTGACCTATCCGTGCCCATGCCATCGCTTCAAGTGGGACGCCATAATAATAGACGCCGGTGCCATGAACTATCGCCTTCAGATAATCTGCCATGGCTTGCTCATTGTCACCGAGATCCCTGTATGCGTCCCCGCGCCAGAAGAAGCTCTCACCCATCTCGCCATCGATTGCCAGTGAAAGCGAATACCATTCTATTGCCTCATGAATTTCCCGGGACGCTAAGTAGGCTTGCTGTCCCTGGTTGAATAGGAAAAGATTGCTTTCGGGATCGGAGCGCCAAAAACGGAGCGCCTGGTCCCTTTCGCCTCGCAAGTAGTGGACCAGTCCCAGCCGTCGGAAATCGTCCTCTAACCTGCCTTCTATCTCGAAGGAAGATGGCAGCGAAGATTGAGACCATCGGGCCCGATCAACTTGAAGCCGGGCAAGGTTGGATGGGAAGAAGGGGAAAATCAACATTGCGGCTAAAAGAATCATGGGAGCTGCTCATAGCCACCTGTAGCGACCAGCTTTGAAACCAGAACGCTCAATTACTGCGCTGGCTAGGGCGAGGACGAGCCATACGGTGATGCCAGCCCACTGTTCGAGGGCAAGTACATCGAAGCTGTTGAACACAATGTACCCGGCGATTCCTGCCGAAAGCGCTCGAGGAAGCCAACGGTTGGAGGCTGGGTCGGATTCTTGCGCGCCCCATAAGGCATACATCACCGAAACCCACAATCCGGCAATCGCCAACCACCCAGCCCACCCAAGACTCGCACCTGTCTGAAGAAATAGATTGTGGGCGTGGCTGATGTCGATATTAGGAAACAGAACCTGGTACACATAGTTCGCTCGGCTAACTGGGGCAAAGGTATACAATCCCGCACCGACGACTGGATAGTCGCCCATCGTCTGGACGGCCGCCGACCAAATCTCTAATCTACTCAGCCAGCTTTGATCCAGTGAAGATCCTGCCTTAGTGCTCATATCAACCGTGGAGATGAGATCGCTACCTCCAAGTTCACCGTTAATCGAAAGGCCGACTGCGGCGAAAGGCATCACCAGAAGGAAAGCAACGAACAGCATCACAAACCTGAACCGGATTCGTCCCCATAATAGACCGGCGATAATTGCGAAAAAGACCCCCAAATAGGCGTTGCGAGATTGGGTTAGAAAAAGCATGATGGCCATGCTTATGGTCGCGATGAGATAAAAGACTCTCGTCCAATTTTTGACTTGAAGGAAAAGCGCCAACGCCAGGGGCAATAACAACATCAGAACGCCGGCT
>DASRZI010000152.1:0-29419 GCA_035686605.1 Candidatus Zixiibacteriota bacterium
GGCCTAAACGGCGTCCGGCGCTGATGTAGCCGTTGACTACGCTGTGAGGATCGACCAGGCCATCCTCGCCGTAATAGGTCCCTGCCAGGACATCCGATGCTTCCAACTGGGGCGCCATTAGACGAACCTCATCGCCACTCAACCACTCTGTTTCGATGCCCAGCTGATGCTGCAATCGAACATTCGCTCGAAATTTTTCGAGGTCATCATTGTTGGATAGTAAGAAGAGATAGCCACACTTTCGAAGATCGATCGACTGGCCCGTCTCTTCCTCAAAGCGGTCTAACATTGGCAAGCTGACTTTGGACAGCTGGATATTTATCTCGGTGCTAAATTGGTATCGAATCCCTCCGGCACATTTTCCCGTAGCTCCCAATCCGAAGAAGCTTTCGCGCTCCAGTAGAATCACATCCTGACAGCCTTTGAGGGAGAGATGATAGGCAGTGCTGGCCCCCATCACACCACCGCCAATAATTACGACGCTGGCGGAATTGGGTAAACTAGCTGGCATAAGTTGGGAGTCCCGGGCCGGAGCTGTGAGAGCAAAAAACCGGTATCGTTATCTGCTGCCGAAAGCCGGCGACCTAATCGATTCCAAGGTAGGCCTTCTGGACCATTTCGTTCTGCCGCAGATTATCGGCCGTGTCGTGGAGTACAATTTCACCGGTCTGGAGGACGTAGCCGCGATTGGCCACCTGCAGAGCCATATGGGCATTTTGCTCCACAAGAAGGATCGTGGTTCCTTCCTTGTTTATCTCCACGATAGTGCTGAAGATCACCTCAACGAGAACAGGAGCCAGGCCCATAGAAGGCTCATCCATAAGCAGCAAACTTGGTCGCGCCATCAGGGCTCTTCCTGTAGCCAACATCTGCTGCTCACCACCAGATAGAGTGCCAGCTGTCTGTTTCCTGCGCTCCTTTAGCCTCGGAAACAGTTCAAATATCCCCTCCATGTCTTCGACGATGGCTTCCTTATCAGTGCGATAATAAGCGCCCATTTCAAGGTTCTCGAGAACCGACATTTTAGAGAAGATCCCCCGTCCTTCAGGCACCATGGCGATTCCTTTAGAGGCAAGTTCATGTGCTTTGAAGGCG
This sequence comes from Candidatus Zixiibacteriota bacterium, assembly GCA_035686605.1. Classification (GTDB taxonomy): domain Bacteria; phylum Chloroflexota; class Anaerolineae; order Promineifilales; family Promineifilaceae; genus UBA11865. Next base: position 1,096 of record DASRZI010000152.1, read on the forward strand.
GTCAGATCCGTGCCATTCAGGGTGATCGTACCGGATCTAGGTTTCATCAGGCCGCTGATGGAACGCAGAGTGGTCGATTTGCCTGCACCATTTCCGCCGATCAGGGAGACTATCTCACCCTCGTCGACGCTGAGGGTGATCCCTTTGAGAGCGTGAATTTTACCGTAATAGGCATGAACGTCGTTAACTTCCAGTAAGGCCATAGATTAGTCCGTTGTTTCTCTGATCCAATCCCTATGTTTTAAACCGGATTTTTAGCAATGGTGACCCCTCGGCCCAAATAAGCCTCAATCACCCTGGGATTGTTCTGAATTTCAACCGGTGTACCCTGGGCGATCTTCTTGCCATAGTCGAGGACGGTGATGTCTTCAGATATTCCCATCACCACCCTCATGTCATGCTCGATGAGCAAGACGGTGATATCTAACTCGTCACGCAAACGTCGGATAAACAGAGTCGTCTCCGCGGTCTCGCTGGGATTCATGCCGGCTGTGGGCTCGTCCAGCAACAGTAATTGAGGGCGCCCTCCCAGGGCGCGGCCGATTTCCAGTCGTCGCTGGTCGCCATAAGGAAGGTTCCGGGCGAAGATATCGCCCTTACCCCTTAGACCAACGAATTCCAATAGGCGGTTCGCCTCGACCAGTGCTTCCTCTTCCTCGGTAATGGTCTTCTTTGTCCGGAAAAGGGCGCCGATCCAGCTCGATTTGAGGCTGGGCTCCATTCCAACCAGAATATTCTCGATGGCTGACATTTGAGAAAAGAGACGGATATTCTGGTAGGTCCGGGAAATGCCCATCCTGGTTATTGTATCAGGTGACCGGCCTTTCAGTGACCGCCCAGCGAAAAGTATCTGGCCATCGTCAAAATCATAGAATCCCGTAACGCAATTGAAGAAGGTGGTTTTTCCAGCTCCATTGGGCCCAATGATGCTGACGATGGAGCCGGTTGGGATGGCGAAATCAAGGTCGTCTACAGCCGTTAGGCCACCAAACCGCTTCGTCACATTGATCGCTTCCAGCAAATTATTGGACATTAGTTATCACCTCTAAACCAGGCCAGCTACGTCATCCAATGCTGTTGGTCCTTCGCGGGCAGCATCCTCCTCGTCCGCGTGAAGCTCTCGGCGAGTTACAGCCGACGGCCATAGACCTTCCGGTCTCATGAGCATCATAACAATGAGCAGTGCGCCATACATCAACAGCCGGTATTCCTGGAATTCGCGCAGCAATTCTGGAAGGCCAACCAAGAACAACGCCCCTACCACGACACCGGGTATGCTCCCGATGCCACCGACGATAATCAAGCTGAGCACGTTGATGGATATCAGCAGTTGGAAGCTGTGTGGGAAGATTGAACTGATACGAGAAGCGAACAATGCCCCGGCCAATCCGCCAAAGGCAGCGCCGAAACCAAATGCCAGCAGCTTGGTGCTGACAAGACGAATACCCATCGCTTCGGCAACATCCTCATCCTCGCGCAAGGCCATCCAATTGCGACCTGCTCGGGCATCACGAAGGCGGATGGAAACGAACACCGCCAGTAAGCAACCAATCAAAATAAGATAGTAAAATTCTTTAGGCTGGACGAATATGAACGAAGGCGCGCCTTTCGAAATCGTTTCCTGCAAAAACTCTGGAATTGGGATCGTAGGCCGGCCGATCCTCAGGATACCTTGAGCTCCACCGAGAACTTCCTTCATCAAGTCTGACCCAACAAGCACTCGGATGATCTCGCCGAAGCCGAGAGTAACAATCGCCAGATAATCACCCCGCATTCGCAGCACAGGAACACCAAGAATGACTCCCGCTAAGGTCGCAGCTAGAACGCAGAATGGCAAGGCTACCCAAAATGGGATTTGCGCGATACCCAAATCACCGGTCGAGGTCAGCAGGGCCATCGTGTAAGCTCCGATGGCAAAGAAAGCCACATATCCCAAGTCCAGGAGCCCGGCAAAACCGACGACGATATTCAATCCCAGACCCATCAGTATGAAAATACCGACGATATCCATCACTTCGGTCAGGTATGGTCCGAGGTTAATCGGCAGAGATAGGAGCACAACGACACCTAGGGCAATGCCTAGTTGTCGCATGACCTTGTTCTGCTTTTCGGTCATGGCGGCACGCCGTCGCTGGAAACGGGTCCTCCCTCGCGATTCCCAGAATACGGTCAATACCGCCGCGATTACGAAGATAACGACCGCCGCAAAAAGCGTGATGCCCTTGCTCCCAAAGATAAGCCTCAGCCCCGATTTGTCCATGAAATTAATCAAAACGAGTAAGATTATCTCTGAGAGAAGACCAATACCAAGCGACCACAATAGACCATTACGAACCGGTCGCTGCACCCTCTGTGGCAGAAGGCGAAACACGGCCGTAGTGGCTCCTAGAACTACCATCACGATGGCCAGCAGTAGGCTGCCCACAGCAACACTTTCTTGACCAAATGTTAGGATATCCAACAATGCTGGGGAGACGTTGGGCAGCGAATCACGAATGCCCGGAAAGATCGACATCAGGGCGATAAAGCCAACAAGTACCAAAGCAGCAAAGAATCCAGATACCCCACCGTTGATAGCAGCCTGAACGCCACTTGGAAAAGCGCTGCTCGTGGTTTCCTCATCGTCGACGAACAAGTCTTCGTTAATCAAGCGTTTAGGCACGGACATAAAGCCGGCGATGATGGGTATGCTAAAAAGAAGCGCCTGACCAAGGCTTAGAATGTCGGTGATGATGTCGCGTTCATCGAAAGTCTCAACCATGCCGATGGCGCTCAGACTGACGGCAACCACTCCGGCGATGAGGCCAATTTGCATGGAACGTTTCAGATCATTTCTGGTCATGGCTCGCTACCTCACGCCTTCTTCTCGGACAGTTTTTCACCAACGATGCCTTGTGGTCTGAAGATGAGCACCAGGACAAGCATTGTGAAGGCGATCATATCCTTCAATTGGTGCGCACCAGGAATACTCAGTCCTTCCAGGAACAGCGGAGGGCCAATCGATTCTATGACGCCCAAGAACAACCCGCCTACTGCCGCGCCAGGGATGCTGCCAATACCACCTAAGACCGCGGCCGTGAATGCTTTGATTCCAGGGACGAAACCCATATCGAACTTCACCTGTCGCAGGACCAACCCACCCCATAATATCCCGGCGACAGCTGCCATGGCTGCTCCGACCGCGAATGTTATGGCGATAGTCCGGTCCACGTTGATGCCCATCAAAGCGGCCACATCTTTGTCTTCACCCACCGCTCGTATGGCCTTGCCTGTTTTGGTTCGCTGCACCAGTATGTAGAGTCCGATCAACATCACAAGGGCAACGACCATGACCACAACCTTAGTCCTCAAGATCTCCAGTCCAAAGAAGTTCCACTTACCGTCCAAAGCCTCGAGCTTAGGAAAAGGAACAAGCGAGGATCCATAGAGTCCGGCGAAAAAGTACTGCCAGAAAAATGAGGCGCCGATTGCGGTGATGAGGGGTACAAGACGAGGAGCACGGCGCAAAGGGCGGTAGGCGAGACGCTCGGTTAGAAGGGCAATGCCAACTGAGACCACCACCGCACCTGCTATGATCAAGGCCATGCTCAATAGCGGCTGCCGAGTGAAGAATCCCGAGGCGGCGAGGGGTGTTGCGATGAAGATTGTGGCCGTCATCGTGCCCGTCATCATGAACTCGCCATGGGCGAAGTTGATCATGAACAAAATGCCATAGACCATCGTATAGCCCAGGGCAATCAGGGCGTAAATGCTGCCTTGGGAGAGACCGGAAACGAAAAAGGCTATCCACGCTTCAGTCGAGTAGTGAACTCCCACATCGAAAAAGAGTTTGCGCACGATACCGATGACGACCGCGGCAATGATGACAGCGCGAAAAACCCAGAGAACGAGACCCAAATAATCAAGATCCTTGAGGCGGTTCAGCATGTTGCTTTACTCCACTGGCGGGACCGGTTAGTCAGCCCTCCATCCAAACATATCCAGCGCCATTGCGGAACGATTAGTCTGACAGGTTAAAAGCGTTACATTGGATTAGACAGGATGTGGACGCTTTCTTATCGGCCTCATCGTGCTTCTAAGGATAGCACGAAAATTCACTGATGCTAGAGCGAAAACACGAGATAGCTCTCAAACAACAGGCTCGGAGGATGGCACTCCCCCGAGCCTGTTTACTCGTTTTATGAGATTTTTGATAGGTGCAGCTGCTATTTCGGAGCTGGGCCTACCAACACCTGGCAATTAGGGCCAAATGCGTACGAATTCACCGCTCTGAACCTGGTTGACGTTGATCTTCGCGTCAGCGCAGTCACCATATTCATTACAGGTCAGCGTTCCCGTGATGCCTTCGTAACCCACGGTGGCATAAAGGGCGTCGCGCAGCGCCTGGCGACCGATCAGCAGTGTGCCATCATCTCCTACTTGAGCTACTTTTTCAATGGCATCCAGGATCATGTTGGTTGCATCAAAGCTGTGAGCATGGAAGACGGCTGGTGGTTCTTCGCCATAAACCTCGGCGTAGGTTGCCAAGAACGTGTCATAAAGTTCGTTCCCAAAACTTAGATCCGGACCGGAATGGTACATACCCTCGGCATCCCCACCGGCAGCGTCAAGGAAGTCTTGCGATAGTGCGCCATCGGCCGATGCAAGAACGACCACGTCTCCTAACCCATCAATATCCCTCGCCGTCTTGGTGATGAGAGCCGATAGGCTGGTGAATGTTGGGAAATAAAGCATTTCTGGTCCTGCTGCGGCAATGGTGGTCAGGAGCGGTTCGACGTTCGTCGCGTCCGCGGATTCCGCCTCAAAGGCTACGATTTCGCCACCCAATTCCGTGAAGCTATCACTGAAGACGGTTGCCAGACCCTCGGTATAGGGATCGCCATCGTGGATGGCGGCTGCCTTTGTCAAACCTAATACGTTAAACACGAAATTGGCCATCGCCGCGCCCTGAATACTATCATTGTGGGCGGTGCGAAGGTAACCTGGACGCCAGGCAGCATCAGGATCGGTCAGGACCACCGCGGTATTGGACGGCGAGACCATTACGAATCCATTATCGGAGATGATCTGAGCTGCAGGGACGCCTGCGCCAGAACAGCTGGTTCCGATCACGGCTACGATCTGGGGGTTGGATACGATCTTCTGTGCGGATGCCTGTCCGCCTTCAGCATTACAACCATCGTCCTCCGGCTGCAGTTCAACTGCATGGCCCAATACTTCACCCCTGTAATCAAGGGCGATCTCCACGCCCCGCTGTGAATCCTGACCCAACTGGGTATTTGGACCGGAGATAACGAGGGCTGAGGCAAGCAGAATCGGATCTCCAGGAGCGACTTCGACACAGCCAATGGCGTCATCGCAGACAAGCTCCGCCATCGGTTCCTCGGTGGGTTCTTCCATCGGTTCTTCGGTAGCTTCAGCTACCGTTTCCTCTGTTGTGGTTTCCTCAGCTGTTGGCTCCGCTTCATCACCGCCACAGGCGACAATGGTTAGAGACAAAATCAATAGAAGTATTACTAATGGCAAAAAGCGTTTCATTTCTCTCCTCCGTACATTGAATATATCTTACCAATACCCGAATAAGGGGTAGTTCCCTTGCCTATGCGTCGGCACGCTTCAACAAGGTAACAGGTTTCTGTATGTCTTAAATAATTCACCTCTTCCTAGGCGCCTCCTTCATTCAACACTACATATCATTAATCCAGGATATCATCGACTACGTATTGGGTGAGGATTCTATGCACTTATATTCTCTTGTCAACCCATAAGGGAGAATTATAGATATAAAATTCACGTGAAATTGGTTGGAGTACGTAAAGAAGATATTGACTTTGCCCTGGATAGTTTGTTTCAGAATGTCTTCAGAGACATCCTAAATACCTGGCAAATCATCTTCCATGGTCAAGATATTTTCGACGAATTGACCTGTGGTCATGAATATTACTCGCTCAGCTATGTTCGTTGCTCGATCGCCAATTCTCTCCAGGTTATGACCGACCCAGAGGAGGTAGGTCGCTCGCCTGATGTAGTCGTCGTCACGCATCTCATTAAGGGTTTCTCTGACGACTTTATGATATTGTTGATCGAGCTTGTAATCGCGCTTGACCATGGCTATAGCTATCTCGCTATCTGCATTTAGATAGGCGTCGATACTCTCGCGCAGCATGCGCCTCGACCTTTTAGCCATCTTGGGCAATTTGTGCAGAGAGTCTATCTCGGGCTCATCAGCCATCCGCTCCACCAGTCGAGCAATTCCAGATGCGTGATCGCCGATACGTTCTAATTCGGTAGCCAGGTGCATAGCCGTGATGGTGGTGCGTAAGTCAGTTGCAAACGGTTGTTGAGTAGCCAGGATCCGCAGACATTCTTCCTCTATCTCAAATCGCAGAAGGTTGATTTGATCATCATCTGAAATAACCGCCTGCGCCAGGGCGACGTTTCTCGTCGTCAAGGCTTCCATGGCTTGTTCCACGGCAGCATCAACCATATCCGTTAGTTTTAAGATATGGGCGTTGAGGTCGGAAAGTTCTTGATTAAGGATCGTCCGGCTTTGCAATGTCATTTTGATTCCTCCTGCTGGTTCAAAGCATCACCAATCAGGTGTTGAGATAAGATTCGGCGCCGCCGCCTTGCAGCTGCGTGTCAACACCTGATATTCGATGTCACATTCTAAGGAAATCGCGTAGCCGTGCAAGGGTATGTCCAATAATCTGCGATTCTCAGGGGCTATTCATCCAAGATGACATTTACGTGATTCGCTCCGAGAAGTTCCTCAATAATCGCCATTCCCAGCGCAGATCCGTTGTCATTGCCGGATACTGTCATGACCTTCTTGTCCTGGACAATCCCTTCTGCTTGCTCTGTTAAAACACCCGGATATGCTTCGCCTAGACCAGGGACATAGGCTGCCTTTTTGCCATTCAAGATGCCAGAAGCTGCCAGGATGAACGAACCATTTCCAACCGCGGCGATCACTTTCGCCAGCTTAGCCGCACGACCAAACCAATTCATCAATCTCAGGTTCTTGGTTGCAGCCACTGAGCCTGGACCGCCGGGTACGAGCAGAACATCGTATATGAAGGCATCTGGATAGATATGCTTGGGAAGAATTTGGATTCCACCATGGCAGGTGACCAGGTCCTTATTTCGTCCTACTGTATGTTGTTCAAATAGATATTGGCCTCGATTATCCGGACCTGTCGCCTGGGTCAGGATCTCAAAGGGCCCCACGAGGTCGAGGAGACCGAAGCCATCATAGATAACAATGCCAACTGTATAACCCATCTTTGATCACAATTTCAACGAGCTGCGATTTTGATTTAGGGCAGCTGCTCTTCAAGTTCTCGGTATAGCATGAACAGCTGATCTGAACTGTGGTCGTGAATCGGAGGTCCGTGACCACAGGCAAACACTGCAGGCGTTAGGAGAAGGAGCTTCATCGCCGATCGACGCGCAGCCGCCATATCAGCTGTGTTGCGTTTCGGTGAACACTTCAGTTGATTACCCCTGGTCGACAGGGCATCTCCAGCGAACAAGAGGCTGTGAACAGGACTCCAGAAGGAATGATGATCAGGCGAATGTCCGGGTGTGGCGAGCAGTCGCCACTGGCTCTTGTCCGTAATGGTCTCGCCATCATCAACAACCCGGATAGCGCTTGCAGGTAAGGGCTGATACCGGAATATCGTATTCAGAAGAAACTGGATCGGCCCAGGCATATGTTCTGGCGACTTCCCGACAACCAAAAGCTCCGCGGTCTTCATACTTGTGAAAACTGGAGCACCACTTTGCTTATGCATGGTCGCAACTGTACCCGCATGATCGTAATCTGCATGGGTAATCAAGATCGAAGTGATATCGGAAACGCTTTTTCCTATTTCACTGAGGTAATTTGAAATCCTTCGCGCATCCCCTGGCTGGCCCGTATCGACAAGTATCAGCTCTTCCTCGTCTTTCCATAGAAAGATGTTGCTGAAGAGTCCCTTAATCCAGTGTAAATTGGCGATAACTTCCATAAACACCCGGCGAGTTTAGGCTCACTGCCGCTTGCACTGCGCCTATATCAATTCAATGTCCAGAAAGCAAGAACTGGGAAATGAACTGGGAACAATTGATCTTATTCCGTTTCGACAATACCAACCGCCGCGGCGTCGAATGCTGCCAGGATAGCATCGTAGTGTTCCTTCGGTATCGATTTACCCAAGCCTTTCTGCTTTAGGAAACCCTTGACCTTCGAAAAATGCATTGCTGGAATGGAGGATTCGCTCACATCCAAATTCTTAATATCCTTGCTGGTGAATACGATCAGCGCTCCAATTGGAACTTCATCAACTTCAGGCGCGTGTTCGCGAATATAGGCTGCAAGATTGTTGATCATTTTCTCTGTTTCACGAGCGGGATTTCCCAATCCTTCCTGTCCAAAGAAACGTCGGAAACCGATCCCCTTCTGTTTCCACGTATCGCCGTAAGCTGTGATATCTCCTGATTGATACTTGAGATTAAAGACGATTGGACCAGCCGGTGCTAGAAGTACATGAGGGGCTGGCAAGACGTAATGGTAAAGCCTGCTGCTGCGCCCAACGGGTCTAACAGCTTGATCGAGCACCTCATCAGGCCGCGGATCCCTAGCATAACGATGAGCCAGGTAGATGCCTATTTGAGACAAGATCCAACCAGCAAGCAAGGCTAGCATCTGAAAAAGTATCAGGTTTTGTATCTCGATGAAGACGAGAACAAAACCTCCTATCAGAAACAGGAAACCAACCAGGGTTGCCTGCTGACTGCGTTTTCGCATCTTTGCAATTCGGTTTTCGTCGCGGATTATAATCATAGTTTTGAGGCTGATGTCAGAAGTGTGAATTAGGTTGGTAATATAAGAAAAGCGATCAATAGTGGGAGGGCATCGATACCATGTGAATCCAGCTCTGTACTAGGGGTGCGCGATTCGATAGGGTCTCGAGAGCACATCCGGGGTTAGTCTGAATCCTTCTCGTCGTATTTGCCCAATATTAGACAGGCATTTTGACCACCCAAGCCAAACGAGTTTGACATGGCGACGTTCAAGATCGCGGGGCGAGCCTTATTGGGTACATAATCCAGATCACAATCAGGATCAGGGGTCGTGTAATTCATCGTCGGTGGGATAATGCCTTCCTGCAATGCCCGCGCACAGAAGATCGCCTCGATAGCCCCAGCACCACCCATGGTATGGCCTGTTACTGATTTTGTGCTGCTTACCGGGATATTGTAAGCCTCTTCGCCGAATACCTGCTTAATGGCAAAGGTTTCGGTTCTATCGTTTAAGGGCGTCGAAGTGCCGTGGGCGTTAATATAATCCACCTCGCCCAATTCCATAGCGGCATCTACGAGTGACCATCTCATGGCTCTTATCGCGCCAGCTCCATTGGGATCGGGTGCTGCGACATGGAATGCATCCGATGAAGAGGCATGCCCGAAGAACTCGGCGATAATGCGAGCCTCTCTCCTTAAGGCATATTCCAAACTCTCGAGAATGACTATTCCTGCTCCCTCGCTGATAACGAACCCTTCCCGGTCCAGGTCAAACGGACGGCAAGACTCCTCTGGCGCATCATTAAAACTTGTCGGTAGGGCGCGCATTGAAGCAAAACCGGCAAAGGCCGCCTCATGAATCAATCCCTCGACACCGCCAGCTATCACAATGTCCGCTGATCCACGCCGAATCAGCTCCGCTCCCTCCCCAATCGCCTGGGTACCTGTTGCACAGGCTGCCACAACGGTGTTTATGGGTCCTTTGGCTTTGGAGATCAGGCTAACATGATGGGATGGCATATTGACCAATGAGCTTGTGAGGGCAAATGGATTCACTCGCGCTAGGCCTAGTTCTCTATATTTTTGTAGATTTTCGTCCGCCTTTTCGAATCCTCCGACACCAGTACCAACTAAGACACCCGTTCGCTCCTGGTCAGGAACTTCGTCAGGAAGGCCGGCATTTGCTAGAGCCATCCTAGCAGCTGCAACTGCCAACTGGGATGCCCTCGACATGCGACGCGCTTCCTTAAAATCAATATAATCTCGAGGGTTGAAACCCTTGATTTCACCCGCGATCCGGCATGGAAGATCAGTCGCATCAAATTGCGTGATTTTCGTGATGCCGGAAATGCCTGCTAGCGCAGCAGCCCAGCTTTCATCTACAGTATTGCCAACCGGCGATATCATTCCCATTCCCGTTATAACGATTCGCGGGCGACCCCGGAAATCTAGTAGTCGATTCATCAGATTCTCCAATGACAGAGTATGTTGAACGAGTAAAACACCTTCATCCCGTGCTCTGTCTAATCAAATTAAGATCCCAGACCGTCTCTAATGGCGCCGACGATATCGCGCTCCACGGCAAGACGTGCCTGGCCAATGGCCTGTTTAATGGCAAAGGCGTTGGACCGTCCGTGCCCTACAATGACAACACCATTAACGCCCAGTAAAGGCGCGCCCCCTACTTCATCAGGATTTAGCCGTCGCCCGACACGGTCGAACGCTGGCTTGGCAAGAAACCCTCCAATCGACGTCAGGATACCGGCTTTAATTTCTTCTCTAATGACACCCTTCATATAGCTGGAGATAGCCTCAGCGGTCTTAAGAATAATGTTACCAGTAAAACCATCAGTTACGCCAACGTCAGTCATTCCCTGAATGAATTCCTTCGTTTCGATGTTGCCGATGAAGTTCAGTCCACTGCTAGCGAGAAGCGGCGTCGTCTCCTTAATCAGCTGGTTCCCCTTACCTTCCTCTTCGCCATTAGAGATAAGTCCAACTCGGGGTCGGGTTATTCCTCGAACTCGCTCGATGTACAAACTACCCATCATGGCGAATTGGAGCATATATTCAGGCTTGGCATCGGCGTTTGCGCCGTTGTCAATAAGTAAAGGGTTGTTCGACAGCGGGAAAATTACCCCAAGAGCCGGTCTTTTTATCCCTGGAATGCGGCGGAGCGTGTGAAGCATTGACACGGCAAGAATGCCCCCAGTATTTCCAGCCGATACGAATGCATCAGCTTCCCCACTCTTAACTAGATTCAGTCCTACATGCATGGATGAATCCTTCTTACTCCGGGAAGCTTCGCTCGGGCTATCGTTCATTTCGATAACCTGGCTGGCGTGGACAACATGGATGAGCAAATCAGTTGAAGTCAGTTTTTCAAGCTCTGCATAAACCAATTTCTCATCGCCTACGAGGAATATCTCGTCCCCGAATTCGCGAGCAGCCAAAACTGCTCCAGCGACGTCAGGCTCCGGGTGGTTATCACTACCCATGGCATCAACAACAATCTTCATTTGAGAGCACCTCTAGATGGTGGCTAGCGCCAGGTTGGACAGTCAATAACCAAGCTGGTTGTCAATACTCGAGCCAGCTTGGTGATTCTACAATTGGCCGGAGGTGGAGTCAAACGGTTACCCGGAGTAATTGCATCTTGGCTGATATGCTTATCTCAGCGCAACTGTATCGCCCTTCTCAACTATTTGATTTGGCAGATAGTAAACCCTGAAACCATATCCGGCATTCACGGAAGAGGTGGGAAGCGGGGGTTTGACAGAGTGCAGCTAGTGAGATAACATCAATCACATTGATACTTATCGATTTGAATGAATAGAGCAGATGAATTCCGTTATTTTTGCTAAGGCCATCGCCGATAATACAAGACAGCAAATCATGCGTATGCTTTGCTGCCAGTGGTTGTGCGTATCAGATATTGTCGAACGAACAGGGGTCACACAACCGACTGTATCTCATCATCTCGCCATATTACGGGAGGCTGAACTGGTCCACACAAGGCGCGAGGGGAAGCAGGTTTTCTACACGCTGGATCAGGACAAGATGGCTGTTTGCTGTGGAGTATTAATGCAAACCTTCGCACCCGAACTCGCCGATGGTTCTGCCTGAGCAGCGTCTATTTAGAAGCGGGGCGCCTGCTTGCAGCGCTCTCCGCATGAATGGTTGAGCCGGTCCGCATGCATTGCCGCCAAATAATTATGGTGTAATTCTCGGGAAGAGCCCCCAGTTTAGCGCACGAGGACGCGCGCCCGCCTCGAACTCCACGGCTTGAAGCTCCTGCACTTAACTGAATTTGACTTGTGGCGACGGCTCTGGAATAGGGTCTAGAACGGGATTTCGTCCTCTTCCTGAGCAGCCGGGCCTTCCATTGAATCCCCGTCCATCATTGCCGCCCCTTCACGTCCACCGATGAAGCGGACTGTTTCTGCGGTCAGCTCAAATGAGGCTCGCATTGTTCCGTCTTGGCCGGACCAAAGTTTGGGCCCTCCGGTCTGAGGGTCAGGCCGTAAACGTCCCTCTACCAATACCTGGCGTCCTTTACTCAGATATTGATTCGCAGCTTCAGCCTGTTGGCCCCAAACAGATACGCGAAACCAGGTTGTCTCCTCGCGCTGCTCCCCGCTTGCCCGGTCCGTCCATTTACGGTTTGTGGCAACGTTAAAATTGGTTACGGCTGTTCCATTGGGCATATACCTCATTTCAGGGTCAGTGCCCAGATTGCCAACGAGAACAATTTTCTGATACATGTTGAGCTCCTCCTCTCACTTAGAAATAGCCACGATAAGATGAAAATATATTACCATCTTTTGCTGCATAGTCAAGAACATGTGTTCGGTTTATCCCATATGAATCAAACCCATTTCATTTAACGCAAACGGCTCTCTTACTCACCTTTGCCGAGCCTTGTGTAGAATCACTTCTCCGTCGAAAAGTTCCCCCTTGCTCGCCCTCCCGCCTTTCACTATGGTAAACTTGCGCTCCGATGTTGGAATCACACCCACCGCAGTCACCGGGCCGTATCATAGGTCTCGCCCTAACCGCCATCCTTATTCTGCTCGATGTCGGTTTTCTCCTGCTGCTCATTCTCGTACCTCTAGGCATCTTCACCGTTCTTCTGGGATTGCTGATCCTTGGTTCGCTGCCTTTCATAGGCATGGTGATTTATGTGACGGTCGGTATATCCAGATCTCGATATCGCGTTGAGAGTGGAATGCTCATCATCGAGTGGGGAAGATTTGTTCAAGCCATCCCAATGCAGGAGATTTTGGAAATTGTGCCGAGCGAGGAGCTCAAGGAGAGTACCGAATTCCGCGGAATTCGCTGGCCTGGGTGCATGATTGGTCAGGGCGTTTCGGAAACAACCGATGACCGGCAATTGCGCTCCATGTATTACGCGACCCGGGCTCTTGAAGAACAGGTTCTCATCGTCACCGATTCGATGTCCTATGGTCTGTCTCCAGCCGATCCGTTTGCCTTTACCGCGAGCCTTCGAGCCCTCTTGGAAACTGATCTTGGGGAAGAAGAGGCCACGGGCTACTCGGATATGGACATTCTTGGATGGTCGATATGGCCCGATAGGAAAGCGCTGATACTACTAAGCGCTGCCATATTGCTCAATCTTTCGTTATTTGCTTTCCTATCTCTTATATATGGCAGCCTGCCCGAAGAAGTACCTCTTCATTTCAGTAGAATTGGCGATGTCGATCGAGCCGGTCCGCCGACGGGACTATTCGTTCTTCCCCTGATCGGACTCGTCGCCTGGATATCTTCTGCCATAATCGGCTGGTTTTTCTACTACATCCGCCATGAAAAGCCCGTCGCCTATATCGTCTGGGGAATCACAGTGTTGATCGAGATAGCCACCTGGATAGCTGCGGTTGGTCTAATTACGTAGAGTCCAGAATTTAATGATTGGTTCGAACCTGCCATCCCGTCGCGGAAGAAACCAATGTCTAGATGCATTATCTGGATCAGATTGGATCACCGAGTTGGACAAGTGTGGGTAGATTTGCTTCATTCTACATAAGGGTTTTCCACCGGAATAATGCTGCTTATCCAAGAATTATTGCTTGCCTTTGCGATCAGCCTCGCCATAGTCGCTCTGGCATTCTGGCGTGGTTCGTTATCCACGTCGGGTGCCGTAGGGGCATTGGTTGTAGGTACATTGATTTTCGGCTTTGGCGGATGGCAGTGGGGAATTCTCCTGGGGGTCTTTTTTATTAGCTCTAGTTTGCTGTCTCATTTCCGGGAAGAGGATAAACGGATTGCGGCCGAGAAATTTGATAAAGGGCATAGACGGGACATCGGTCAGGTGCTGGCAAACGGAGGTTTGGGGAGCATTATCGCGGTCTTCAGTTTAATTATCCCATGGGCAGGATGGTTCGCCTTGTTTGTCGGCGTCATGGCAACCGTAACAGCCGACACATGGGCAACTGAGTTAGGGACTTTAGCCAGGCGACCGCCTCGGTTGATCACTACTGGCCAGCTTATCGAGGTTGGCAGCTCGGGCGGCGTCTCACCCTTGGGAACCGCTGCTTCGGCAACCGGCGGACTCATCGTCGGCCTTTTAGCGGGACTGCTCGTCCCTGAACTGTCACCCGTTGTGGCTCTACTAATGGGAGCGCTGGGCGGAATTGCAGGCTCTGCATTCGACAGCTTGCTTGGGGCGACTATCCAGCAGATTTACTACTGTGAGAACTGCCAGAAAGAAACAGAGCGAAAACTGCACAAATGTGGAAACACTACTCGATCATTGCGAGGCTGGTCCTGGCTAAACAATGATCTTGTGAATCTGTTTGCTTCTGCCGTCGGAGGGTTGGTGGCTCTTGTCGTTTGGCAGCTTCTTTCCTGAACTCCGCAGCATTCACCTGTTCAGCGTATAGTTCCCTGAGATGATGGTATCTTCTATTCATCTTCCTGCATGGAATCTTGTTATTTGAGGAGTCTCACAATCCTGAGTGCTTCGGCGACACTCCAGGCCTGGGCCGGACATCCGCGGGCAGTGAATGGGGAATCACCGTCGAATATCTCGCTGATGCTGCCGATGCCATAATCCCCGAGATGATCGAGGAGTGGCTTCAAGAAGGTAAGTGCCGCATCCAGATCGCCATGGACGCGAAGGTGCGCAGAGATGAAAGGGCCAATAAGCCAGCCCCAAGCCGTTCCCTGATGGTAGGCACCATCTCGAACCCTGACATCTCCTCCATAGTTACCGACATATTCGGGATGTTCAGCAGACAAGCTGCGCAAACCATTGGGCGTAAAAAGCTGCTCCGTGCAGCAATCAACAACCTGTTTCATTTGAAGTTCGCCTAGAGGCGAATAAGGGAGCGAGACGGCAAAGATCTGATTGGGACGCAGCGCTGGGTCATCTCCTTCCGGCCCATCCAATACGTCGAAGCAGTATTCACGCTCTTGGTTCCAATATCGCTGGAACCCCGCTTTTGAGTTTCGAGCGAGCTCTAGATATTCCTCTGTATTTTCGCCAAGCAGATGCCCGAAAACAACCATTACATTCAAGGCATTGAACCACAAGGCATTGATCTCTACTGGCTTGCCAATTCGCGGAGTAACGACCCAATCGCCAACCTTGGCATCCATCCACGTTAGCTGGACTCCCGACTCGCCGGCGTACAGCAGCCCGTCTTCCGGATCGAGACCAATGTTGAAACGCGTGCCCGAAACGTGCCAGTCGATGATTTCCCGCAGGGCTGGGAACAGTCTTCTAACCAGGTCAAGATCACCGGTGAAGTCGAAGTATGATCGCAGTGCTTCAAAATACCACAAGCTGGCATCGGCCGTGTTGTACTCTGGTTCTTGCCCTTCATCAGGAAACCGGTTTGGCAGCATACCCTTGTCAACGTAGGCAGCGAAGGTGCTCAGGATCTTTGCCGCATCTTCAGCCCTTCCAGTGGCAAGCGTTAATCCTGGTAGGGCGATCATCGTGTCCCGTCCCCAATCGCCGAACCAAGGGTATCCAGCTATCACCGTTAAGCCATTTGGATCGCCGGAGGTTGAACGGCGGACAATAAACTGGTCGGCTGCCAGTATGAGTTGGTCCACAGCCGATCCAATCGGCTGAGGCACTCTTCCATCATCGAAAGCCAGTTCTTTTTTTAAAGACAGGTTTGCCCGATGCAAAAGCCCTTGATCGCGGCCATTCCTCTCTTCGAAGGCCGCAACTCCATCCAGCTCCGAATATTGCTTTGTACTGGCGACTAGGGTGACCGAATCACCTGGTCCCAGATCCGCACTCGCGTTGGCTCCATAGTAATGAGCTTCGATATCTGGCAATCCTCGGTATCCCTCAACACTAAGAGAATAATTACCATACCACCGGTTTTGGACCTCGAAGGTCATATCTCGACCGAGGATAAAGCTTGGCATCTCGGAATTCGAGGTTTCTACCCGCACGCCATCCGATACCGGCCTGATATCGAAAGATATGTCACCAATATCGGTGACGCCGTGATAATCACGGTTGTTCAGCAGCACTTTGATCGATAAATGGAGAGGTCTGGAGCTTTGGGTTACCTTGTACTGAATGTAGGTTGTATTCTCACTATGCTGCATCCAGATGCGCTTCTCAAGAATTGCGTCCGCAATTTCGAATGTCCAGACTGGGATCGTCCCTTCCAGGTGGAACCCCCGAAGCCGGTGAAAGCCATCCAAATTCAGTGTTCCATCGGCCCAGCGGTTTACGTATAGGGGGTATGTTCGACCGTCATAGATAACGGCTTCGTCCAATTTGGTCGCCAATAATCTGCGGCCAAGAGGTGGATTCAGGGCAGCGACGAGCAGTCCGTGATAGCGGCGGGTCAACATGCCAGCCACCGTTCCCATGGCGAACCCCCCGATCCCATTGGTTACTAACCACTCCTTGCGTTCGGCCGATTCCAGATCGGTGCTGATCTCCCGCCCAAGCTTAATCACGGCACGCGCTCTCGAGTAAAAGATCCCAGGTTCTTGATAGCTCTTTAATAATCATGGATACAATCGCAGTTCAGTAAGGGCCAACTGCAAAATAAGTGGAAGTACGGTGGCGTCAATCCGGCTAAAGCAAGAGCCATCTTATCAGCAGAGCTAGAACCCGTCTACTAGCTAAGTGCTGCGAACGCGAAGTTCCATAAAGTGCCATAGCCAGTAAGGTACGGGCGGCATGTGGTAGAATCGCTCTCTGATCTGAAATTAGATATGGCAGGAATCATGGCCCAGAAAATCTATCTCGAAGATGTCCCCCTTGACCAGGCATTGGAAACTTTCGAAAAGGCGCTCAGGGAGGCTGGATTATGGGAGCCGCTTCCATTTGAAGAAGTTCACGTCGCCGATTCTTGTGGTCGTGTCACGGCCGAACCTGTGTGGGCAAAGATATCCTCTCCCCACTACAACTCCAGTGCCATGGATGGCTTCGCCGTCCGCTCCCAGGACACAGAGGGCGCCACAGAAACAAATCCGATTACTTTGACTCTGGTCGATTCCAGTGAGCCAGTGGCGAAGTATGAGCAAAGGGCTGCAGTTGTAGATACCGGCCAGCCCCTACCCGTTTGGGCCAATGCAGTCGTGATGGTCGAGCATACACAACGGACATCGAATGATTCTGGTGATCCGGCTATCGAAGTTCGAGCTTCATTGTCACCCTGGCGAAATGTGCGTCTCATGGGAGAAGACATGGTCGCAACTGAGCTCGTTTTGCCAGCTAATCATCGATTACGACCAGTCGACCTTGGGGCGATTGCTGGATCGGGTCATAACACCGTCAAAGTCATCCGCAAGCCTCGTGTGGCCATTATTCCAACCGGCAGCGAACTGGTTTCAGTTGACGCTGTCGCCGATGCGGGTGTTTCTCCTGGAAACATCATTGAGTACAACAGCATTGTCCTTGCCAGCCAGGTGGACCAATGGGGCGGGATTCCCATTCGCTGGCCCATCGTTCCCGATGACTACACCGCCATACAAGAGGCTGTTCTAGGGGCATCAGTTGAGAATGACCTGATCCTTATCAATGCTGGTTCCTCGGCAGGAACGCGGGACTTCACCGCCGACGTCGTAAGCTCCCTCGGAACCTTGTTGGTCCATGGCGTCGCCGTTCGACCTGGACATCCCGTCATACTGGGAATAATCGGAGGCGAGAACTGGCAAAGTACATCTAGAGAAAATGCGCAAAAAGAGGATTTGTCGAATCATCTATCCGAGCCAGCAGGAGACAAAACACCTAAGGCAGTCCCAATAATTGGCGTACCTGGTTACCCGGTGAGTGCAGCACTAACGGGCGAGATATTCGTCGAGCCTATGCTTCGCCAGTGGCAAGGAGTTCCATTGGTCTCTTCGAACGAACTGCAAGCCATTGTCAGCCGCAAAGTGATGTCCCATACCGGCGACGACGATTTCGTGCGCGTTACCGTCGGAAAAGTTGGGGATCGTTACACTGCGACGCCCATCAGCCGAGGAGCTGGGGTAATTACCTCTCTTGTACGAGCGGACGGAATCGTTCGCATTCCCCGCTTTAGCGAAGGATTAGACGCAGGCGTCCAGGTACAGGTTCAACTATATCGAACGCCGGCGGAGATCGAAAACACCATTGTCGCCATCGGCAGCCATGACATGACCCTCGATCTCCTCGCTCAATTCCTCTCTTCAAAGAGACAAGGAAGACGACTATCATCGGCCAATGTTGGCAGTCTTGGTGGATTAATCGCCTTGCGAAGGGGTGAAGCCCATATCGCCGGGTCTCATCTACTCGATCCTGAATCCGGCGAATACAACTCGAGCTATGTTAAGCGATATTTAGCAGGTCTCGACATAGTTTTGGTATCTCTCGTCGAGCGGGAGCAAGGCTGGATCGTCCCTCCCGGCAATCCGAAAGGCCTCCAGAAATGGGAAGACATAGTGGCTCCGGGCATTCAAATAATCAATCGCCAGCGAGGGGCTGGCACAAGAGTATTGCTCGATTATGAGCTGGAGAAGCGTGGTATCAATGCAGAAGATGTGCTGGGTTATGAAGAACAAGCATATACCCACCTCGCTGTTGCCGCTGCAGTTGCCTCTGGAATGGTCGATGCAGGCTTAGGTATTGCGGCAGCTGCCCGTGCATTGGATCTGGATTTCATCCCTCTTGCTACAGAACAATACGATCTCGTTCTTGCACGTGACGTATTTGAATCGGAACTTGTTCAACCTCTCCTCGATCTTCTGGTCGATCCCGATTTTAGGTCTGCTGCAATGGCCATGCCAGGCTACAGCGTAACACATATGGGGGAAGTGCGAGACATTAACGGCTAGCTATTGTGGCTGAATCGGACGATGCCCGACAACCCTTCAGGAGTAGCCCCAGTCACGTAGGTTTGGGTGATCACATTTGAGAGGTCTACCTTGCTTACAGCCCTGATGCGTATGTAGTTTTCAGAGTATCCAAGCCAGTGGCGTCCATCTGCATCCGACGATTCCACTGTTTCCCATAAGACCGACAAGGTATGCTCTTCATTACGCTGATGAAACTCTAGACTGAGTTGTCTCCCCAGATCAATTAGCCTTCTCACTCGCTGTTTTCTGACCATTTTTGGAATCTGGCCATCCATCTTATCAGCTGCTGTTCCTGGCCTATTACTATAAGTGAAGACGTGCAATCTTGAGAATCCTACCTCGGATACGTATTCAACTGTATCCTCAAAGTCCCGATCGCTTTCTCCAGGAAAGCCGGCGATCAGGTCGGTGCTCAAACTTAGATTGGGGATGCTGCCTCTTGCGGAACTTGCTAGCCGTCGAAAACTCGACCGGTTTGTGCGTCGGGCCATGCGTTTCAAGATCCTTTCACTACCTGACTGCAACGGAACGTGCAGGTGCGGCAGCAATCGAGGATTTGACCATAGCTCAAAGAATCCTTCAGGAATATCCCATGGTTCCAAGGAAGACAGCCGCAGCCGTGGGATATCCGTATGCTCCAACACGGATCTGACCAAGTCAATCAATCGAACCCCTGCCCCCAAGTCCATCCCGTAACTCCCCAGATGAACTCCGGTCAAAACAGCTTCTTTGTAACCTGCGGCAGCCAATCCCTGAATCTCGCTCACTATATCGCCGACTCTGCGGCTCCGATTTGCACCGCGGGCGATCGTCGTAATACAAAACGCGCATCGATTGTCGCATCCGTCCTGGACCTTAATGAATGCCCGGGTCCTGCCTATATTGGAGGTTAGATAATCCCTGAGCATGGGTTCGCGGTTATAAATGGGGATGTCGAGCGGGACAGTTGGATCGAGCAGCTGGATGAGTTGATCTTTATCTTTGTTTGGGACAATGCGACCGACGCCGCTGATCTGCTCCAGCTCCTCAGGTACTACGGTAGCATAGCATCCCGTGAGAATTATCTCGGCAGATGGATTTCCCCGGTGATACCGGCGGGTCAAGGCGCGTGAGTCACTGGCCGCTTCCCGGGTTACCATACAGGTATTGACAATGACTTTGTCGGCTTCGTCCGGACTCGTCACGATCTCGTGTCCCGAGGCCAACAATTGACGAGCCAATGTATCCACTTCGCTTTGGTTAAGCCGGCAGCCAATGGCATTCAGAAATACTTTCACGGGAGTATTCTAGCCCAGGCTTAACTATTTCAATAGGAAACGCTCGCAAGACACCTTCCGTCTAGCGACCACATTCAGGAGTGTGTTATCATTGGGGGAGTTAAATTCATTTTCGTAGAAACACTAGAGGAACAAACATTTATGGCAGAAGACATCTCGCCAGAGGTGGGTGAGGACGTGAAGCAAGACGCGCTGGCATCGCGAGCGGCAGCGTCCCGGGAAACTTGGCGAAGATTTGGGCTGCGATTGCGAGCTATCACTCCGGCAGGGCTTGCCCGGTTCTTCCTGGCAGCAAGCGCAATCGTCATTCTGGTCCTGGTCCTTCGGGCAACCTGGATAGCCTTAACTCCTTTCATCGTCGGAGCCATCATCGCCTATGTCGTATTGCCCTTTGTCAATTGGCTGGACCGGTATTTGCCGAGATTTCTGGCTGTGGTGTTGGTCTTGCTCGGCGTTGTTGCCCTGGTTGGCGGGTTTATGTCTCAATTGGCTCCCGTCATGGGACAGCAGATATTCCGCCTATCCCAATTGCTGCCCGATCGGGAGGCAATTCAACAATTCGCAGATGACTTGCGGCAGTGGTATCGAAATTTGCCTGAACCCCAGCAAGTGCTGGTTACCAATCTGTTTGACCAGCTTGGAGAATCAGTCAGGCTAAATCTTGATGTCTACTTCTCCCAGGTCGTCGATCTCACGATACAGACCGTGTTAAATCTGGTGAATACGGTGGCCTTCGTCTTGGGATTTCTGGTCGTTCCAGCCTGGCTGCTGGCCGTCTTGAAAGATCAGCGGTCGGGTGTCGAGACCATAGACCGGATTCTGCCAGAATGGATGCGAGCTGATTTCTGGGCTTTTGTCCGCATCGCCGATCGGACCTTCCGAGCCTTTATCGATGGTCAACTTGTGCTCGGCATCATCGTTGGTCTTCTAGTTTATGGGGGATTAGCAGTCCTGGAGAAACTTGGGGCCAACATAGCCGATTACAAATTACTGCTAGCCCTGTTTGCAGGCTTGATGCAATTGATTCCAAGTGTCGGCCCAATCATCGCTGGTGTCGTATTCTTTGCCGCCGGCGCGATGGTCTCGCTCGAATCCGGGCTCGTTTTGCTTGCCTTATATTTCGTCGTTGGCCAGTTGGTAACCCGGTTCGTCGCTCCGCATCTGGAGCGCAGGTACATGGACATTCATCCGGCAATCCTGGTACTTGCCATCGTCGCCTTGAGCGAATTCGGTGTTTTCTGGGTCCTCTTAGCTGCTCCGTTAGCGGCCGTTCTCCGAGACACATATCGCTATATCAATGGACGTTTGAGGGAACCCCCTAGACCTGCGGGCGTTCTGCCCGCGGCGGCCGAATCAGCGGGTATGATATCCAGTGAACCAGAGCCATCAACCATTCGTGTTCCGCTAGCTTACCGGCGTGGACGTGCCAGAAGGTAACTAGGTTCAGCCAGTCAGTTAAACGACTACAAATAGATCCGGGAGATAGGATTCCATGGCAGACGAACAGTTTGTTGAACAAGCAAATCTAGAATACGGACAACTCACCCAGGCACGGGTCCCATTGGAGGACGCAGCCGAAGCATTCGCCTCTAAAGATAGCAGTGGACGCATACCCATCGTCCTGGTGCCTAAGTACACGAACCGGATTAGAAATGATGTTGTTGTAACAGCTGTTGTCATTTTGATCGGTGGGATCACCATTGGCTATCTGCTCGACAACGCGGTTATCATCTCTCTTGCGGTGTTTCTGGGCATTGTTACGGCGCTTTTGGGAGCCTACCGCTCATTTATTGTCCGCGTTCCGGAAGGTGTGAACGGACTGCTTGCGAAGGGAGGCCGCTATTACAAGACAATCGGGGCGGGCACTCACTTCATTCCTCCCTGGATCCCGGTGTCACATCTTGTCACTCGCCGCGAAATACCTTTCGATATCCCAGTAGTCGAATCGCCAACGGAAGACAATGTCCGGGCCAATCTAGACATCTTGCTGACTTTCCGGATTTCGGATCCCTATAATTTTGTGTTTAGTATTTCAGCTGATGATTTCGATCAGGTATTTCAGGCTGCATGCCAGGATGCTCTCCGCAAGATGCTCAGAAAAATCAGATCGGATGAGATCACGGACGTTGGCCACGAGCACATGGTGGCACTGCGAGAAGAACTTGCAGAGGAAATCACTCCCTACGGCATCGAGATTACGAAGATAAGCATTACTTATGCCCAACCACCACCAGAATTCATCCAGCTGAAAGAGTCTCTGAAGCTGGTGAAGCTGAAACAAGAGGAGCAAAAGGAGAAACAGATTCTGGCTCTTAGGCAGCAGCAGGATGCAGAAGTGCTCGCCCAACAAAAGGTAGTTGCCAGCGTGCAGCGGAGACGCGAGGAACTTAAGGCTCTTTCTCAACAATCCGAAGCGCGCCGAGAAGTCGTAAGACTCGAGGCTGAAGCTGAAGAACTAAGACTCGAAAAGCTGGATGATAGACTCGAGAAATATCCACGAGCAGCGCAGTATGAGTTGGAACTAAAGCGCTTGGATATCGCCAGTTCTCTCGCCGGGAATACGCGAGCAATGCTCCAGGTTGGCAGCGCAGACGACATCGCCCGCGCCTTCATGTTGAAAGATATTATGGGCGATGCACTTGCAGTTGCTCCACCTTCGGGTGCTTTGATTGCGGATGATGCACCAGCGAGTGATACATCGGATTCAGCAACAGCCGATTCAGATACTGATCCTGTCAAAACCCAAAAAGTAAGCTCTAAGTAGCTGTTGTTTGCAAACAGGTCCAGGATGACTTCTCACCAGGTGTCAGGGGTTTATCCGGTCAGGCTGTTACTACTCCTTATCCTGTTGCTGACAGGTTTAGCCACAGGTTGTCAAACGGGAATGGGGCAATCCGTTCAGAGTGATCCATCCTCAGACAACGCAGTGGAAGCGATACCATCACCAATTCTGCCCAATGAGCTAGATCAAGTAGCAAGCTTTAGGGAGCTGATTGACCAGGCGGAGTCGATTAAGGCCTTTGAGCGACAACCACTGGTTGATCGATACGTCGCTATGCTCCCAGACGCTCCTATTATGAGTGAAGATGTCGCCGTGTTTATTTGGCGGGGCGGAGCATCCTCAGTTCAGCTTGTTGGCGATATGAATAGTTGGGACATGGAGAACGCTCCGCAGTTCGACAAACTTGAAGGCACCGATCTTTGGTATCTAGAAACGGTGTACGAAGAGGATGCTCGGCTTGACTACATGTTTGTCATCGACGAAGATGATTGGCGTCTGGATCCCCTGAATCCAAGGACGATCCTGGGCGGGTTTGGGCCAAATTCGGAGCTGCTAATGCCAGGTTACAAGATACCCGGCGAACTTCTGCCAACTAGCGGTTCGATCGCGGCTGGAAAGCTGGAGACACATACGCTGGAAAGCTCCCATCTCGGCCAGAATCGGACCATATTCGTCTACGAACCAGCGGGCCAGCTGGTTGGAGCTAAAACTCCCTCGATCTACATCAACGATGGGGGCGATTTCCTGAATCTGATCGGCGCCACCACCATATTAGACCGGTTGATCGCCGAAAGAGAGATTCCACCAGTTGTGGCAGTTTTTGTCCCACCCATCAACCGGGGCCTCGAGTATGCTCTCAATGAGGATTATGCTAGTTTCATGGCTGATGAGCTGGTCCCCTTTGTTCAGCAAACCTATAACACCGATCCCGATCCAGCCAGGACGGCCATTATGGGTTTTTCGTTGGGTGGGCTGGAAGCTCTGTTCACGGCGATCACCCGACACGAGGTATTTGGACTTATAGCAGGTCAATCGGGCGCCTACTCCGTCGGCGAAGATGCGGTCATCAAAAGAGTTCAAAGAGCGAGCCGGGCCTACCAAACTGGCGGTTCTTCAAGACAGGAGCTGCGGATGTATTTTGTCGTTGGCACCTATG
This sequence comes from Candidatus Zixiibacteriota bacterium, assembly GCA_035686605.1. GTDB lineage: Bacteria > Chloroflexota > Anaerolineae > Promineifilales > Promineifilaceae > UBA11865. The sequence continues at coordinate 25,415 of DASRZI010000152.1, forward strand.
AGACGGCCGTAGCCGGTGATTCGATAGATGGCAGTATTTTGGGAGCGAATCGCCGCCTGGCAGATGTTCTCGAAACGACCAAATATGACTATCTGTACGAAGAACGGCCCGAAGGTCACAGCTTAGGCCTTTGGAAGGGGACTTTTGGTACGGCGCTTAGATACCTGTACAACCCGGAGTACGAATAGGTCTTAAGCCTCTAAACCTTGTCGCTGAATCGTTCCTCGCTTCGAGGTCGAAAAACAAGCCTGATAGGCGTGCCCGGAAAAGGATACTCCTCTCGGATACGGTTCTCCAAATACCGGCGGTAGGTGAAATGAACCCACTCTGGCTTGTTCACGAAGAACACAAAAGTAGGGGGATCAACGCTGGCCTGGGTTGCGTAGAAGAATTTTACTCTAATGCCACCCTTTTGAGGTGGTGCGTGCCGACCTACAGCATCACGTAACAACCGGTTTAGGTCGGAAGTAGCGATTCGCTTGAACCTGGCTTCGTAAACCTCCTTTACCGCGGGCATTATATTCCCGACTCTTTGTCCTGTTTTCGCTGAAATAAACAGCAAGGGAACGTAGGGCAAGAAGTTTAGAGAGTTCCGAAGTTCGTCGGTAAATAAATTGATGGTATACGAGTCTTTTTCCAGTAGATCCCATTTGTTTATGAGCACGATAATTGAGGCGGACTCGTCCAGAAGCATGCCGGCAATATGCGCGTCTTGGGCTGTCGATCCCTCCGTTGAATCTGCAAGCAATAATGCTACATCTGCCCGGCGCAGCGCCTTTAGCGCTCGAAGGACGCTGTACTTCTCAACGCCCGGATCGATCTTTCCCCGCCGCCTGATGCCTGCTGTGTCGATGAGCGTAAATTCCTGATCTTCCCAAATGAATCGCGTATCGGTCGCATCGCGCGTCGTTCCCGCGATTGGGCTAACGATGGCTCGTTCCTCGCCCAATAATTTGTTGAGTAATGTGGATTTGCCAACATTTGGACGGCCAAGAATGGCAATCTTAATCGACTCATCTTCCTCCTCGTCCTCGGTAAAAGGAATGCCTTCGACAATCGCATCAAGAAGGTCACCGCTCCCGGTACCATGCAGGGCGGAGATGGGATAAATCGAGCCAAGAGCCAGTTCGTAGAATTCATAGGCATCATTCCAGAGGCGGGTTGATTCCAGTTTGTTTACGGCGACGAGAACGGGTTTTTTGGCTCTTCTCAAGATGGCAGCGACCTCTTGATCGGCGGCAGTCATGCCTGCTTGACCATCTACAACCTGAACGATGACATCAGCATCTTGTATGGCTATTGCCGCTTGCTGACGTATGAGCGGTAAGAACCGTTTTGAATCTTCAGATAGGGGGTCGGTGTTTCGGCCCTCCGTGACTTCCAGGCCCCCGGTATCGACCAGAATAAAGGCAACACCTGCCCATTCTGCTTCCGCATATACCCTGTCACGTGTTGTTCCAGGTACTTCTGAGACAACAGCCAGACGCCGTCCGACGATACGATTGAACAGGGTAGATTTGCCGACATTCGGTCGACCGACTAGGGCCACCAGGGCTTTTTGGCTCATCCTAATGCTGGTAGATGAAACGTGATAAAAAAACGTCGAGACAGACCGATGGCCACTGGCGGGTCAGTAGTAAACGCACTTACGTACGAGCCATCGACGGTGCCTATAAGGGCCGTACTCTCGGCGTTCTCTGTCTCAGTAAGAGTCTCGGTACCAGTAATTCCTTCCGTCGGCGAGATAATACTGGTGATGATGACTGTCACGACCGCAGGCTGCGTCGAACGAACTTCGATTTCCTCAGCCGACACTCTGACCAAGGGCTCGAGAACATGAGTTCCTGTGACCAAGTTTAATAGGTTTACAGTTACCCGGATATCGTCCTCTGCCAGTGAATCCAGAACAGGCAGCGGGCCAAAGAGGAAAACTCGTACCTGGTCTGGTTCGACGACTGCCTCAAATCCTTCCCCGAGGGCCCGAATTTCCACTGGCCGGCGGACGACATCGCTCGTGAGAATCGGTTCAATCTCAACCGTAACGACGATTGGCTGAACGTCGACCACTCCAACGCCGTCCGGAAGATCGAGAGCGACCTGGAAGGTGGTGGACTCATCCAGACCGGAGATATCGACCGGTTCGGTCTGGATGCGAAGTCCTATCAGCTCAGCCGGAGATCCGGTTACCTGCACACTTGTCGGCTCGGCTTTTACATCGAGGAGCCTGTATCCGGGCGCGGGTTCACCCACCCAGTCGACGGTTATCGGCTTTTCGGCAAAACCTGCCAACTCATCGATGGGGATAATGACAACGACTTCTTCTGGACTAATAGTCATACCAACAACGCTGGCGACATTGCCTTCATTATCATAGAACGTTGGGGAACGCTCCTCCGTGATATCCTCCCTGGCGTCGTCAAGGAAAATCGTTACACGTCCTTCAGCCAAGTCGTTCACGCGTGGTTCCGGTCCTGTAACTTGAACGAAATCGGGCTCAACTCGAACATCTCCTTGCCGGTGCCCGCGAGCAACATCACCCCGTACATGCACCGATATAGGTATATCGCGGGTGATTATCTGCTCCATCCGAATCACTGCGGTCTCGGGTGACTGAGAGATAATTTGGACCTGGTCTTCATCTCCCAAGAAAACCACCTGGATTGGCACCTCAACTTCAGAGTATGGAACCTCGCTCAGATCAACAGTCGCTTCGAAATCACTTGGCGAAATATTTTCAAGGGCTGAAGCCGGGCCTTCGATTGTGATAAAGATGGACTGCGGAGGTCTACTGAGCAAGGTGGCCTGGGGGGGAACACCAATCGTCTCAACGCTGATCTCAAGAATACGCGTATCCACCGGATCACCAGCCCGGATAGCAGCTGCCCAAATGACTATGGCAAGAATAACTGCCAGCAGTAAGGTGGTGATGTTTGTAAGTAGTCCTCGAGCGGTATTCATAGATCGTTTGTTTTGTTAGATTCGATTCGTTGATGGGTTCATTGGCTGCTCGTCGAGGATGTCGAGGACTGAGATTGTTCAAGAAGCGCATTAAGGACAACATCGATACGAGAAGGATCTTGCCGGCGAAGAATGCGTCCGTTGTGCGCGATCGAGACCTGTCCTGTCTCCTCGGAGACGACGATGACCAAAGCGTCACTCACTTCGCTTATTCCTAAACCTGCCCTGTGCCGCAGTCCCATTTGTCTATCCGACAATCGTCTCGTGGATAACGGCAGTACGCATGCTGCAGCGACCAACCGTTCACCCCTGGCTATGAGAGCGCCATCATGTAACTCAGTATGGCGGTTGAAAATGGTCAAGATCAACTCCGGAGATGGTTCGGCATCGATGACAATACCGGTATCGATGAATTCTTGTAAGCCTGTATCCTGTTCAATGACCACGAGCGCGCCATATCTCCGCTGGGACAGCCGCAAGCAGGCGTTGGAAACGGCCATAACGAGTTCGCTCTGCTGGGGACGGCGGAAGATTCTGAACACCCGCCCTGCTCGGCCTAATTGTTCTAGGGCCCGGCGTAATTCCGGCTGAAAAATTACCGGAATGGCTATGAGTAATGCCGGTAATGTCACCGCCACTAGCCAGCTGAAGCCGGTCAGGTTTATAACCGAAACCGATATCAAGGCAAACAGCGTTATCAATACGATGACGCCACGCAGCAGTTGCACTGCGCGTGTTCCCCGAACGACCAAGTAGACGCCATAGATGACAGCTGTCACCAAGAGGATGTCAACGATGTGGAGCGCCGGGTTTTCGGAAAATCGGCCTATATAGTATGAAAGCTGGTCCAATATAATACCTATCTCAAGTTGATGGCGATGAAGGGCTCATGGTTGCCATCAAATCCTTGACAGAGCCATTGGCTCCTGGGACAACACCCCAGTTCTCGCTTGTTTAAATCGACGACTCTCAGATCCAAAAGATGTGATTGAAAAAGGTTGGATATCGGGATCTAGCCCTGTGAAATACCGCAATAATCCCGGGCAC
>DASRZI010000153.1:0-22246 GCA_035686605.1 Candidatus Zixiibacteriota bacterium
ATTAACCGGAAGGCGGCCGACCCATCTACTATCACTCGCCTGGAGGAAGCGGCGAAGAAGCACACGGTCAAAACCAGCCGGTCCTGGGAGTCGATCATTTCCGGTGGCTCATCGGACCAGGTCGGATGGATCGATCGAGGCTTCAAGAATACAGCTTTGATCCTTCGGGCAAACAAGCAAAAGCTGCTGCTGCCAGCCCGGATATTGGCTGCTGTTCTTCGCATCGCCGATCCAAATCAATATGAACTTGACCACATCCACACCCCAGACGACACGTTAGATGTGATCAACCCGGACGTCCTGGAGTCATCCACCAACGTGGCCGAAGCCTATATCCGGGCTATAGACAATGAGGCACAGCCGATAGTCGCCTGATCGTCTTGTTTTGGAGAAGGAAACTTGCCTAAATTGATAACCACCCTAGGAGATTTTGACAAAGAGCAGCTTGGCCTGATTCTTCCCCACGAGCATGTTTTCGTCGATCTTGGCCCCATTGAAGAGGAGAACTGGCGGGGGGCGGTTGCTGACGAGGTCACACCCGTGATGGTCCTTTATCTCGAAGAAGCCTGGGAGGCCGGGGTAACCGCGCTGGTGGAATGTACGCCGGTTGGCGTGGGTCGCCGGGGTGATATCGTGCGAGCCGTCTCTACCGGAGCAGGCCTGCCGGTGGTAATCCCGACCGGTATTTACCGGGAACCCTGGGTGCCGCAGTGGGCACGGGACGCAGAAGAAGCGGCGCTGCGCGATTGGATGATTCGCGAACTTAGGGAGGGAATTGGGGGCGTCAATGTCCCGGCTGGATGGATCAAACTCAGCGCGGGGGATGATGGAATGGTTGATGTCGAACGAAAGATCTTGCGGGCCGCGGCCCAGGCAGGTGCAGCCACCAAGGCCGTTATCGGCAGCCACACGATGCGCGGCCGGGTAGTCTTGGACCAATTGAGTGTTGTCAAGGGGGCCGGTTACACGGCCGAGCGTTTCATCTGGATTCACGCCCAAATGGAAGCGGACTTTGATCTCCAACTAGCGGTTGCCCAAAGGGGCGCCTGGCTGGAATACGATGCCATTGGCAGCGAATGGGTAGAAGATGCCTATTTCCTGGAACATATCCCCCGGCTGCTGGATGCGGGCTTCGGCCATCGGCTGCTGCTCAGTCACGATCGGGGCTGGTACGATCCGTCGCAGCCCGGTGGTGGGGAGCAGAAACCGTATACCTACCTAATCGAGACCTTCATCCCCAAATTGCTTGCCGCCGGGCTCGACGAAGAGGTTGTTCGGATATTGACACACGATAACCCCTTTCAAGCCTTTGCCCGGTAGACCTGGTCCCTCGATTTAGCCCACGCCCTGGATCTGGAACTCTATTTCTAATCTTAAAGGGACAAGTTCTCGTACAGATCCACTACAGGGATTTGTGTTGAGGCGTAAATGAGCTCTATTTGCCTCTACGATACCCCTTATTCGCCCCTTCCCTACCGCGTTCCGCTGCCAGCAGCTTATGCCGGTTGTCTGCTATTTAAATAGCGCTCGACTAGCCGGGCTCGCCAGACGAAACGCAGGAGAAAGACCCAAATGACGACTGCCACCGCGATGACCAAGTAGTGATCCGCCTGTCGCAGAAGGGTAAGGTCATAGAATTCGTGCATAAAGGGCGTAGCCGTGATGACGATGAATAGAATAAACAAACCAACTGATAGCCGTGTCGGACGCCAGTCGCCGCTCAGCACATCGCCGCCAACCCGCCATTTGGTGGGCTGTTAAGATGGATATCCGACACCTGTTGTTTATTCGATTGGGCTGCGGCCGCCTTCCGTCGAGGCTCCGATAGAACCGAAGGGCGTCGACCGCGTCTGTGTGGAGATCAAAGTGTCCGACGAAAAGGGGCCGCCTGATAGTCAGCCTCCGGCGATGGCTCCGACCACTCTAAAGGGTTCGTCCCCGGAAGCAACCTCGTCAGGCAAAAGTGTGTCCGGTGCCTCGTGGGAAAGGTCTTCCTTGCAGGCGAAGAAGCGGAGGAACGGCCGTCGTTGGTGGGTGGAATGATCGCGTATGGTTCCGCGTAAGACCGGGTATTGGGACTCAAGCTCGTCAAACAGCGAACGCTGGGTGACGGGTCCTTCGACCTCTAGGGCCACCTCGGCGCCGGTGTGGGCGAGGTTGCGCAGGTGATAGGGCAGCGTGACGCGAATCATGGCAGGGTCTGAACCTCAACGGATAACACTCTGGGCAGGTCCTTGACGATAGCGGTCCAGTTGTCTCCGCCGTCAGCCGATCCGTACACTTGTCCGCCGGTGGTGCCAAAATAGATGCCGCAGGGATCGAGTCTGTCGACAGCCATCGCGTCTCGCAACACGTTGTGGTAAACATCGCTCTGGGGCAGCCCATTGGTCAGCGCTTCCCAATCGTTTCCACCGGTGCGGCTGCGGTAAACCCTTAGCTTTCCTTCAGGGGGATAGTGCTCGGAATCGCTCTTGATTGGCAGAACATAGATGGTTTCTGGCTCGTGGGCATGGACGTCAACCACAAATCCAAAGTCGCTGGGCAGATTTCCGCTGATCTCGTGCCAATTATTTCCGGCGTCATCGCTGCGCATGACATCCCAGTGTTTTTGCATGAACAGCACATCTGGGCGCGATGGGTGCAGGGCGATGCGGTGGACACAATGGCCAATTTCAGAATCTGGGTCAGGGATGTATTCGGACTTCAGTCCCTGGTTGATCGGCAGCCAGGTGTCGCCGCCGTCGTCGGTCCGAAAGGCTCCTGCGGCCGAGATGGCGACGAAGATACGATCTGGATTCTGTGGATCGAGCAGGATCGTGTGCAGGCACAACCCGCCGGCGCCCGGCGACCAGTCTGGTCCTGTGCCATGGCCCCGCAGCCCTGGCAGTTCCCTCCATGTCTGCCCACCATCAGTGGATCGGAAAATGGCGGCATCTTCCACGCCCGCGTAGACGATATCCGGGTCGGTCAGCGATGGTTCAAGATGCCAGACCCGTTTGAATTCCCATGGATGAGGCGAGCCATCATACCATTGGTGCGTACCTGTTTCACCTTCGTAGACGAACTCATTGCCAACGGTTTCCCAACTCTTACCGCCGTCATCAGAACGATGGATAACCTGTCCGAACCAGTCGGTGGCTTGGGAAGCGTACAGCCGGTTTGGCTCTACGGGTGATCCTTTCAAATGGTAAATCTCCCAACCACCGAAGTGTGGACCATCAACTTTCCACTGTTGGCGCTTGCCATCCGATGTTAGGATAAACGCGCCTTTGCTTGTTCCTACCAGTACTCGTACTGCGCCCATGATTTCCTCCTATCTGAGCTGAGGCTTTTTCGCCTGCGGTTTTTTCGTTGCGAACAAGGAATATCGCTTATTATGGGACAGGACTTCCGTAAAGCAAAGATTTTGCGGTGAATTGATGAGGACGCCGAAATCGCCCCTTTTGGAAGGGAATCAAGTGACCTTCCATTGCATGTGGGCAGCAGGCGACGAGGAACTTGAGTGGACACCGAGTGCCGTATTGATCATTAGCACCTACGATGTCTATTACCACCAGAACGGCTGTGCTATAATTTGATGCACATGGGGGTGGTTGAATAGTGGAGAACGTGGTCACAAGAGAGTGGTTTTACACCGCCATCGATGATTGAATCTGAAAAAATCGGGAAAACAATTGCCGGAACCGGATAATTGGACTCTTACTCCTAACTATCCTTGTTGTGATTAAGGAAGGTCATCCATGACCAGTCGCGAATTACTCCAGATGCTTGTCGGTGATTGGCGTGGGGTCGGCGCCGGCCGTTATCCGACGATCACCCCTTTTAAGTATGTGGACGCGCTCCGCTTCACTCTTGATGAAGCTCGCCCATTACTGCATTACGAACAAAGGACGCGCCGGCTCGATCCCGGGCAAGCCGGTCTCACCCCCTCCCATTGGGAGACGGGCTTTCTTGAGCTAAAACCGGATAACAAAGTTGAGATCGCCAACGCCCAGAGCGGGGGGCGGGTGGAGGTGCTTACCGGCACCCTTGAGCCGACAGAGGACGGGCTGATCCTGCGTCTAGAGAGCTCACACTTTGGCAACGATCCGCGCATGCGCGAGTCGACGCGGACCATGAAGTTGGAAGGGGACATCCTGCATTACGACATGTATATGCTGACAACTGGCGTAGACCAGCTTGCTTTGCATCTCGAGGCAACCCTGAACAGACAAACGTAAAACCGCTTTTTGGATCCCTTTGGGAGGAGTAGATGATAATCCGCTGCGATTGGACTGGGGACTGGGATGATATCGATGACATCTGATATCGATGATATCTTGGTCAAATACCATGATGAGGTGTTGGGAACGCCAACTGGTGATGAACACTGACCCGCGCGTTCCTGAAACTGGCGGTCGAGTTGGTAGTCTTAACTCAGGAAATACACTTCGTTTGACAAAGTTGATGCAAAAAGTGCGCAGGCTACACTCGGTCTATAAGAGGTATTGATTTAGGCCGAAACAGCTCATTTCGCTACGATTGGTGTGATGAGAGGTTATCCTTCTTTCAGCAGGTGTTTTAAGTAAAAGAGAGCATTATGAAGGCACTTCGCTTGCACGGCGCTCGCAATCTTCAACTTCACGATGAGCCAAGGCCTGTTCCCAGACTAGAGGAGTCGCTCCTTCAAATAAAGGCCGTAGGTATTTGTGGATCAGATCTCCACTGGTTTGAGGAGGCTGGTATTGGCGACGAAGTATTAAAGCGGCCGATAGCCCTGGGTCATGAATTCGCAGGAGTCGTCGAGTCTGGTGCTTTATCGGGAAAACGTGTCGCTATTGATCCGGCGATACCCTGTGACCACTGCGCGCTCTGTAAAGAAGGGAAGCCAAATTTATGTCTTGACCTCATGTTCGCCGGACATGGCCTTCATGATGGCGCGCTGCGCCAGTTAATTATCTGGCCAGATAAGTGTTTGTTCCCTCTTCCTGATGCAATGACATATGAAGACGGGGCTATGTTGGAGCCTCTTGGCGTAGCACTTCATGCGGTGGATTTGGGTCATCTCAAGCCAGGAATGACCGTCAGTGTACATGGCTGCGGTCCAATTGGATTGCTGATTCTGCAGGTGGCTCAGTTATCTGGAGCCACGAAAATCATCGCTACTGACAAGCTAGAACATCGCTTGAACGCCGCTAGGCGGTTTGGCGCAGCGGAAGTGGTTCGGGCAGATGATACGAGTGCAGAGAGCCAAGAGGTGTTGAAAGAAACAGACTACGGGGTCGATGTAGCCTTCGAAGCGGCGGGTGAAAATCCGGCTGTTGTGGCGGCCATCAATTCCGTCAAACCTGGCGGGCGCGTGATTCTGGTCGGTATCCCAGCCGATGACCGGACGACCTTTCAAGCTTCGGTCGCCAGGAGAAAAGGTGCAACCATCAGCCTTGTACGCCGCATGAAGCATACTTATCCTCGCGCCATCCGCTTGGTGCAGCAAGGGCTGATAGATGTGCGCTCTCTTGTGACCCACCGTTTTTCACTGGATGAATTTGAAGTGGCATTTTCAACCGCGCGAAAGCGCGAAGGTCTAAAGGTCATTATCAAACCTTAGAAGTGCTGTGAAAATAATCGAAAGCCTGTTTGGCGCGAAGGCGGATTGCTGCGCTCGAAGGCACGGCGACGTCGCTGGAGTAATGTGGCTGCCAGATCAATCTGTACGCTCCCTGTTCTTGCCAGCGACAGAAGCAAGCCGGTGTAGTCTCTGACCTTTTGGTCTGTGTTAGTCTGTGGTTTTGATGAGCAAAATCGGACCGCAGCAACGCCAAAAACGGCGGTCCGGTCATCTAGCTGGCAGCGTTCCAGCGACGCCCCCACCCTCAAAGAAGCTCATAATCTATGGAGTTTGGCCAGACTCATTTTGGAGTTATGCCAGCTAGGAGTACACATCCACAGGTCTCAAGTCCAGCGGACCTATACCAGATACCAGGTAGATTGCGGCCGCGCGTCGACTTCAGAAATGCACACTGGTTAAGCACCAAGTATAGGCTGCAGATGCTGAGCGATCTATGAAGAAGTGAATTGACATCAAAAAACGACTGTGCTAGCATATTGTTACCGTTAACGGTAGCGATAACGGTAGCGCTAACATCAAGCCTCAAGCGAGAAACACAATGGGCAAGATTGTCACTATCAAGGATGTGGCCAGAGAGGCAGGTGTTTCGCTTATGACTGTATCGCGCGTCCTCAACAACCGCCCCGATGTCTCCCCAAAAACGCGAAAACGCGTTCAAAAAATAATAGGGGAACTGGGCTTTGCTCCGAGTGAATTAGCGCGAAATTTAAGTCATGGGCGCAGCAGCACCTTAGGGGTTGTTAGCTCCGGATTGGAGTTTTACGGACCTTCTCGCACGTTAGTCGGCATCGAGAAGAAGGCCAACGAACTCGGTTATTCTCTCATGGTAAGGCTCCTCCACAGTCCCTTAGAAAGCCGTGGAGAGAGTGCGCTGAACGACTTAATCGCCCATCAGGTGGCCGGAATAATTTGGGCGGTAGCTGAAATTGGCGATCAGCGAGAATGGTTGTACGGGCATCTTGCCGAGAGAGCACTGCCTGTGGTGTTCTTGAACATAAAAAACCGTTCTGACACGACCTTTGTAGCCATGGACAACCGTATGGGTGGAAAGCTCGCCACCGAACATTTGATAAAGCAAGGATATCAGAGGATTGGCATCATAGCGGGACCACAGGAGTGGTGGGAGGCGCGAGATCGCGAATCCGGTTGGCGAGAGATTCTTGCGGAGGCGGGCATCGGAGATTTACAGAGCCTAAAGGAGAGCGGCGATTGGTCGGCATCTAGTGGATACCAGGCCATGATGAATCTGCTGGCGAACGTGCCAGATCTGGAAGCCGTTTTTGTGTCGAATGATTCAATGGCCTTGGGAGCGCTCCAAGCGGCCGCTGTTTACGGTCGTTCCGTACCTCAAGAATTGGCCGTCGTCGGCTTCGACGACATTCCGGAATCAGCCTACTTTACACCCCCGTTAACAACCGTCAGGCAAGATGTGCTGGAAGTAGGATGCCAGGCTGTGTCGATGCTAAACCAACAGCTTCAAGCTCACTACAACAGCGGACATCTTCCTGCCCAATCAGCTATTTTAGAGCCAACTCTCATCGTCCGTCAGAGTTCGATCAGGGAGCCAACATGAAACCGCGCGAAAGGGTTCAGACCACTCTCAATCATGATGAACCGGACCGCTGTCCAATGCAGATCAGCTTCACACCTGAATTTGCCGAGCGCTTGCGAACAGATATGGAGATTCGTGGTCGCCAGGTCCACAATCCCCATGGGGGCGGCAATACATATGAGCTGGAACGAGCGCTTGGCCAAGACATGCTGCTCACATCTGTGGGCTGGGCGAACTCTTATTACATGGATGTCAAGCCCTATGAGGACGAATGGGGTGTCAGTTGGGATGTGCAGGCCTACGAAACCCCGTATGGTACGGGACATTACACGGAAATCGCCGGACACCCTCTTGCCAACGATGAGGCTGTTTATCACTATCAACCGCCAGATCCCAACCGGCCGGAGCTTTACAGTGATGCTGCCCAGGTAGTCGCCAGATTCAAAGATGAGTATTGGATTGTGGGAGTTACGGTTACCACTATATTGGAAACTGCGTGGGCTTTACGCGGATTAGAACAGCTGCTAATGGATCTTGCATTGGATCCTGATATGGCCAATCAACTGCTTGACATCCCATACCATTATCATCTGACTGCCGCCAAGGAATTGGTCAGATTAGGTGTGGATATGATTTGGACCGGTGATGACATTGGCTCCCAGCAGGAGATGATGATTTCTCCGCTGATGTGGCGCAAATATCTCAAACCTCGTATGGCGAACTTCATCTCTGAGCTTAGAGCTATCAATCCTGATATCAAGATCGCATACCATTCCGATGGCAATATCAGTCGTATTATTCCTGAGCTCATTGAAATCGGGATCGATGTACTTAATCCCATCCAACCAGCCAGCATGGACCCGGCTCAGATCAAAAACGAATTCGGGGACAGGCTTTGTTTTTGGGGCACTATCGACGAACAGCATACGCTGCCTTTCGGATCGGCGGCAGACGTAGAAGCAGAAATCCGGCATAGACTGGAAACCGTCGGCCGAGGAGGTGGGCTGATCCTCGCCCCCACCCATCATGTCCAGCTCGACACACCTTTGGAGAACTTCTGGGCGATGACTAACAGCATCACTAGTACGCCGTATAGCGCGTTTACCTAGAGAGAAATAAATGTCGCAGCAAAGACAGCGAACCTGGTGGGATTTTGGAATAACGGGCATGGCTGATTTCCAAATGTCGATGAAACGCGTCTATGCCTGGTACGAAAATGATATTCTCGATCGGCCCCCTGTACGATTTGTCGCTCACAATGCGTTTCTGGAAGCGGCCAAAGACAATATCTCCCAGCTTTCACCTGCTGGCAAGAAAGCATGGTGGTTTGATGTAGAGACTCAAGTAGACCTCTTCATTAAATCAATAGATGGCTGTGAATTTCATGGCGAAACCTTCCCTGTCTTTTTCCCAAATCTGGGTCCTGATGTCTATGCGGCATTCTATGGCGCTGAACTTGAATTTGGTGAAGTAACTTCCTGGTCTGTTCCTCTGATCCGCGAATGGGATGACACCGAGAAGCTGAAGCTCGATATGGACAACGAATATTTTCGCAAGCTTGAAGAGCTCACCAAATACGCGATCGAGCAGAGTTCAGGACGATATATGGTTGGTTACACCGATTTTCACCCAGGACTCGATTGCGCCGCTGCTTGGAGGGATCCGCAGCAGCTCTGTTTCGACATGATCGATGAACCGGAGAAGGTTAAGGAGCTGGCGGATTTGGCTATCGCCGATTTCGATTTCATCTATGATCATTTCGACAAAATACTCAAAGACCACGGCCAACTGTCGGTAAGCTGGATGGGGATTCCTTCATTCGAAAGAATGCATATTCCTAGCTGCGATTTCTCCACATTGATTTCACCCAAATTCTTCAATGAATTTGGTCTACCCATTCTTCAGAGAGAAGTGCAGTCAATGACCCACAATATATTCCATGTAGATGGTCAAGGTGTTTCCCGCCATCTTGAGGCGATTCTGAGTGTGCCCCAAGTTCACGCCCTGCAGTGGGTACAGGGCGTTGGTGATGATTTGCCGATTATGCAGTGGGTACCTTTCTTGAAAGAATTACAGGAAAGGAGCGTACCAATTATTGTTGATCTCAATAAGAAGGAATTGGGTGATTTCATGATAGCGATGAAACCCCATGGTCTTTTCTTGTGGATGGAAACAGAAAATAGGGAAGAAGAACTCGATATTCTGCGGCTCATGGCCAAATGGGTTTGAACGAGTTTTGGAATTCGAACTAGGAGGTGATTGCCGAGAAACATTGCGCAAAAGATAGTGGAGAGCTGTTTAACCTAACATATTGGGAAAATTGAAGGAGAGTAAGATGAAAAAGTTTAGCCTGTTGGTAATTGCTCTTTTTATACTGTCTGTGTTGTTGGTATCTTGTGGTGATGCCGACGATGAAGCGGCAACCGAAGAAGTGGCTGCTCCAGCAGAGAATGAAGCCACCCCGGCCGAAGAGTCTGCCGAAGAACCGGGCGAGACAGAGGGCGCCGCACCCGCCGCTGAAGACGGATGGTGCAGCAATACGGACATCGTCTTCTTCCCAGGTGGTCCGCCCGGTGGCCCGTTCGCATCGGTCGTGTATAACGGCGCTGTGGCTGCGGCGGCCGATCTCGGCGCCAATGTGGAATATGTCTGGTCGGATTGGAACCCGGAGAAGATGGTCACAGGGTTCGCCGAAGCGGCGGCAACGCAGCCGGACGGTATTGCCATTATGGGTCACCCAGGTGATGATGCCTTCCAGGCAGTGGTAGACGATGCAAGGGCTCAAGGAATTATCGTAACCAGCCAGAACACAACCTTGCCCAAACTGGAGGCTAAGAATGCCTCAAGTGGCTTTGGCTACGTGGGTGCAGAATTGTATTCAGCCGGTTATGCACTGGGCGCGGAAGCAGCGAGTCGCTTTGGGCTGGGCGATGGTGACAGGGCTATGGTCTGGGGCTTGTTAGCACAAGCTGGACGTGGTGAGCGCACTCGGGGAGTTATTGATGCCCTGGAAGAAGTGGGAATGACCGTGGATTACCTGGAAATTGATGACGCCACAAATGCGGATGCCTCAGCTGGCATACCAACCTTTGTCGGCTACGTGTCCGCCAATCCTGACGTCAAGCTGGTGGTGACCGATCATGGTGCCCTGACCGGGACACAGGAAACCTATTTCGATTCTGCCGGTCTCGGCCCCGATGATGTGTTTGGCGCTGGCTTTGATCTCAACGTGGCGACGGTGGAAGCGATTCGCGGCGGCTGGACAGACCTGGTCATTGACCAGCAGCAATGGCTGCAAGGTTATCTGCCGATTCTGCAGATCTGCCTGACGCACAACTATCAGTTTACCGGTCTGCATATCGATACCGGCGCTGGCTTCGCCCATGCTGACAACGTCGAATTATTGGCTGACCTCGTAGCAGAACAGATTCGCTAATCAAGAGACAGTGTCTCGGCAGCGGTCGTCTTCATTCAAGATACTGTGCCGGGCTCGGATGAGGGCCAGGCGGTTGTTTGGCCCTCATCCTAAACCCGTGGAGTAAGATTATGGATCCGACTTATCGAATTGAACTGCGCAATGTATCCAAAAACTTTGGCGAAGTCCACTCCTTGTGCAATGTCGATTTCAAATTAGGACAAAATGAGGTTGTGGGTCTTTTGGGTGACAATGGGGCCGGTAAATCTACGCTTATCAAAATCTTGACCGGTTATTACCGGCCCAGCTCCGGTGAACTTTTCATCGACGGGAATCCCATCCAATCACTCTCTGTGCCCATGGCTCGCAGCCTGGGCATCGAAACAGTTTATCAGGAACGAGCCCTCGCTGAATTGCAGACTTTGTGGCGCAACATATTCTTGGGTCGTGAATTACTAACTCCGATAGGGCTATTGGATGTTAAGAAGATGAAGCAAGAGACGAGCAGCTTAATGATAGAGTCGATGGGCTTTACCTCAAGCGCAGTGAATCCGGACTCGACCATTGAGACCTTCTCTGGAGGCGAGAAACAGGGTGTGGCTATCGTAAGAGCCCTATATTTCGATGCGGAAATCATCATTCTTGACGAGCCGACGATGGGCCTATCTCTTAAGGAAACCCGCAAACTGCTGGACTTTGTGCGCCATATTAAGGATGTAGGTAAATCAGCCGTTTTTATAGATCATAATATATTTCATGTTTACTCGGTGGCGGATCGTGTAGTGGTGCTCGATCGTGGGGTTGTCGCTGGCGCGTTCAACACCTCCGACATCAGCCTCGATGATCTGATGGAGAAGATGTACCTTGTTGCTGAAACAGGGAGCATGGATTAAGCGGGTATCTATCCTGGCTAGTACATGCACAGATTGAGGTTTAATTATTATGAACTCCGAAATTGACGATCTGTCTGGTGAGGTTCCAGTCGCTGCAGTGAAGAAATCGCCCATTAATTGGAGATATTTCCTGCGCAAGAATACTACTCAGTTAGGAATGGTTTTTGTATTTATCGCGATTTGGCTATTCTTCATCCTTGCAGCTCCTGAAACGTTTCTATCTCCCCTGATTTACTATGCTTTCATGGCCACTACCCCTCTCTTTGCCATCATGGCCTTACCTCTAACGATGGTCATCATCGCCGGGGATATTGATCTCTCGTTCCCATCGATTATGGCCGTGGGTATGGTTGCTTTTATTGCTGTGTTTGAGCTGACTGGTAACGTGGGTCTGGCCGTGATTGCTTCATTATCAGCTGGTATCGCTTCGGGGTTTCTGAATGGTGCGCTCATTGTCGGCATCGGAATTCCGTCGCTGGTCGCTACCATAGGCACCCAATTCTTCCTGCGCGGTCTAACGCTAGTTCTCCTGGATGGCCAGGGTGCAACGCTGGTCGCAGTCAAGGAGAGTCTTGTCCGCGAAATTTTGGTGGGGAAAACTATCGGCCGTATTCCGAATCAATTTTGGTGGTCAATTATCATCGCCATTGTCTGCTGGATCATCTTAAATCGCACCCGGCTGGGTGCGCACATATATCTAATTGGCGACAACGTTCAAAGCGCCCGATTGATGGGCGTCAACGTGAACCGCACACGATTGGCAGTTTTTATCATGATGGGTTTGGCTGCGGCCTTTGCCGGCGTATTAGCCAGCTTACAGGTATCGTTTTTCTGGCCGTCGCTGGGCGAGGGTTACTTGTTATCTACATTAGCCTCCGTTTTCCTCGGTGGAACATCCGTATTTGGTGGTGTAGGAACGATTCTTGGCACTTTCCTAGGCAGTTATATTATCGGCGCCATTAACGCAGGAATTGTGGCAATAGGTATGACCGGTTTCTGGACCCAGCTTATTTATGGTTTGATTATCATCATCTCAGTTTCCATGCACGTGGTTTTGCAGAGACGTATCAAATAGTTATGGGTTTTTGGTGTTTTTTAGAGGAGTTATGGTCCAGGCTGCATCTTGAACGTGAATGTTCGTGCTGTCACCGGGCCAATAGAGATGGCTCCAATAGCTGGCACCACGTAGAGTTGAAGGATTACGGCCCTTTGTAATAACTATGTGATTAGGCGAATAGCGGGCGAAATGTTGCTCTCGTGTGAGCGTGAGGCGGCCCAAGGTGGGATCAATGGGTGTCCAACCACTTCCTGGAAAAAACAATTCCACCCAGGCATGCTCCTGGCGGGTTTCATTGGTATCACCTTCCTGAAAATACAACAGGCCTTCCACATATCGAGCAGGTATACCACTGGCCCTGCTCAAGGCAATTAACAATGATGAATATTCGGTGCAGTCGGCCCCCATTTTTCCTAAAGCTGCCTGCGCGCCCCAGTCATTCCCGTTGTAGGTGTACGTGAGATTGTCGCCGATATAATCATAAAAGGCTCTTACCCGAGCGCAAACTGTCTGGTCCGTTGAAGAAATGTCTTCCGCTAGAGAGACGATCTGCGGATTGTGTGACTCGATATGTAATTCTGGCTGGTTATATTCATCAGGCAGTTCGCCCTCACAATCTACCAAGGAGAAGGCTAATTCATTAACAGCGATCTCATAGCTGATGACTATCTGGGCGCTGGTTCCGGGCTCGAGATCCTGTAAATCAAACTCGGCGTATTGATTGCCGAACTCATCGGTAATGATCGCGTAATTGGATGGTTGAATGTCACTGGAGACGACCTCTTGATAAGGCATATGGTCGCCGATAAGGGCCACCCACAGATTGTGCTTTTCGGGCTTCATTGGACCATCGTTTACCAGGGTTATATTTTGAGCAACGGCATAGAAAACAGTCTTGGAAATAGTCGGGCTGGAACCGTCTGTTTTGTCCTCAACCCCCCAGACAACCTGGCATGCTGTCAATAAAAACAGCAATAGGCATGGCAAGATCTGTTTCATTAGCATCTATGCTAGCATCGACGCATGCAATACACAATGAGTAGATTATCTGGAATGGCCGAGGCGGCGATGACCAATAGAGAGCGGGTTCGGAGGACTTTGTTTCGCGAACCCACCGATCGAATACCGACCCAGATTAATTACACGGACGCTTTCGGGCAGACCATGGCGGAGTTCTTTGGCGTATCGATTGAGCTGCTGCCTGGGTTTCTCGGCAACCATCTATTACGAGTCGATATCAGTCATGACGAACGGCTTAGCGAGGATGGCGACGTCCGCTTCGATTGGTGGGGTGTAGGTTTTGATACCCGGGAGGAAGGTTATTTTGCTGCGGTCAGCCCTTTGGCTGAAACAAATGACCTCGATGGCTATCACTGGCCTGATCCCCAGGCCCCTGAATTGCTTAGAGATGCCGAACAAACTTTTGCCGGTAAAGGGGAAGAGTATTTCATCGTTCCAAATCTTGGCTTCGCTCTTTTTGAACGCGCCTGGTCTCTGCGCGGTTTTGAGCAGTTTCTTGTTGATATGGTGACCGACCCGGGTTACGCTGGCGCGCTGTTGGATACCATCGTCGAGATTCAACTGGTGCTCATCCATCGATATCTGGAACTGGGTGTTCATGGCGGCTATTTCGGCGATGATTATGGCGCGCAGCAGAACTTGCTCGTCTCGCCTCATATGTGGCGCGCGCTCATCAAGCCTCGACTGGCACGACTCTTTTCACCATTCAAAGAGCGTGGGCTGCCCATCATAATGCACACGGATGGACAGATTCAACAAATTTTGCCTGACCTGCTCGAAATTGGAATGACGACATTGAACCCGGTTCAGCCAGAAGTGTTGGATCTTGATTGGCTTTGTGAACATTATGGGGATCGCTTGTCGTTTTATGGCGGCATTTCTACTCAGACAGTGCTGCCCTATGGCACGGTAAACGAGATTAAAACGACCGTTGCCGAAGTGATCCATACGCTTGCCCCAAAAGGTACCGGCTTGCTTGTCGCCCCATCCCACCGCATGATGAGTGACGTCCCTCTCCCAAACGTTGCGGCCATGTTGGAGGTATTCCAGCAGATGAAAAGCTGATCTGGTTCATGATGGAAGAACGACGACGATATATCGGCGAGGAATTCAAGAAACTGTATGGCAAGCGACCGACTATCTGGGCACGCGCTCCTGGGCGTGTCGATCTGATGGGAAGTCATACAGATTACAACATGGGCTTTGTCATGACTATGACCATCGATCGGGACACATGGCTCGCTGCTAACCCGAGGGAAGACGGTCGCGTTACCATCCATTCTTGCAATGCTTCGGGAGGCGCTTCGTTTTCGCTAGATGATATTCAACGGGATGAAGAGGTTCCCTGGACTAATTACATACGTGGCATAGCTGCCGCGCTGAAAGAATCCGGCTATTGTCTTCTTGGCTTCGACGGACTGGTTCACAGCACCATTGCATTTGGTAGTGGGCTGAGTTCTTCAGCGGCTATCGAAATGGCTGCAGCTCTTATCTTCACAACGATCAGCGGCCTGGAAATCGGACTTGTCGACCTGGCGCTTCTTGGTCAAAAGGCTGAGAATGAATTTGTGGGCGTTAGGACAGGAATCCTGGATCAGTACAGTTCTATTATGGGGCAGCAAGGATGCGCAATTCTGTTAGACTGCCGGCAGCTAACAAGCGAAATAGTGCCTATGAATCCAGGTATGCAAGTCGTCATCTGCAATACACGAGCTGAGCGGAATTTGGTCGGGACTGAATATGATGAGCGTCATGAACAGTGCGAAGCGGGAGTGCGCTTTCTACAGCGCTTCTACCCAGAAATAACTGCCTTGCGAGATGTCACTCCTGATATGTTAAAGAGACATAGAAGAGCCATGCCGGTGGTAATAGCAAGACGGTGCCAGTTCATAGTAGAAGAGAACCAACGAGTATTGGATCTTTATGAAATCTTGCCTGAAGATCATCCAGGGCTGCTTCATGATTTATTCACAGCTTCCTATCGCGGCGCGCGTGATTTGTATGAGATTGGCGCGCCGTCCATGGCTGCGATGTTCCATGCCATGTCGACTGCTCCTGGCGTGATTGCCTCAAGGCAGGCGGGGGCCGGATTTGGTGGCAGCATGGTCGCCCTCGTGAAGGCAGGCTACCTCGATCAGTTCACCAAGCATGTCACCAAGAGTTACCAGCAAGAAACAAGAATTCAACCAGAGGTATATTCTGTCGAGTCCGCTCCTGGCGCAATGATTCTAGAATGGGTCTAGAAGCAGGATTAAATGGCTCGATATACGCAAGTTAGGAGAAAACGATATGGATCCTGGGCTTAAAGCGATTTACGACAGCATCTTGGAAGGCGATATGGAGATAGCGCCGAGGAATGTACAGGCTGCTTTAGATGCAGGTACAAAACCCGAGGTTATTCTTAACCAGGGCATGATTGCCGCCATGTCTGATGTGGGACAGTTGTTTGAAAAAGGAGAATATTTTGTGCCAGAAATGCTCATTTCTGCACGGGCGATGAAGGCTTCTTTGACTGTACTCAAGCCTCATCTCGTCGAACGCGGTGTTGAGCCAGTCGGTACAGTTGTCATCGGTACGGTGCAAGGGGATTTACACGACATAGGCAAGAATCTAGTCGCGATAATGATGGAGGGAGTTGGCTTCGAGGTTGTGGATCTGGGTGTGAATGTAAAAGCAGAACGGTATGTAGCCGCAGTCCAAGAGCACAAGGTACAGATCGTGGCTCTTTCCGCACTGCTTACGACAACGATGCCACAGATGAAGACAACGATTGAAGCACTCAAAGCTGCTGGAATCGATGAAGGGATAAAGATCATGGTGGGTGGCGCACCCGTTACCGCGGCATACGCGGAGTTAATCGGCGCAGATGGCTATGCGGCTGACGCCAGCCGGGCAGCGATGCTGGCTAAATCACTTGTTACTTAAACGGATGGGCTGCTGCTTTGTTTTCGAATGAATTGAATAGGAGGTTGCTTAATGGAATATCGTGAATTAGGCCGGACGGGCTGGCGCGTTTCGGCCAGCAGTTTTGGCGCTTGGGCTGTTGGCGGTTCCTGGGGGGAGGTGGACGATAAGGAGTCAATGTCCGCGCTGCACAAGGCGGTGGATTGTGGCGTCAATTTTATTGATACAGCTGACGTATATGGCGACGGTCGCAGCGAGCGGTTGATAAGACAGCTGCGAGCGGATCGAAGCGAGGAGATTGTCGTGGCCACTAAAGCCGGGCGCCGTCTCAATCCCCATATCGCAAGTGGTTACAACCAGCAAAACATCACAGCATATGTGGAAAGGAGTCTAAAGAACTTGGGATCTGCGGCGCTCGACCTGCTCCAACTACACTGCCCGCCTACCGAAGTCTATTATATGCCTGAAACCTTCGGTGTTCTTGATGGCTTGGTCAAGGAGGGAAAGATCCGCTATTACGGCGTAAGCGTAGAAAAGGTTGAGGAAGCCCTGAAAGCCATTGAGTTCCCAAATGTGCAATCGGTTCAGATTATTTTCAATATTTTCCGCCAGCGGCCGGCCGAGTTGTTCTTCTCAGAAGCAAAGAAGCGTCGTGTAGGTATCTTGGCTAGAGTACCTCTTGCTTCGGGTCTGCTCACCGGCAAACTGACCCGAGAATCCTCTTTCGAGTCCGACGATCACAGGAACTTTAATCGCTTTGGCGAGGAATTCGATCGGGGTGAGACTTTTTCGGGCGTGGATTACGAAACCGGCCTCGATGCTGTCGAGGAACTCCAGACGTTGGTTCCTAAGGGAATGACTATGGCTCAATTCGCTTTGCGTTGGATATTAATGTTCGATGCGGTTACCTGCGCTATTCCTGGAGCAAAGCGTCCAATACAGGTGGAGGACAATGCTGCTGCGGCCGATCTAGATCCTCTAAGTGATGAAACGATGGCTGAGGTCGGCAACATCTACAGGCAGCTAATTCGTGACCAGGTTCATCACTATTGGTAGGCTTGAAAATTCATGGAGCTATTTATGAGCAATAACAAATACGCTGTTGGCGTTGACTTTGGCACTTTATCCGGTCGGGCAGTCCTCGTGGATGTGGCCGATGGGCATGAAATCGCCACCGCCGTTCATTACTACTCTAATGGCGTTATCGACAGGCTACTGCCAGAAATGGAGGTCTATCTGGAACCCGATTGGGCGCTTCAGGATCCGATGGACTATATTGAAGTGTTTAAGAATGCTATCCCAGCGGTCATGAAGCAAAGCGGTGTCGATCCCAAGGAAATCATTGGAATCGGGATAGATTTCACCGCCTGCACTATGCTGCCTACCAAGGCTGATGGCACGCCGCTGTGCGCGCTGCCGGCATGGCGCGAGAAACCGCACGCCTGGGTGAAGCTGTGGAAACATCACGCCGCCCAGCCCGAGGCTAATAAGCTGAACGAAACTGCCGAAAGGTTAGGGTATTCATTCTTGGATCGTTATGGCGGCAAGATCAGTTCGGAGTGGTTCTTCCCGAAAGTGTGGCAGATTCTCAATGAGGCGCCTGAGGTTTATGACGCGGCCGACAGACTAATTGAGGCTGCCGATTGGGTGGTTTGGCAGCTCACAGACATCGAGACCCGCAACTCCTGCACGGCAGGATACAAAGCGATGTGGTCCAAGAGCGAAGGTTTTCCACCAAATGATTTCTTTAGGGCGCTTGATCCACGAATGGAAAACGTCGTCGACCAGAAGATGTCTCGTGAAATCAGCCCTCTCGGGACAAGAGCAGGAGGGTTATCAGAGCGAGCGGCTCATTGGACTGGCTTGCTGCCTGGAACAGCTGTGGCCGTAGCCAACGTTGACGCCCATGTATCAGCGCCCGCCGCAACGGTCACCGAACCCGGGCGGATGGTCATAATCATGGGTACTTCAAATTGTCACATGGTTCTTGGCGAGAGGGAGACCCTCGTACCTGGTATGTGTGGGGTGGTTGAAGACGGTATCATCCCCGACCTGCCCGGCTTTGAAGCGGGCCAGTCATGCGTCGGCGATCAATTCCAATGGTTCATAGAGAATTGCGTGCCAGAAACCTACCAGATAGAGGCTCAGGAGCGCGACATCACCATTCATGAGCTGCTTGAGGAGAAAGCTAACTCTCAAACGCCAGGCGAGAGTGGTCTTCTGGCGTTAGACTGGTGGAACGGCAATCGCAGTGTGCTGGTAGACGTTGATTTAACAGGATTGCTCATTGGCGCCACTTTGGCGACGAAACCAGAAGATATATTCCGGGCATTGATTGAGGCAACTGCCTTTGGAACCCGAATTATAGTCGAGGCCTTCAATGAGAATGGCGTTCGTGTCGACGAGATCATTGCTACCGGCGGCCTCCCAGACCGGAACAAGCTGCTGATGCAGATCTATTCAGATGTCACGGGGCTGCCCATATATATAGCGGAGTCCAGCCAGGCTGGAGCCTTCGGTTCGGCCATGCATGGCGCCGTTGCAGCTGGGGTCGCAGCCGGTGGATATGAGACGATCGGAGATGCTGCTAAAAAAATGGCTCGTCTTAGAGACGAATCGTACCATCCCAATGTGGAACACAAGGCCGTTTACGACCAGATCTTCGAAGAATATGTTATCTTGCACGATTACTTTGGCAGGGGAGCTAACGATGTAATGAAGCGCCTCAAAGTTATTAAGGCTCAGGCGCGTGCGGTTTAGACGGCGGAAGAAAATGGAGAAAGATGATGCTTGAAGCGATCAAAGAGGAAGTCTGTCAACTGAACAAAGCCTTGCCTGAGCACGGGCTTGTTGTCTGGACCAGCGGCAATGTTAGCGTGCGCGATCCGGAAACAGGCTATGTGGTAATCAAGCCGTCAGGGGTCAAATTTGGGGAGTTAAAGTCCGAACACATGGTTGTCGTCAATTTAGATGGTCAAAAGATCGATGGAGAGCTAGATGCCTCTTCTGACACCGGGAGCCATCTTTATATCTACCGGCAGATGTCCCTGGTTAACGGCATCGTTCACACACATTCAAATTATGCCACCGCCTTCGCCGCCCTTGGTAGGCCAATTCCCCCAGTTCTCACCGCCATTGGCGACGAATTCGGCGGCCCCATACCTTGCGGTGGATTCTCCCTAATCGGAGATGAGGAGATCGGCAAAATCGTAGTTGAGACCATTGGCCAATCCCCTGCCTGCCTATTGAAGAATCATGGGGTATTTACGGTTGGCTCCACTGGTGAAAAAGCCCTTAAGGCAGCCGTCATGGTTGAAGATGTGGCAAAAACAGTCTCCATCGCGCTGCAGATTGGAAAACCCGATGAGATTTCTCAGGAGGATCTGGACAAACTGCATCACCGGTATACGTATGTCTATGGACAACAACTAGAACAATCCAGTTAGGAGAGCCGAGCCTGGTGACTAGAGAAGATCGTCGAATAGCTATCCAGCTCGCATCAGCAAGTAGACTAAAACTATTTAGTTAGCCGTCACACAAGGAAATGATAAAGATGAACGGATTTGATTCATATGAAGCTTGGTTTGTCACCGGCAGCCAGCACCTTTACGGACCAGAAGCCCTCGCTCAAGTAGAGGTTAATTCCCTGGAAATAGCCCATTTTCTGGATGAGTCTGCAGCTATTCCTGTGAGAATCATCTTCAAATCTGTCCTTTCAACGCCTGAGGAGATCTCCCAGCTGTGCCTGGAGGCGAACGCTGCAAAGAAGTGCATCGGGTTGGTTGCGTGGATGCATACCTTCTCTCCCGCAAAAATGTGGATTGCGGGTTTACAGGCACTGCAGAAGCCGTTTGTGCAGCTTCATACGCAGTTCAACCGAGAGATTCCCTGGTCGACTATTGATATGGACTTTATGAATCTCAACCAGACTGCCCATGGCGGGCGCGAGTTTGGCTTTATCGGCTCCCGCATGAATTTGGCTCGGAAGGTGGTTGTCGGGTATTGGAGGCATGAGGAGGTGCTGGCCCAGCTAAATACCTGGCTGCGGGCCGCCGCCGCATGGAATAACTCCCAGGGAGGAAAAATAGCCCGTTTCGGAGATAACATGCGCGAAGTGGCTGTCACTGAGGGGAATAAGGTCTCCGCTCAGATGCAGCTGGGATACTCGGTAAATGGGTATGGTGTAGGCGATTTGGTATCGGCATTGAAAGAGGTCTCGGAATCGGATGTGTCGGACCTCCTTGCCGTATATGAAGAAAGCTTCCGCATCATGCCTGTTTTGCTAGCAGGTGGAGATAAGCACCAGTCTCTGAGGGACGCGGCACGGATTGAGCTTGGCCTTCGCGCCTTCCTAGACAGTGGCGGTTTTATGGGGTTCACAACGACGTTCCAAGATCTGCATGGCCTTAAACAGCTTCCTGGCATCGCCGTGCAGCGGCTTATGGCAGATGGTTTTGGCTTTGGCGCGGAAGGGGATTGGAAAACCGCGGCTTTGGTACGGGCCATGAAGGTCATGGGAACCGGATTGGATGGCGGAACCTCATTTATGGAGGACTACACATACCATTTCGGCCAGAAAGAAGATAAAGTTCTCGGCGCCCATATGCTGGAAATCTGTCCCTCTGTCGCGTCTGGAAAACCATCTGTGGAGATCCATCCTTTGAGTATTGGCGGCAAAGCGGATCCGGTTAGGTTGGTTTTTGATGTCGCGGCGGGAGAGGCTGTCAACGCATCCATCGTCGACTTGGGCAATCGCTTTCGCCTGATCGTCAACGAGGTTGATGCAATATCTGTCGAACAGCCAATGCCGAAGCTGCCGGTTGCTCGCGCCTTGTGGATACCAAGGCCGAGTCTCAAAATCGCGGCCACTGCCTGGATCTTGGCTGGCGGCGCGCACCATACTGGTTTTAGCCTATCGCTGACGGCTGAACATCTGGAAGACTTCGCCGAGATGGCAGGAATCGAATTCGTCTTGATCGATAAGGACACAACGGTGTCTGAGTTCAAGAAGGAGCTACGGTGGAACAGTGTGTCCTACTTATTAGGCAGCGCGCTGTGAGTGGGCCGGGAAGTGGGATGACATCGATAACATCATGGTCGGGATTCGCGATGAGGAATGGGGGTAAACGCTGTAAACACAATAGACTAAAGCTGACGTTGCGGTTGCCCTTGACTCTGAACGGAGATCATTCGAATGAAGCCCTGGCAGATTCACCCCTATTTAGTGTAACATCCACATCATAGATTTGCTTTGCTGTATTGTTGAAAGGAGGAAGTATATGCCCAAACGATGTGAGTGGGTCGGGGATTGGGATGATATCGATGACATCATGGTCAAATATCATGATGAAGAATGGGGATTGCCAAAGAGGGATGATCGCCGGCTGTTCGAGGATCTCGTTCTTGACGGCGCGCAGGCGGGATTGAGCTGGAGCACCATTTTGAACAAGCGGGAGAATTACCGGGAGGCTTTCGATAATTTCGATCCTTCTAAGGTGGCGGCCTATGACGAGGCCAAGATCGAGGAGCTGTTGCAGAACCCAGGCATCGTTCGCAACCGGCAGAAAGTTAACTCGGCCGTAAAAAACGCCAATGCCTTCTTGAAGATCCAGGAGGAATTCGGCAGTTTTGACGCCTATATATGGGGATTCGTGAACGGCAAACCTATCCAACCTGAGCGAAAGTCGATGTCGGAATTACCTGCGAAAACCGAACTTTCGGAAAATATCAGCAAGGATCTCAAACTGCGCGGTTTCAACTTCGTCGGTCCGACGATAATTTATGCATTTATGCAAGC
>DASRZI010000154.1:0-3612 GCA_035686605.1 Candidatus Zixiibacteriota bacterium
GATAAGATGCTTCAGAGAGCGGCCTAAACGATCCAGCCGCCAAACAACTAAGGTGTCACCTTTACGAAGATAGGCCAGCGCTTCTTGCAACCCTGGCCTGTCCGTCTTTGCACCGCTGACTCGATCTTCGTAGATTTTCTCGCACCCAGCCTCTTTCAATGCGTCGAGCTGTAAAGAGAGATCCTGTTCGGCCGTAGAAACGCGCGTGCATAACCAAGCTTCATACCATTATTATACTGTAAAGAAACCCATCAACTCAAGCTATATTTTAACTTTGAAATATTTACCGGGATTCTTAACTGCCGCGCTCAGAGGGTGCCATTGTGAGATTCAGCGCTAAATGATCCCAAATCTTCATAAATATATGATCGCTCTTTCCATCAACTTCAGCTGGGAAGGACCCTAAAAGAACTGGATTCTTTCAGCACCTTCCTGCAGATCGCTTAACCGCCGCTTGGTATAAATGCGAGTGGTGTTGAGGTCGCTGTGACCTAAAATGTCTGCCAGCGCCACCAGATCGTTGTTATTGTTTTCCAGGTAGCTGTAAGCAAACGTGTGCCGCAGGATATGGGGTGTAACCCCCTCCAGTCGGGACCAGGCAGCATACTTGGCCACAACCGCAGCCACTCCTTCTGCTGAAAGCGATCCTTGGCGTCCAACGAATAACGGTTCTTTACTTTCCTGAAGATGCTCCTCCATATATACCAGCAATGTCTCACGAGCTTTCTTAGGGACTGGCACCATCCTTTCTTTGCCGCCCTTGGCCACTTCAGCCCGCACCTGAATAGCACCTTTGCGCTCCGACAGGGTCACGTCATCCAGCTTCAGCGACACCAGCTCCCCTACCCGCAAACCGGTGTACAATAAGGTAGAGATGATGGCTTCATCTCGTGAATTGCCACGCACCTTAACTTCTTTCAATAGCTTACGCGCCTCTTGCGGGGTTAATGAACGCGGGGCCAGTTGCTGCTTCCTTTGAATGGGTACGGCTTTGATACGCCGGCGCATTTCGGGATTAACGACCCCTTGTTGCTCGCCCCAGGTGGCATATTGCTTGAGCCAAGCCAGCCGCCGATTGAGGGTTGCCGCTTTCAAGCCTTGCTGCCGGCCCCAGCTGATGTAATCTTGCACATCCATGGCAGCCAGGCGTTCCAGAGTAAACGGCTCCTGATTGACCTCTGCATACCAGCCGGCAAATTGGGACCAGTCAAACTTGTAGGCGCGTAATGTTCGCGGGCTGCGCCCTTTTTCTTGCAATTCCTGCAGGAATTGGGCGAACTGTTTCTGCTCTTCTGCTGTGGCAATCGAATCATTATTCATAGTCATTCATCACCCCCAAAGTATTATCCGAAACTCAAATGTATAGATAATTGGCATTTTTAGCGCCACTTTGGGTCCCTTTTTGTCGGATTCATTACAGATAAGCACACTTATCTGCTTATATTATCTATAATAAGTAAGTAAGAATCAAGACCCATTTATCCAGCATCTGGAGGCGACGGCGAGATGGGAGAGTTGACCGAACTGAACGAAAAAGAGCGTGCCAATGCTTTACACCGCTTCCAAGTCATACAACCGTATCTGGAAGGGCAGTCTACGCTAAAGACTGCGGCGCGTGAGCAGAATATTCCCTATGACACGGCTCGACGTTGGGTCAGCCGCTATCGACACCATGGCCTGGTTGGTCTGGCATACAAACGACAGGGAGCTAGAAACCGACGTCGCATGAAGATGGAACTGCAGCAGATCATTGAGGGATTGGCACTGCAAAAGACCAGACCATCCGCGGCTGCTATTCATCGCCAGGTGAAGGAAATCGCACAGCAGAAAAAGTGGCCGGTGCCCAGTTATGGTTCCGTTTATGATATTGTTCGCTCCCTGGATCCGGCTTTGGTTATGCTGGCCCATGAGGGGACCAAGGCCTATCAGCAAAACTATGATCTCCTCTACCGTAGAGAGGCCCATCGTCCCAATGAGATCTGGCAGGCAGACCATACGATGTTGGACATCTGGCTCCTGGATGAGGATGGTCGGTCGGTCAGGCCCTGGCTCACGGTGATTGAGGATGATTACAGTCGCTGCATCGCCGGTTATTTCCTCAGTTTCAATCATCCCAACACACAACATACCAGCTTGGCTCTACGCCAGGCTGTTTGGCGCAAGCCAGAACCTAACTGGCGTATCTGTGGCATTCCGGAAATCTTTTATACTGATAACGGCTCCGACTTCACCTCGCGCCACATGGAGCAGGTCAGTGCCGACCTGAAGATGCGCCTTATCTTCTCCACTCCCGGTATGCCTCGCGGTCGTGGTCGCGTAGAACGATTCTTCCAGACCATAAATCAGTTGTTTCTTCATCAATTACCGGGATATGCACCTGAAGGGAAACCCATCAAGCAACCGCGGTTAACACTGGTGGACTTTGACACCCGCTTCAAAGATTTTCTGCTGATTGAGTACCATGAGCGTGTGCAGAATGATCTGGATAATTCACCTCGGGCCCGTTGGGAAGGCGACAGTTTTCTGCCACAAATGCCTGAATCATTGGATAAGTTGGACCTGCTCCTCCTGACTGTAGCAACCACTCGTCGCGTGCGCCGCGACGGCATTCATTTCCAACGTCTGCGTTACATGGACCTGGTGCTGGCGGCTTATATTGGAGAGGATGTGGTCATTCGCTATGACCCGCGAGATATGGCCGAGATTAGAGTCTATCACAACGATTCTTTTCTATGCCGAGCCGTGTGTCAGGAACTGGCTGATCAGACCATTACCCTGCAGGAAATCATACGCGCCCGCAATCGTCGCCGGCGCGCTTTGCGGGGAACCATCAAAGAGCGCTCGGCGCTCATTCAAATCTATCTTGGGGTTCATGAGGACCCACCACCCTTTGAATCTGAAGACGAAACTGAACCGAAAAAGTCGCCGGCGAAACGTTTGAAGCGTTATTATAATGAGTAACTTCGCCGACCCCTTTGAATTCATTGTGACCAAAGAGCACCGTCGCTTTGTCGAATTCTGTGATGCTTGCCGGCGCAATCGTTATATCGGTTTATGCTACGGGCCACCTGGCATAGGCAAGACCGTATCGGCTCGAACCTATGCCAGGCAAGATCTGATTGAGCACCTGCTGGCTAATTGCCACATGCTTGATTTACCGGCCCAACCAGCGGTCTTGCAGGGCGGCACTATGTTTTACACACCACCCGTATCCAATTCCCCAAGCCGTCTCGAAAAGGCTATTACCACGGGCCGCAAGCAGCTGAACGATCTGCATTACTGGATGCAAGGCGCAATGGAGAAGAAATTAATCCACGATCTTTCTGTAGAGACGCCTGAAGTGACTGAATTGATCATTATTGATGAGGCGGATCGCTTGAAGGCCATTGGCTTGGAACAAATGAGAGACGTCTACGACCGCAGCCAGATCGGGTTGGTGCTCATTGGCATGCCGGGTATTGAAAAGCGACTCTCGCGCTACCCCCAACTCTACTTCCGAGTGGGCTTTGTGCATCATTTCAAACCGCTCAGCAGCGAGGAAGTGCATTTCGTCCTGCGACACAAGTGGCAGCAGCTAGGTCTTAACCTGGACCTCAGTGATTTCACCGATAA
>DASRZI010000155.1:0-2896 GCA_035686605.1 Candidatus Zixiibacteriota bacterium
GATGCTTTGTTGAGACAGCGTGGTCACTGACGGTTCTGCCTGGCTGCAGATAATAGTAGCCACTTCATTTATTTTCAGCGGGTTTGATGAATCCGGAACCACTAGTTCATCGGAGAACTCTTCATACACAGATACAGACGGTTCTCCGAGCCGATCCATGTGTAGTTCTAACCGGCCTATTCGAACAATCTGGCCACTTTGCCAGATTGTTTCCTGATGGGGACTTAGCGAAAAAGATCCGAGTTGAGTGCCATTTGTGCTGCCAAGATCCATAATCCTAACGACATTGTTCGCAATATTGATCTGCAAGTGCTGTCTGGATAGATTGGCATTGGCGATGGAAACATCACTCTCTTGTGATCGGCCCAGGTAGAAACTCCCCTCAGAAAGGATCTGACGATGTATTTCCTGTCCCGATTCCTCTATCCAAATCTCGTACATTTTCTCGTGTTGTGAAGTAATCTTGTACTTAATCTTGCGTCGAAAAGTGTGACTTCTTGCAGGCTTGACTTTGCCCGATAGTGGCTGTATGTTTTCAGAATTGAGAGGCCATTAACTCTGTGGTCACTGCCAAATTTGCGATTCTAATCTTGCTCAGAGACATAAAACGGAGGGTTTTTCGGCTTTAACTAAGGATATCGACTGCCCATTTGTTTCTTATCCTCGGCCCGTTTTCTCAATTCTATCAGGGGTACTCATGGGCGTCACGCTTTTACCCATACAGTGGCGATGTTCGATGTCTCTTGCCGTGGTCCTTTTCAGAAATTTGGGCAGAGAGGATAATTATCGCGATACAAAAACACGAAAGTATCAGGACAATTGGCCTAGTTATTTTCTAAAGAAAGGCTGGTAATCGGTATGCGAAACTCAAGGCTAAGATTGACCATATTCTCGCTTCTATTGCTCGGCGTCTGGCTATTAATCGGCAGCGCCGGCGCCGCTGCCCAGCAAACGATCAACCAATTGTTTATCACTGGTTCTGATACCAGTGCCGCACCAAGTGTGGATCTGTATGTCTACGCGATAGATGGCAGGGGGAATAAAGTCGATTTGGCAGGGCAGAGTTTTGTGGTCAGCCAGGATGGCGTACCCATCTCCAATTGGGAGCTGGCAGGACCACATAACGGTGGTACATTGACTGTGTTTGTCATCGACATACCCGGAGGCGTTTCCGCTTTCATACCCGTCATTCAGGATTCAATTTCCCGATATGCAAGCGATTCCTATATGATGGAAGGGACTGATTACGTTGGCGTCTATCGAGTAGGTGAGCTTGGCGCCACCGAAATGCTAGCCCCTGACGCTTTTCATAACAGCGTTCTAAATATATTTGCCTCTCCACCCCCTCCAAGTACCGGTTCGACTGCTTTGGTCGATAGCGTCATGAATATTCTGAACAACATTGAGGCATTGAAGCCGGAGAAAAGTATTCCGACCCACATCGTCATCATCTCAGATGGGACGGACGTAGTCAGCACTCAAAACGAACCGGAAGATTTACCGAGACGAGCGGCCGAGCTAGGTGTGCCGATCCATACTATCTGGCTTGACAATCAGAGCCTCTCTGCCGATAAGAAGCGCGTTGGTCAGCAGTATCTCGCTCAAGTGGCAGCTGGAACTCGTGGAGAGACGACGAACCTGGCAACGGCTGATCAACTAACCACTCTTTGGGACAAGATCTCCTCTTTCCGAACTCAAACGATTCTTCGCTATACGGCTGATGAAATGACCGGTGGCGATCACACTGTGGGGGTTAGCCTCGCCGACAATCCAAGTATTAGCGCTCAATCTACGGTATCTTTGGCGCCAGGGGCGCCTTTGATTTCCCTTGATATTCCAGAGGACAGCCGCCAGATGACCCTGGCAAGCCTTGATCAGCCCATCCAGCTGACCTTCTCAACCACAACAGTCTGGCCTGACGAAGGTGAGAGAACGCTAGCATCTGCCTTCCTCCAGATCAATGGCATCCTGGCCCAAGATATTGATGTAAGCCAGCTAGATAGTTTCGACGTTTCCATTGGTTCTCTTGTTTATGGAGATAACCGATTTCAGATAGTGGCAATAGATGACCAGGGACACCGCGTTGCCACTCCTGAAGTCGTGATGACAATCCTTGAAGGTGAAACGGTTATTCCAGATGCAGTATCCCCCAACAGCGCTGTCGACCGGATTCTTGATAGATTCCTGGGTTACGGCAAATACATAGGAGGATGCTTTCTAATCCTCATCGTGATCGTTGTCTTGATTGTGATGATCCGATTTCTTGGCCGGTCCAGTATGCCGCGCAGCTTTCGCGTTCCTTCAATTTTCAGGCGCATACCGTTCTTGCGCAATTATGTTCGCCACGTCGATAAATTAGAGCGCTCAAGTTACCGTGTTGCTAATGCCAAGAGACAGGTTAGTCGTTATACGCCTGATGTCCATGGTCTTGACCAGCGAGGAAAAGGAAAGGCGCGTCCGACCGCGTTTCTGGAAGTGCTGCAGGCCACAGGCCAGACCCCAGGTCGGATCGATCTTGATATAGTTGAAATGCGTCTTGGTCGCTCTTCGAAGCAAGCTGATTTTGCCTTCAGTGATGACGCTACGGTCTCGCGAATCCATGCCACCGTCGTCCAGGAAGGTGGGGACCACAGGATTTTCGACGAACAGAGTACCAGCGGCACCTTCGTAAACGAGCAGCGCGTACCCCAGCACGGGCTCCAGCTAACAGATGGCGATGAAATTAGATTGGGCGCTGTCAGGCTAAGATATCGTCAGCCCTGAATCTCCCCAGGTTGATATCGTATCGTCGTTTCGCATTCCGTACTCCACCTCGGGATCATTTTCCGGTTCCTCTGGAGGAAGAACCAGGTGGAAGCGAAGATGAACTCGACCGAGATGGATTTCGTCCCGGTTG
>DASRZI010000156.1:0-11689 GCA_035686605.1 Candidatus Zixiibacteriota bacterium
CCAGAAGAACAAGAGGTAAACAATCATGACCACATTAGCCGAGTTAATAGACCAAGTAGAAGCAGACCTAGCCGATTCAGGTAACGCAACCTGGGCCGCCGCCGACATCCAACAATGGTTGGTAGATGCCATCGCCGATTACTCCCAACACTTTCAACGAGAACTGTCCGTAAACCTTTCCATTACAACAGACGACGACAGACGACACGATCTCCCCGACATTGTGGTTGGTATTGTGTCTGTCGAGTATCCCAACGGTGAAGATCCCCCTAAGTATCTCCAGCCCAGATCCCATACGCATCCTGACTTCTGGATTGAACCAGGTTACTTTGATTATATTGTTAGCGGCAACGACACAGATGCAGACGAGATATGGATAA
The DNA here is from genome assembly GCA_035686605.1 of Candidatus Zixiibacteriota bacterium. Classification (GTDB taxonomy): domain Bacteria; phylum Chloroflexota; class Anaerolineae; order Promineifilales; family Promineifilaceae; genus UBA11865. Next base: position 381 of record DASRZI010000156.1, read on the forward strand.
GCGAGAAGCCTACGGCAACCCAGGCTATTCGCGTTCGTTACCTCGCCCATCATGATCTCCCCACTGCAACAAGCACCCCTCTTACCGTCCCTGATGAACACCAATATATCCTAAGAAACTATGCTCTATGGAGAGCTGCCATGCAGCTGAAGATCATCGAGGAAGCCAGCCCCACCAGTAATAGTTCTTTGATCATGAGCCAACTCGCCGTAAATGTTGACCGTATGCGTCGTGCTTACGTGGATTCTCTTGCTAAGGCCCTGTACGCTACCTCGCGTTCGAAGCCGGTCAGCTGGAGAGGACATACTAGCGAGAATTCCAGGGTTTACTAATGCCCGGTCCCTTACAGAAGCCACAGCCATTCAGACGAAAGAAGGGCAAACTACCTGGCCAGTCCTCTGATGAGGATTTGGATCTTGATTCACGCATCCGGATAGTAGACAGACCCAGCAGCACCATCATCAACAAAGAGTTTATCCAGGTAGGTAATGTCGGTCGGGGTGATTACGTTGAGATTGATGCTGATTCCTTGTCTTTGTATGGTGGCGGAAACCTCTGCGTTGACATCGAGACTGATGGAGATTTGTTTATTGGCAGTGATGTTTCAGCTCCGGCCACTACATATTTTGCCATCTTCTCCAATAACCAAACATACAACACCGAGAGTGTCAGAGCCGGAGATATGCTCATCGGAGACAACAGCGCAGATAAAGCAAACATATATTGGGACGAATCAGAAGGCCAGCTGCAGTTTAGAGGTGGAACAACAACAGAATTATATATTGATACCGATGGATCTCTCGTTGCCGGTGCCGGCGACGTTGTCATCAACAGCGACGGCGTCACCCTTAACCCTGGCAGTGGGATCACAGAGAAGATTAAAGTAGATGATGGAGGGGTGATAATTGCAGAGTTCTATGGTTTTACTGATCCAGGGGTTTCCAGCCAGCTAACGCTGGTTGGCCGGGGCCGCGGTGGATCCGCTCCCATCACCCATGAAGGACTCGTCGAGATCATTGCCATCACTGATGATAGCGCAGCTCATGCCGGAGCCGCTTCTGTTTCTGTCACTCTTGAAACTTCCAACGACAAGATTCGTGTATCTGCTGGAAGTTTCGTCGTCAGCAAGTCCGCCACATTCAACGAGATCGGCGATGACAATGACTTCCGTGTCGAGGCCTATGGTGTTACCCATGCTCTTTTCATTGATGGCGCTAATGGCACGATCGGCATCAACAACAATGCGCCAAACTCAAACTCAATACTCGATATTGGTCCCGCGGGAAAACCAATAATCCTCCCCAAATTGACCGGCGCTCATATCTCTGCTTTGACCGCCGCGGAGGGCATGCTCGTCTACAATACGACTGACAAAACGCTAGATTACTATGATGGAGCGTCTTGGCTGAAGCTGACAGGTTCCTAGATATTTCCACCAATCTCACCGCTGAAGAACGACGTCTTGTCGTTCAACTTCTCAACGGGGTGCATCTGCGTGGTGATCCCGCATCACTCAGGAAAGCTTTGGCGCTGATCGACAGCATAACGGGGAAGTTATCGATTGAACCGGCGGAATCTGGCAATACCGAAGATTCTTATTTATTGCCGTAGGATTTGGGGCCGATATTGAAGGCAAGAGTGCCCAAAGCCGGTCCAAGGATCGTTATCGAGGTGACAAATTCTATGATAGCTTCCTGGAATCCAAGCGATGTCGTAGCCCTGAAATCATACGCGGCAAAGATCACTATTCCTGAAAAAAGTGCCCCCACGAATAAGAACCAGAAATTACCATTGATATCCAGTATTTCGGCTGAGAAATATACACCTACCATGATACCAAGAGTATAAGCGCCGACTGTACCAATCGTGTAGGCGAGGGGATCTGGTGATTCTATCAGCCGGGCTGCCACCTGAGCGAAAAGAAAACTCATGATGATGGCGACCAAAAATTCTACAAGGGCAGCAACTAAACGACGCGCGCGCAACGTTCTATCTTCCTCACCTTTATAACGGTATGCGATCGGCTCCGAGCTTGGGGCCAATCGCTCCGAATAAAGGACTCGCCATCTGATGCCATCCTATCGTAATCAGAATCTGTCTTCTGGTCTAAGATGGAAATGACGACCAAATTAGAACCGGTTTGGCAACTACGCTAAAGTATATCACTCTTTAGTGCCTATGCCTGACTAATCCGGTGAAAGATCGGGTAATTCTTGGTCAACGGTGACCGGTTTGCTGTCGAATCCACTAGTGAAAAACATGCCGGTAGGAAGCACCGATGAGTAAACCAGGACGTAGATAGCCATACCGTTCAAGTATGTCCACCTTCTGTCTTAATGCCCTGTAACCTCTCCAGTCGAGTAGATTGATATAGACGCCTCGGGCCCGAATATCACGAAACATGACTCTGCGAGCCTGATTCATCTTGTCGCTGGGAACCGGGAGCCTGCCATCGTATTCATAACGGCTTCCAAAAGAATGCCGGTAGTAGCTCCGGCTATCGTTTTCGGTGACTGTCCCGTGATTCCACCACCTCTCGAGGGCTCGCCCGGGTTGGAAATTGGCGAGACAGAAGAGAGTCAGTCTGTCGTATTCTTCTTGCCAGTAAATCGGAACGTTCGGCGTTTTCTGATCGTAGTCCATCTGGCTATCACTGCTGCGGAATAATGATCGCCCAACACAATTATTGGACGATGTACCACACAGAGCAGTTACAATATTCCGCGTCCGGCAGTGATATCAATGTAAATGATCAGGCAGCGCCTGGGTATAGTAATGATGTCCCTTATACTGAGGTCCCTTATACTGAGGTCCTAGCTGTGTTCACCGGGGAGATAATATGTCCAATAATTGCCTGAGATCGGTTATTTCGTAATCGATATCCAGGCTGATATCGGGCGACTTCTGGGAGGGATTGAACCAGCAAGTATCAATACCATAATTCGCGCCACCGGCGATATCTGAGGTCAAACTATCTCCAATGATCAATACCTCTTTTCGCGGTGGATTGCCAAGAAGATTGAAGGCCGCGTCGAAAATTGCCGGGTCAGGCTTTGCTGCCCCGATTTCTTCAGAGATAACGAGCACGTCGAAATAGGTCCCGATGGAAGAACGGGCGAAGCGTGGTCGCTGGACATCTTTGAGACCGTTGGTGATGATGGCCAGGTTAAAACCTGGTCGCAGCTGCTCTAACACTTCCTCGGCATGGTCGATCAAATATGTCCCCTTTGACAGGTGCTCAAGGTATATGTCGCTGAATGATTCAGGATCGACGTCGAGTTCCAAGGAGTTGAAGAGGAGAATAAACCGGCGGGTGCGGAGTGATTTCTGATCGATGAGTCCAAGTTCGAAATCACGCCAAATCTGGCCATTGATTTCACGGTATTCTTGGGCAAAATCCGGGCGATATGGAAGCTCAAAATCTCGAAATGAGTTGGCCAAAGCGGCGGTTTCGGCGTAATCATAGTCAAACAGGGTGCCATCTGCATCGAACAGCAGCCAGCGATATCGGCTCATGTTGCCTGCTCCTTAGTAGAATGAAAACTTTTTTCATCAGGTAATTGTCTGTCAGGCAGCAGATTATCTGAAATCGAGCCTGACCTGCTCCGGTGCACAACGTAGACCCCAGCTAGAACGATCAAGCCTCCAATAATATGCCAAGCGGAGAAAGTTTCGCCAAGAAGGAGTACGGCGAGAACGGCCGTCACAACTGGCTGCAGGAGCAAGGTTGGGGCGACAACTGATGCCCGCAAATATCCCTGGGCGTAGTTGATCATTGACCAGCCAAGCAGCTGAACCACCAGGCCGATCGCCAGGAAGTAAAATAGGGTGGAGCGATCGTAGCCCCACAACGACCTGTTCATGAGCAGATTCAAAAAAAGCAGGACGATGGAAGCACTGGCTGTCGTGATCCAGAAATAGCTCAGCGTATTTAACCAAAACCGTCCTCTCTGGGTTACCAGATAGTAGGCCCCATAAAAAATCGCAGCCAACAATCCTAAGAACGTGCCAAAACCGATTACTGTCGAATTTAGCAGGTCTGCCCCGAGAACCATGGCCGCCCCAAACAATGCCAGGGCCAACCCAAACCAGAACAGTCTCCCGAGACGTTCGCGAAATATCAGCATCGATCCCAGACCTACCCAGAGAGGAGCTGTGTTTGCCATGAGCGTTGGCTTCGTAGCCCCGCTGTAGTCGATTCCAGTAGCCCAAAAGGCGAGGTCCAGAGCGAAAAGCAGACCTCCAAGCAGGGCCAGAACCACCCCAGCCCTAGGAAGGCTGCGCAGTTTGCCATTCTGCTGCCAAAGAAAGGGGATTGTGACTACGACCGCGGCGATGGCCATGCGATAAAAGGCCGTAACCGTCCCCGGGGCATTGGCCGCTCGAATAAAGATGCCTGAGAAGGCGATGCTGAGTAAGCCGACTATAAGGGCCAAGTAGGCATAAATGGCTGGAGACCGGTTCCTGAATATCCCGCTGCGCATATGTCGTGCCGGTGCTACGCTTCGTCGAAAGCGGGTAGGTATCGAACTTCACCAGCCAGCTTCGCGGCCGCGCCTGGCACAAGTTCAATGAGGAAGAAGTAGGGATCAAAGTCGTGATTCTTATAGAAGAGGTCCCCCTCTGCTGCCGGCAGAAAGCCAAATCGAGGATAGTAATCCTGATGGCCAAGAACGAAGACGACACCGTCTCCATTTTGCCGGCATCGCTCCAGTCCAACTTCGATGAGGCGGGACCCGACGCCCATCCTTTGGTGGTCGGGCAAAACTGCCACCGGACCTAATCCCACGGCTGAGGTGTCGTCAGATTCGGCCGAAACCTCAACGGGCGAGAAAAGGATGTGGCCGACCGGTGCACCGTCCAAGACGGCGACCAGGGAAAGAAACGACTCGGCAGTGGCCCGGACTGAATCCACCAGATCAGCCTCCTCGCGGCGGCCGAAAGCTTCATAGTTGATCCGGTAGACAGCTGCTTTGTCTGCGGCAACCTCTTCTCTAATTCGAACCTGGTTCAGATTCATTGCTGTTCTCGGGGTGGTTTCATTTGGTGAACCGTAATTGCGATCATGTCGGGAAGGCCTTCTTGGGCTGCGAACGAGAGTCGCGCTACTGCAATTCTAGCCGGTCATAGTCCTTCATGATGATGAGTTTATGGAGGGTAAGATAGCCTTTCCAATCTTTTTCGGCATCAGCCCAAGCGGCCTCGTCGACGAAATCCCATGACCATGTTATCGGCCAGGAGCCATCCTCCAGCTGTTCGTCAATTTCATAGTCCAAGTTGGCCTCGATGGCCGCCCTGTCCATTACATAAGCCAACAGAGAGTCAGGAGCCGGCGCGATGGCCAGCGGCCGGAGTGCGTATTCAACCCACTTGCTGGGATCGTTTTGCACAGACAGCGGAGCTACTATGGATAATTTATCGAGTACGGTGCGTTTTTCCGTCCCTTCAACTCCTTCTGCCAGGGTGAGATAGCAGTAAAGATCGTGCATGTTCATTCCAGCATCAGGCTCGCTGCTCAGGATATCTAACACCTGCGTTGTAACTTGAGCAAGGAAATCGCTCGGGACGATGGCTTTGTAGTGATGCAGGTGACCGGCAAGGGCTGCTGTTGGATTGATTCTGAAACCATCGAAAGTCTCAGCCGAATTTTCATAGCTCCACCAGGGAGCATGGGGCGCATCTTCTACTTCCGGAGGGATTATGGGCCAGACACCATTGTCGAGATCGAATGTTTCTAAGAGATAATCAACGGCATTCTGGATAGTCTCATCTTGATAGCCGGCGTTGACCACCCTAAGGATGTCGAATGCTCGTTGGGTTGCAATGGCCGACGATGCCGGAGTCCTCAGATCTGGTTCCAGTGCATTGCCAAATCCCCCATCGGGATTCTGGTATGATTTCAAAGCTCCTATGACGCCGGCTTTGTCTCGATCCTCAAAATGGAAGGAAAACAAACTCTGGTCGATTTCTCTCCCGTAGGTCTGGATATAGGTCTTGGCTCGAAGGAACGCGCTTCTTGTCAGTATCTTCATGTCACACTCCTGGCAATAGCATTTGAACAACAGCGGCAAGTCATCATTACACTCTTGCTTCCGGAATCATCATAGAGAATGGTGCTTAACCGGACCATATTATCATGGCTTTGCGGATTGAACACCGACCCCGCCGTATAAAGGGGAGATAGTCCAATTTCTCCAGATAATGGGGGCGGGACAGCCGTTTTCGTCCATAGGATGAATTCTACCTGTCTGGGCGTTAAGAGGCTGGTAAACTAGGGATATGAACGAGAATAATGTTGAATTCAGACCGAATTATCAGGGATTCATGACCTACCCGCAGAGCGGGCTGCACAAAGCCTTATTCAAATGGCCAGTTCATCTCTGGCGGCTGGGACTTGCGCCTCTTATCGGGCATCACATGATGCTCATCACCCATACAGGTCGGAAGACGGGTTTGCCAAGGCGAACAATGACCGAGAGCTACACTCTTGGAGACAAGAAGTATTCGCCATGCGCCTTTGGACCACGGGCCCAGTGGTATCAAAATATCGCTGTTGATCCGCGAGTGACCATCCAGACGGCTGATGGCGCCGAGAGCGCAACGGCGGTGCGGGTGACGGATGGTGATGAGATCCTGTCCCTATTCGATGCCATCGGCAATCGCGCGCAGCCGATGCTAGATCTCTACCTCGAGTTTCTTGATATGGAACCAGAACCGGCCGATATCGTTGCCAAGAAGGACCGCGCGTACTGGTTGCGATTCGATCCGACCGACGAACCCACGCCGCCACCACTCGACGCGGACCTGGTATGGATATGGCCTGTAGTGCTGTTTGCCGCTGTTGGGATCCTTCTCGCGGGGCGAAAGAAGCAGCGATCATAGTTCCGTGCCAAATGGAGGAGCAGGGGAGAAGTAGTGTCTCCTAGGGCAGTTGTACAAATAGCTAGCTCTTGTCGATGCCGGCGGATAGTGCAGCTTCGATTTCTGCCCACAGCTGGCTGAAAGGGATCGGCATCGTAGCAGCCACGACACATGCTGTCTCGTCAGGGTGGGGGGCGTTTCGGTGTGGCCTCTCCCTGCACTGCTGACTTCCCGGTAGCAAAGCGGATTTTGATCCGGCAGGCGCACCCAGACCGCTCCCCTAATCCATTACAACAATGTCGACCGATATCAGATTGAAATGCTTCAATCTTTCAAAGTATCAAATTACGGGAGATAGATAGCGATCTTACAAGCGTCATCTCCTGCCAAGACGCTCTCCAGCACTTCAACATATACAGGTTCTTGGGTGATTTCTTCCCAAAGGGCCTTATAGAACCCAGCCCCACAGTAGCAGTAAGAGATGGAGATCTTATCTTTGGCTGGGACCGCATCTCTAACCCGGGGACAATGGCAGTAGAGTTCCCGCCTAGCCTGAGGGTCGACTTCCTCGAAATATTCCTTGAGATTTCCACTTTTTGGAATCTTCGTTGCGATGATCGTTTTGCCTTCTTTGAATCCCGCCAGGCCCCATCCTCTGCTAACCACTTCATCGATCAACTCTTCCTCGAGCTCCATGTCCTGCCTAAGAAATGTTTCGAACTTCTGCTGAAGCAGCGAGTGTACGTGGTCAAGGTCTTCTGTTTCTGCATATATGGACCTGATCTCCTGCAAATCAGACGCGGGATATCGACAGGCGCAGCCGGTCATGACAGCGTGCCGGTGAGAGTCATCGACGGAACGATCCAACCGCTGCATGGCTTCTTGAGTCCATTGGATGACATCCTCTCTACTGGCGGCGGAACTAAGCTGTTTGCTCCCCTCCATGATGTACTTTCGGACCTCTTCGCCCACCTCCTGGTCAAGGCAGGTAGCGAATTTTGCTAACCACATTCGCTCGAAATCCTGAGTATCGCTCATTATCCCTTCTCGCCCGATGCTGCAATAGATTATGATGTCTGTAGGCGCAGTATAGCATGAAAAACAAAGGCCGGATCAATACTCTCTTATCTAAGCTCTCCTCTGAAGAGCATGAACCAATCTCTTCTCACCAGACCTTGCCGGTTCCTAGTTATTTGAGCTTTCAATAAGGCACCTCACGCACCTGCGTATCTGCTGTATAATCCAAATCACTACTCATAACTAGGAGTACTTGATGCTGTTTACGCGAGATCCCGACGGAAAACAAAGCGTGGCAATTATCGCCATCGCCGATTTCAAAGATAAAAATGTCGTCGAGATCGGCTGTGGCGATGGTTTCCTCACCTGTTCCTATGCTCACCATGTGGGTCATGTTACGGCAATCGATCCCTCAGTCGAGGATATTGAAGCTGCGATAATGTCAACTCCTCCCTACCTGGCAGACAAGGTAGAGTTCATTGTCGCCGATATCAGGGACTTCACTCCAGAACATCGAAAGTCTCCGTACGACATAGCCCTCTTTGCCTGGTCGCTCTGATGAATTGAGCCCGAGGGCATGGTCCATGCCCTAGAGAAAGCCGAGGAATTGGTCAGTCCAGGTGGTGTCCTGGTCGTCGTCCATGACCGCCCGCTCATGCCTGTCGTTGAACTGCACCAGGATCCAAAGCATAAAGTGGTTGGTTGGCTGCAGGATGAGGAAGGATTTCCACTGCTGCTCCAGGCTGATGGAGCGCTCGCCAGCTATATCGAATCCAGCCTTATATTACTTGACGATGATAGGCGAGATTTCAGCTATTGCACTCAAATCGACTCCTTAGAAGGCTTTACGCAGTGGGTAGAGAAGCAGTGGGACACTTCATTTTTACCATTTCAACTAGAGGAATTGATCGAGAAGAGTTTTATCGAAGATGAGCAGCGGACCAAGGTTATTGTGTATCGCGAAGCGAGAATCAGAAAAATCACGGTGAAGTGATACCTGGAGCCGCGGGGGATTGCCGGCAGCGCTGTTACAGATGAACTGAAAGATTATAAGAAAAGTAATAGAACGGGGAACCTCTCCATTTAAAACACCGTCGAATGTATAGTAAACAATCAGACCGTCTGATCCCTCATAGGATTCAGAACTGAGAAGGAATTGGTCTTGAGGGCTACGTATTGCTCGTTGGAATGGCTGCGGGCTATACTTCTCGCCGGCTTTGTTATCAACGATAACTGCCACGGTCTACGTATCTTTATAGGAGAGAGAAACGTGAAACAGAAATATATCGTCCTTTTAGTCATCGGTGTGCTGGCAGCTCTTGTTATCGCAGGCTGCACGAGCGCGAATACAGATAACGACGCCGCTACAGTCGAGGTTGAAACTCCCCAGGAGGTGGCGGCTGAAGAACCCGAACAAGACGTTACGGGAGTAGAGAAGCAAATACAGGTCGGACCCATTCTGGTAGATTGTGAGGGTGAAGGACCACAAGAGTGCATGCTCATAAGAGAACACGAGATGGATCGCTGGGAATTGTGGTACTCGCAGATCTCCGGCTTCGAATATGAGGAAGGTTATCTCTATAATCTCCTTCTCGAAGAAAGACCCGTCGAGAATCCCCCTGCTGGGGGCTCTACGATTGAGTGGGTCCTGGTAGAAGAGCTGAGTAAAACTCCTGTCACCTTCACCACCGTCATCGTCGGTCCCGAACAAGTCGAATGCGAGGGCGAAGGACCTCAACTCTGCTACCAGGTGAAGACCGATCCGGATGGGGAGTGGCAGTTGTTCTACAGTCAGATTGAGGGATTCGATTACGAGCCAGGCCATGAATACGAGCTAGTCGTAGCCGAGATCCCGGTTCAGAATCCCCCAGCAGGAGGATCCTCAATCCAGTATCTACTTGTCGAAGAAGTGAGTAAGACACCGGCTGTGATCGAAGAAGAAGAACAGGCACAGGTGACAAGTACAATCTGGGCCGCGACCTCGATCAGAGGCCAGTCTGTCCTGGAAGGATCAGGTGTCGTCATGGGTATCGCGCCCGGGCGTATCGGTGGATTCTCCGGCTGCAATACCTACTTTGGTCCGGTTGAAGTCGATAGAAACAAGGTCTCCGTTGGTCCATTGAGCTCAACAAGGGTGGCCTGCGCCGAGGAACTCATGACCCAGGAGAGTGAATACCTGGCTGCCTTGGATTCGGCTGCAACGGTAGAGATCGATGGAGACCAAATGACGGTCTTCGACGATTCAGGAGAAATAGTTTTGACATTCGTAAACGTTGAACCACTCCCCCTCGAAGGAACAGCCTGGGAGTTAACCACCTACAACAACGGTGAGAACGCCATGGTCAGTGTCCATGCCGACACATTCGTGTCTGCGAACTTTGATGATGGAGATATTTCTGGCTCCGCTGGCTGTAATAACTACTTCGGTACGTACGAAGCCACTGAAGACACCATTGCTATTGGTCCACTCGCCTCGACCATGATGCTGTGTCCAGATCCAGTGAATGAGCAAGAGCAGCTGTTTCTTGCCGCGCTAGAATCGGCGGCGACCTACCAGATCATCGCCAACCGGCTGGAGCTCATCAACGGTGATGGAGCCCTGGCAGCTATGTTCCACGCCGCTGAACCCCTAGAATTCGCCGGCACTTCGTGGACAGTCCAGTCCTATAACAATGGCCGCGGTGGCGTTACGAGCGTGATCATTGGCACTGAGCTGACCGTCGATTTCGATGTAGAAGCGGTTGCTGGCCTCGCCGGATGCAACAACTACACCGGATCGTATGAGGTCGATGGCGAAACCATCAGCTTTGGTCCCCTTGCCACGACCCGTAAATTCTGCTCGGATCCCGAGGGCATCATGGAGCAGGAATCCGAATTTTTAGCCGCCCTTGGAGGCACTGCCACGTTCGAGGTCCAAGGAAATCGCATGGATATGTACTTCGAAGATGGCGCCCGAGCCGTGGTTCTTGAAATAGTGAAGTAAATATGCATCAATAGCAGACTAGGCTGGACCCCGCAGCAGAACTTGCTGCGGGGTCTTTTCTTATTAGATCAACATGAGTCCTATCGCGTCCAAGATGAAATTAGCTGACAGGTGTTGATCGGTTCGCTATCATCTGAATGAAGTTATGGATAGTCGAAAGTGAGCAGAGTCATGAACGAAATTTGGACTAATCAACCAGGATTTGGAGGTCACGTTTCCACGAAATACGTACTTCTAATCCTGATTGCACTCGTGCTTGCAAGCTGCAGCCCAAAGGAGGGACAGGCGACAAGTGTCCAGCAGGTAGGTACTGCCGTAGCTATACCCGCCGAGACGACCAGCGAGCCAACGATAATGGCGACGGAGCCTGTGCATGAGGTTCCCGATACCCAGGTAACTGAGGCTGTGGACGAGGTTGTCGAATTACCAAATGCATCAGCAGGCGCCA
>DASRZI010000157.1:0-5987 GCA_035686605.1 Candidatus Zixiibacteriota bacterium
AGTAATCATAACTGTAGAACACAGCAACCAAAGCTAACGTACTGGTCGGATCGCAGCCCGCTTTCTCGTTACTCTGGGCACCTTCCATAGTAGTCTCGGTTTGCTACAGACATCCCAAGTCACACCTTCGGGGTATGATGCTATTTCCACCGCGCGAGTATCCTGAAGGGGTTAGACTTAATCATTCGCTCAAATAGACAAAAAAGGGAAATGCGATGAATAACAAAGAGAAATATGCTACACAGGGAAATCGCATTCGCTTTCTGGAAAATCTCAGAACCATCACCTTAATCACCAGCGCGATCTTAATCCTATCAATGCTGGCCGGATGTGGCCCTGGCATTGAGGATCTGGCAGCGGCTGAATACACACCGCTGCCAGGGGATGACTGGGAGGTGTCGACACCCGCAGAGCAGGGGCTAGATCCAATGCTTGTGGCTGAGTTGTATTACGATACGGCTAAATTGGAGACCATCTATGGGCTGCTGTTGATAAAGAACGGCCGTCTGATTGCTGAAAAGTACTTTCATGAAGGAGCTGTTGAGCAGAAGGCTTTAATGCAATCGGTGTCGAAGAGTTATATCTCGGCATTGGTCGGGATTGCACTGGATCAAGGCTGCCTGTCAAGCCTAGATCAGAAAATGCTGGATTTCTTCCCAGAATTCGCCGATCAAATCACGGATCCGAGGAAGATGCAGATTACAATCCGGGATTTGCTACAGATGCGCTCCGGATACCCCTGGGAGGAGAGCGATCCTGCTCTTTTTGAGGCGCTTATGGCGGGCGACTATTATCTGCCCCTTATCGTTCATTTCCCACTCATCAACGATCCGGGAACCGAGTTCAATTACAGCAATCTAACATCCTATTGGTTGGGGGTTATTGTAGCCCGGGCGTGTGATACAGATCTCAAGTCATTCGCTCAGGAGCATCTTCTATCTCCGATTGGTGCTGACGTAGGCGATTGGTGGCAGGATCAGTACGGGTATTCCTATTCGTTCTTCGGCTTCACGGCGCGTGATATGGCCAAGTTCGGCTCCTTGTATCTCAACGACGGTGAAAACGGGGGAAACCAGATTATCTCTGCTGATTGGGTGCATAATTCCCTGCAAACGTATTCGGAGGATGCTTGGGACTACAGAGTGGGTCGTAACTTCAACAACATTGGGTATGGCTATCAGTGGCGGTCTGCCCGGGCAGGCGAGTATCATTTCAACCTAGCCTGGGGACATGGCGGGCAGCTGATCGTCTTGCTAGATGAGTTTGACATGGTTGTTGTCGTTACCTCGGATCCGTTTTTTCAGCAACATAATGACCAATCATGGAAGCATGAAAAGGCGAACATCAATCTGGTGAGCAATTTCATCAACTCCTTGCCGAGTGAGTGACAGGCAGGCATCATCAATAATGTACGGACGCATAATCGGAGTATGACACTACAATCAATTTACTAGTTTTATTGAAGTGTAGGAAAAGTTAATGAATGAATTTAATCGAAAGCTTACCTTGGATCAGGCAGTAACCTACGAAATCAGAGTGCCAGGGGAACTCAATGAACGTTGGGTGGATTGGGTCGAGAATATGTTGATTGCGGTCGAGATCGTCGACGATGAAATGCCAATCTCCACCCTGACTGGTACCCTCGATCAGGCTGCTTTGCAGGGCTTGCTGCGCCGGCTTTATTCCCTAGGCTTACCGTTGCTTTCTGTTATTTGTGTAGAGATAAAATGATACGCACCAAATTGTCTAGGATATTAGGTAACGCTGGCGATACTTGACGATTTCAAATGTCAGAATTATCATTCTAAGTAGGTAATTTCTTCGAGACTCGTGGCCCCCATTGATGGTTTTTACTCAAAAACCATGTTGAAGGCGGTTCGGAACAGGTCCGCTACGGGCCACTCAGACCGCTTTACGTTCCAGTCGAGCGTTTTTTGTTTTGGGACTTTATGAAAACCGGGATAATTTGAAATTTAATATATATATATTTTCTTCACAGGTATACATATCACTCCTTTACCACTGCTCCGGCATCTGAGAATAAACCGAGCCAGCAAACCTTAAATATTACCTGTTGGTCTACTAGTTTGATTTCAAGAAGGGAAGTTTTCATTTGCGGTCACGATAGGTTGGTTTCCCCCATTTCATTTCACTTACCCACGTAGGAGCTGTCCTTAATTTTGGACAGCCCCTACAAAAATAATCTTGACCCCAAAGCTTGAGTTTGGGGATTAAACCTCAATGTAATCCCAATTACCGAGCATCGCCAGGGTGCGCAGCTTATCCGCCAAGTGACCGTAGGCGAGAGCCATATGGTGCGGCGAGCCTGCCATCAGCCAGGCATCGCACCAATCAGTTATGCCTAACTGCTTGGGTTTAAACAGCATCTGCGGGGCAGAGACCGGGCGCGGTTTGATGGCGATCGATTCCCCTTCTGCCACGATCAGCCGCCAACGACCGCCTACACTCACCAAAGCCAGGTTGGTTACCGCCCCGGGTGCGTAAGCAAATTCGAACCCGGCTCCAAATCCGTGAACCCCCTGGTAGTAAATGCTGTGCTTTACCGACACGTCACCTGGTTTAGCAGCCATCGCAGGGTTACCATGCCCATCGTGGGAAAGAATCATTGCTTCCCGGTCAAAGTCGATGATGTAGTTTTCCAGGAAGGTTGCCTGTCCGGTTAGTTCTTGCAGCATGAACATGGCAGTCAGGGTTGTTATATCAGCCTCCGTTGAGGTAGGGAGGCCGATCTCACACAGCCGGCTCGTACCGTAAGAGGGGATGATCCCCACACGGGGATCGGTTAGCCACACCTGGTCGAAGGAAGCCAACCCATCAAAGTTGCCATCTCGGAGCACCTTCTCGAGGGCTAAAGCCAGGCGGCATGAGCGTTCGAAGAGCTGATCGTCCATATCGATCTTATAGCGGGCGCGTTCCTTCGCCACCAGGGCAGCTACTTCTCCGGCTGGTAAAGACTCCATGGCGATAGAAACCTTTTCCGGTTCCAACGGCCAGCACACCGGGCCTACATCCTTGCGTAAGCTGAGCTGGTCCACCATCAGGTCGGTCATCCCCTCGAACGGGTGACCAGCGATGGCGATGCGGGTTTTCTTCAGCCGGGCAAGGATGCCCGCCGCCTGGATATACTCAGCTAGCTTGCGCCTACCAGATGGGTCGTCGATGTGACTGGTCACCACCCAGAATGGGCGGTTCAGACGCAGCAGGGCAGAGGTCATCTCCGGCACGCCGCACATTCCGGAGTTAACCATAATCAGGTCGAAATCAGCATCTTCGGGCAAGGCTCGGATTTGCTGAGTATTCCATACCAGCACTGGGGCTGTAGTATTGAGGAAGCAGCGAACAGGTACAACTCCTTTGGTGTAAGCCACTTCCACGGCCACGATGATATCTACCCCTTGGGAATTGAACATCTGCGCCGCTGCCTCGGCCTGGTGCTCTTCCTCAACCAGAGGTGGGCAGACAGCCTCGCCATATTCCGCCATGATCTCGCCAATTCGGTCAGCTGCTTTCTGCGCCATCGGGCGCATGTGAGCTGTCATGTTGTAATCGTCTTCGAGTAATGCCAGTACCAGAACACCGATCTTGGGCTTGTGGGACATAGGTCTCTCCTTTAATAAAAGTAATTGAATGGGTTATTCAGATGCAGATTCTCTTTCATTTAGTGCTTACAGCAACGTTTAATTATCGATTATTTACACTGCCAAAGTCAATGCTCACGTGACTCGTGACAGATAAATTTATATCAATAAGATGATCACCACCTAACGAGCAAGAATAAAACTCAGATCACTTCAATACCAAGCAGCTGGCATAAATCGATGAGCTGGCCACGATGATCACCATAGGCAATAATATAATGTTGCCCCAGCACCTTCTCAGCGAAATTCTCGACAGGTTCATCTAAGATGACCTCCAAACCCGGTAGTTGAGGTGCTGGTTGGTCCCACCCAGCTTCTTCCCAGTGTCGTGGGGGCACAGCCTCGCCGGTGATCACGTGCATTTTGTAACGCTCACCCCGGCTAGCCAATCGGCAGAGCGTTACTCGGCCAACCTTAACTTGGGATATGTTCAGTACACCTGAAGAGAGCATGCCAAAACGGGATATACGCGCCCGCACCTTTCCATCTGCGATCACGCTGGGAATGAAATCTGGCACACCCACCAGAACACGATCTTTCATAAACTCGTAGAATTCAAAGTATGCACCAACTTGACCAGTCAGGTAGCGCACAATAAGCTGGGTGATTGCCCCTAAGGCGTCATTTTCCGGGATAGCGGCCACGTTCTCAAAGTCCATAAGCAGTGACATGACCAAGCCCGGTGGAAACTTGAGGAGTTTCTTTACTCCATCTACATCGACCAAGGACACACCTTGAAAACCGCGTTCATCCACCAGATCTTTTATAGCTAAGTACATCCGGATTGGTTGATCAAAGGCAGCCAGGTCGATTTCTCCTTCAAATTCCCACTCTAAGAGGAGGCGGTCAATAACTGTTTTCACTTCTAAATTATCCTTCAACGCCATCCGCTGTACCACTTCGAGCATTTCGAATATATCAACTTCTGCGCCCACTACACGCCGCAACGAAACGCCGTCCACCAAGGTTCCATACAGGCGCATATCTCGATAACCCATCATACCAACCCGGGAACGACGAAGTAAGGCAGCTGCTCGAGCGACTTCCGCAAAAGCTGCAACTTTAAAGGTGCTGCCGTAGGGATCGTCGATCGTATCGTAGATGTATTTAAACTTAAAGTTCATTGCCTCCATCGGGTCACGGATAGCTGTAGTACCCGCCTGATCAGCCGTAGTTACTAACCTTCCATTCTCATAATGTCCACTTAGTCCCCAAAGCACCATCGGTTTGTGGGCGAATGGGCTGATCACATCGATCACTGTATGGGAAGGGATCCACCCTGCCAGGCACACGATTAACAGATCAAAATCTCGCAGGGCTAATTCTTCGCGGGCACGCGCTTCATCTAAACCTGCAGGATCATCACTGACTGGGTCGGTGGTTACTAATTTCAATCCCAACCTTTCAAGCTCTTCACGGGCGCGGCCGACTTTTTGGTTGATCAGGTCTCTGGGAGTGTTCACTTCGCCGAATCCAACAAAACCGGCCTGGATCTTGGGTAGTTGTATAAGGTTCTCGCCGTTACTGGGGGATATCTTCGGTCTCTCAATGTCAGCCAAGTTGTCCTCCTGATTCAACCAGTGTGTTTACGAATCAATTTCTGAACTGAGCGCTATTTTGTTGATCCCATACTGATGCCTTTGATAATGAATCGCTGGAAAATCGCATAGACAAGAATGGCTGGAATTGATGCTAAAACGAGACCGGCGAATTGAAAGGTGGGATCGCCAGAGTAACGGGATAAGAGTGCAGCAAGTGCAACCATTACCGTACGCTTATCCATGCTCTGTAATAAGATCATCGGGGTAAACAGGTCGTTCCAGGTGACAATAAAATAAAAGATTACACTAAGGAGGATTGCGGGCCTTCCCATCGGGATGATCACGTATCGGATGACATCGAAATAGCCTGCGCCGTCCAATTTAGCCGCTTCGATCAGCTCGTCCGGGATTCCGCGAAATCCGGATGTCATCAACAGAATGACTTCCGGAATAAACATGCCCACATACATGAAGATAACTGACCAAAAGGTATTGACCAGGTGAAGTCTGGAAAATAAAAGGTACATGGGAATGATCGTCGCTTGGACAGGAATAAACATGGTCGAGATAACCAATAAATAAATGACATTTTTCCACTTGAAGTTTAACTTTGCGAAAGCGTAACTGGCAACTATTCCAACACTCAACAGCAGAAGGATCGTGAAGAAGGAAATAATAAAAGAATTCTTGAATAAATTAAGGATCTTAAATTGACTGATCATGGTTAAGTAATTATCCCATGTCAGTCTTAAACCAAATACACTGAACGGATCGACAAAGTAATCCG
>DASRZI010000158.1:0-16788 GCA_035686605.1 Candidatus Zixiibacteriota bacterium
CGTTTTCAATTTCTCACCTGGAAGATGGCTGGCGAGTTCAAGGCCGCGACATCGAGCGAGTCGCCGCGATGACCTATTGGGAGTTTGAAGCCACTACTAGGCGTTTTCAGCAAATACTTGACAAGATGGGTATTAGCGATGCTCTAGTCAAGGCTGGAATAACAGCAGGAGATACAGTCCATATCGGCGAAGAAGTTCTCGAATGGAGCGACTAAGCGAGCCCGGATCGGTCTGTGAATGGTCGCCGGCCAAGTCGCTTTAAACAAAATTCGGGGATTCAATTCCAACTGATATTAACTAGACTGATCAACTTATTCCCCACCAATTTTGGAAAGTCTGTTCATCCTCACCAAGATCGCCCGGATTATTTCCATTGGTCTGTTGGCTATCCTTTCGGTTTAATGGTAAACGTGGGATTTCCTGGCCTTGATCTTGAATCAACTACTCCACCCAATGGCGGCAGATCTTTGCAGAATATCAGTTAAAACTCCACCCTATCGCTCGTCTGATTCGGGGTTTGACATAGCTTCAACTCTCGGAGACCTATTAGTGTCATTTCTTCGAGAGATTGCAATGAAGCTATTACTATTCCTCCTCATCGTGCGCGTCGCTGGCAGGAACGTAGCGCTTCATCTGTGACACAGGTACCTTAATTTGCTTCCGGCACTTGATACATTCTACAGAAGCATACTTTTTTCTGTTCTCATCTGCTTCCGCGACTGCTTGGGCCAAATAGTCACGAGAGAGATTGAATGAATGGCGACAATAGGAACATCGAATGTGCATTATATTCTCCAAGGACCGCTGCTGATGTTAACTTCACTGCTGATTCAATCATTCTTTTCAAGCTCTACGAATGAGCAGGTTTTGGGCTCCAGGTCGCGGTCCGCATGTTTCGTCCATTATAGCTGACAATTGCTTTATCGGGCGAAAAGCCTCAGATGTCGTTTCGTATTTGGTTCAGGCCATATGCCTAATGAACAATTATTGTCTTGGGAAAAGGTCTCCAAATTGAAGGGATCGAGTCACAACCAGAACTCCCTATTAAAGGTCGGGTTGCTTGCTTGACAGTCCTTTTACACTTTCCTACAATCCCGCCGTGTTTACAGGACCGGACCTCAAGAAAACAGCCCGACCCCATAAGATTTGGTGCACCCTCTTCTTGTTGATATTCTTGACGAGCTGTGGGCTGGTTGGCCAGAATGAACTAACCATATCCTGGACGACCGAAAGCGAACTTGACATAATTGGTTTTAACCTTCTCCGGTCTGAAACAGAAGATGGCCCATATAATGCTATCAATAAAGAGCTGATTCCCCCATCGAACGACCCTAATGTTGGCGGCGAACACAGCTTCATTGACCGTGATGTAATTGACGGTGTTACTTACTACTACAAGCTGGAAACGATTGACAGGCAGGGTAATTCGACGGAATCGGACCCCATAGCTATCACTGCTGGCAGTTGATAATAAGCTGCTTAAAGTAAGCCTCGTCCTTTTGCTACCAGTTTAACGCTATGGTACGATTCGATTGTTCCGAAACACTTTGGGGAAACTCTTGACAGACGATAAAGAAACTCATATTCACCTGGCTATTGATATTGCCGGGTTCGTGGTCTCAATTGAGACCGTCGACGAAATAATAGCTCAGCGAATCGAGAATCGTTATCATGATTTTCTTTGCACAGAAGACTCGCCACAAATCTCTATCAAAATCAACATCGTACCGGATGCTCTATATATCGATCCAAAGCCGGGACAGTGGATAATCGAAACGGATTTCAAGGATGAACGCCTCGAATACCAATCGTATCTTGAACGAGGAGAAGTGGACTTTGCCACTGGGCTTGGCTATTTGGATATGGCGCCCGAAGCCAATATCGAGAATTTTCTTCGAGCAATTATTGCCTGGCTTTGCGTAAAACACGATGCGGTATTGTTGCATGCTGCGGGAGTAATCCGTGATGGATATGGCTATGTCTTCTTTGGTCCTAGCGGAGCAGGAAAGACAACTACGTCGAGAATAGCAGCCAAGAGCTATGATGTGGTCAGTGACGATCTGGTCGTGATTAGGATTGAGAATGGTTCCGGAACGCTTTACGGAGTGCCTTTTCGGGGTGAGTTGTCAGATGCACCAAGAGCGAACCAAAATGCTCCAATAAAGGCAATATTTCGTATCCGTCAGGATACCGAACATCTTATAAAACCGATGCCGAGGGTGATAGCTGTTGCTGATTTAGTTGCATCCTCGCCATTCGTCGTTAGAGAACTATCGTTATCTGATATGCTGGTTACTGTTTGTGACAACATTGCCAAAGCTGTGCCAGTCATGTCCCTACACTTTAAACGCGATGATGGATATTGGAAGGTAATTGATGAACATTTCGACGATGTACCCAAAACCGCATCCACAAACGGCGGGTAGGGTTATTGATGGCGAAGCTGTCCTGATCCTTGCTGACAGCAGCGAGGTAAATGTTCTGAATCAGGTCGGTTCTCGTATTTTCGAACTATCGGACGGTAGCCGCACAGTTGAAGAGATATCCGAAACTATTGCCAAGGAATATGATATCTCTCGAGAACAAGCCGACATTGATGTCAGGGAATTCTTGCTTCAATTAGTCGATCAGTCAGTATTAGTCCTAGAAGAAACTCGGGAGGATGTTTGATTGTCTGATCAGACAGTTAACGTAAATAACAACACATATAGCAATATAGTTAATCGAACAAGAGCGGAGCATCGCCTCCTCGCCGTCCACTGGGAGATTACGTACCGATGCAATGAAAAATGTACGCATTGCTATTTGGATGTGCTTCCTCCGGGGGCAAAGGTTCCCGGCGAATTGTCCACAGAAGAGGCTAAGCGAGTCATCGATGAATTGGCCGATCTGGGAGCGCTTACAATTAGCTTTTCAGGCGGAGAGGTGTTCCTACGCAAGGACATTTTCGAGATATCAAGATATGCTAGAAAGAAGGGTTTTGCCATACGCTATTTCACCAATGGAATCTTGATAAAACCCGAGATTGCTGATAAGATTGCAGAGGTAAAACCGGTCGTCGTTGAGCTTAGTCTTTATGGGGCAAATGCGGAGACGCATGACGGCATTACAAAGGTGCCAGGATCCTTTGAGCTTACACTTCGAGCAGTTGAATTACTAATTGAACGCGGCGTACGGTGTCTCATTAAGACGCCTCTCATGAAGGAAAACATTTATCAGATCGCCGCTCTAAAGCAAATCGCTGCAGACTTAGGAATTACGTTTCAGTACGACTTGACGATTACTCCGAAGCATACCGGAGATCTAACACCATTACAGCACCGTCCGTCGGACGACCAATTGCTTGATTTCCTTCGGGAACGAATTAGTGCAGATAACTTTACACCGTACCCATACAATCAAGATGCCCGTTTCTGCAGCATTGGTATGAACAGCTTCGATCTCGGTCCCTATGGCGATGTATTTACTTGTGTAGGTGCGCGAATCCCGGCTGGGAATGTTCGGCAGAAGCCGATGGTTGAGATTTGGAAAGATTCCCCAGTCTGGGAAGAAACTTCCAACCTTACTATGGGTAATTTACCAGTGTGCTCTACTTGTGAGCTGCGCCAGTTCTGTGTCCGATGTCATGGAACGGCTGCCTTTGAAGATGGTGATTTGTTAGGCTGTTCGTCGGTCGCCTACAGAGAGGCGAGATTGAGACGAAAAGCTTATTTGGACAATGGTGGGCATTAAGTTATTATTATCGGATTCATTGAATAATGTTGTTTGTTATCGAGGAGGATATAGATGAGAGATCTACAACCTGAGAACAAGTCAGTCTACGAGAAGCCGGCCATTATTCATCGCGAGCTAATGGAGAGCATCGCGGGAACGTGCGACTCTTCTGATCCGGTGAACGGCAAGACCGGTACAGACGACAACTGCACTTTCCTAAGTAGCTAAGTCTGTTTTACACTCAGGTGCCAGTTCTAAAGCTGGCTAAATAGAGCTGCTCGCATTAATTGGCGATTGATCCTATCGGCTCTCTTCGTTAACGTGGAGATTCGTTGAGATCAGCAAGTAGCGGGGGTTCTTTAGCTAGTTACATCTGGTAGCATCTGATACTTTAGAATAACACAGAATAGTTTGTGCGAACTTCATAGCCGTTGAAACTCGGCTGTGCTATCTAAAGTACTAAAACTAAATACAGCTCTCAGGAGGGTGTTAACTCATACCCTTTGATTGCGGACAGGGGCTGGATAGTTAATTATTATCTGGCCCTTGTTGCTGTCTCGAGGTAATTTTCAGACAAGGTCGTCAAGGATGGTTCCATTGCCTTTTTCTCCCAGGGCTATCATTTCGCTCCTCGTATTAATCCTCATTTTCCTGGCAATATCCTTAGGCTCACCCGACATAACTGTTGGATCTGAGCTGTTTGGAAATGACACGCTGCTCAGTCTAGGTGAAGAGCAAAGTGTCCATTCGGATGCCACCGTGATCTCCTCCGATAGCGACGGGATCGTTTTCGAAGTAAGACCACCAGAATTCGAAGAAACAACCATAGCGACGAATTCAGGAATATTTGAGAAGGTTCGAATTCCCGGTTATGGCAATATTGGAGCTGAGGGATATCCTGATTTACCTCAAACTAGCTTCCTCGTTGCCCTACCGCCAGGCGCCGTTCCTGTGCTGACGCTCCTCGAAAGTCAGAGCCATGCAGCAGAAGGGACTAGAGTCCTTCCGGCCGCCAAACAACGACTAATGAATGACCTCCCGCTGTCTGCGGAAGAAATAAACGATTTAACTCCTGAGTTCGAGACTTCTTACCCTGCGGCTCAGGAGATATACGCATCGGATGAACTTTATCCGGCGTCCCCGATGGCCCTCGGCGAAGAATTATGGCTGCGCGATCGGCGCGTTGTTCGCGTTCATGTTTATCCAATCCAGGCAAACTCCCCTCGTCAGTCCTTAAATATCTTCTCTTATTTGAAAATCCAGCTTGCTTTCAATGCCGGTGATGGGACTGAAAGTCAGGCATTGGAGACCCGCCAAGAAGGGCCTGCATTCGAGCCACTTCTCAGCGAGAATATCCTCAATTACGAACAGAGCGGGGATTGGCGTCTACACCGGGAATTCGATGCCGTTCCGCAGACATCACCTTGTATGGAAGGAAACGCATTCCGATTGGCCGTCACCGATACTGGAATGCACCAGGTTACCTATGGTGAATTAAGCTCCGTTGGCTGGCCTTCATATGTCTCAACTCAAGAAATTCAGATGTGCTACCTGGACGCGGAAATTGCCATACGCGTGTTGGATTCTGGCACTGTTGGCGTCTTCGATGGATCCGATTCACTCATCTTCTATGGACAGGCGATAAAGACGCAGGAGACTGAGAACAATATCTACTGGCTGACATACTCGGACGGAACTTCGGGCAAACGAATGGGTATTGATACGAACTCGGCGGGTGGCGCCACGCCAGCTAAATACCAGGTCGACGATCATCTGGAGACTGACACGGTTTACTTCAGCAGCATGCCAATGAGCGATGCGAATGATCATTGGTACTGGCGAAACCCGCTCGTCGGCAGGAACGGTGACCCAAACCAATCATTGAGCGTAGAGTACGACCTTCCCAATCCGGTAACGGGAGATGGCAGTACCTTTCCGCTTAGAGTCATGCTCTGGGCATTCTTACGTGACGAGTCGCACCGAGTGGAGGTAAGGCTTAACGGCAATTCCTTAGGCCAAGTGGATTTCTTTGGCTCTGGCTTGAACAGTGACTCGCTGCTGTATGAAGCCGACGTGCCATCTTCTTACCTGGACGACATCGATGGCATTAATACGATATCGGTTGTCGCCCTTCCCCATGAGAGTAATCCAGATGGCTATCCCCATCGAATTCTAGTCGACTGGATCGAACTAGAGCCTTATCGAAATCTAGTTGCCCTGGACAATCATTTGCCCATCAGGTTAACTCCCAATGGCCCAGAAGATACAACCGTTTTCGCTTCAGGATTCACCCCAGGCAATACGGTTGTCGATATCTATGATGTTACAGATATTCAAAATGTATCCAGGCAGCGGACAAACGCCTCAAGCGGAGCTCTCTCCTTTCGCAGGATCTTGAGTGCTGAAACATCCTTTGAACTGGTTGTTCCGGGTTTTTTACTGACCCCAGATTCGATTACAGCAGACGCTATCCCATCACCATTGTTATCGGACGAGAGCAATGAGGCGGATATGATAATTGTTACAGATCTCTCGTTCAACAGCGCCTTGACGCCTCTGAAATCGCTCAGAAGCAGCCAGGGTATAGAGGTTAAAACCGTTTTCGTCCAGGATATTTTCGATGAGTTTGGTTATGGGGTCTACTCTACTGAAGCCATAAAAGATTTCCTCGCTTATGCTTATGAGAATTGGTCGGGCGACCGGGAATATGTCCTACTGGTAGGCGAAGGCAGCTATGACCACCGTGATGTTCTCGGATTAAATGGTCCAGGTGGCAATCTGGTTCCGGTATATCTGAGATCGGGGATCGATCTAAACCTCGGCGAAGCCGCATCCGACAACCAATTTGTCGATTTCGATGGAGATGATCTAGCCAATATGATGCTGGGCAGGCTACCGGCAAGGGACTCAGCCGAGCTATCAATTATGGTCGATAAAATCCTGGCCTACGAAGCCGGTCCAACTACGGCTCCTTGGCGAGCGAAGCATTTGTTCGTCACCGACAACGGCCTTGTTCCTTCAGAAAGTGGCTGCAGCCAAGATCCAGCTTCTGACTTCTTCGCCGTCGTTGATTCATTTATTGATAACTTCTTCCCTGATGAGCACCTGCTCTATCGGATTAATTACGCTCCTACTCAATGTTATCCTGATCCCGAACCATACTACGCACAGACAGTTCTTCAGATGCAGACCGGCATCGTGCAGAAGTATAATGCCGGAAACCAGTTTGTCATTTACACAGGGCACAGCGGCTCGCGCAATTGGGGACATGAAAACTTTTTTAATCAACAGCTGGCAAACGGCCTAGAGAATGGAGGTCATACTCCAGTCATGCTGCCAATGACTTGCCTGGTCGGCATCTATCATTTTCCCCAGGGTGACAATCTGTCTGAAACTTTGCTGAAGTTAAATGGTGGTGGTTCGGTAGCCAGCTATGCTCCGACTGGGCTACAGGTACAGAATGGACACGATTACTTACTCGAGGGATTCTATACTAGTATCTTTGACGATGGTGATCGGATCCTTGGGCAGGCCATATACAAGGCAAAACTCAACCTTGACTCAGGCCCATCAAGCTATCAAGACTTACACGATACCTTTATGCTTCTTGGCGACCCAGCGATGCGAATAGACATACCAGAATACGTTGAACAGAGTTATTTGCCTCTGACAACCAACTAAGAAGATTGACAGGTTGATGATGTCCGACCTGGAGCCCAGTCTGATTGTCGACTTACTCCACCAATCAATGGACGATGGGAAATCGCCCTCCTTGGTCGTTGTAAGCGATAGTATGGCGCCCCTGATTCGAAGTGGAGACCAGGTCCAGATTGCTCCAATTACCCACGAGGCGCTCGTCGCGGGTGATGTTGTTGTTGTAAGTGGCTCCCAGGAGTTGCTAACACACCGGTTTTGGGGACTATTGGCGGCGGAAAATGAGCTTAAGCTTATAACCAAGGGTGATCGGCCTCAGCACTTTGATCGTCCGCGCAATATCGATACACTTGTTGGTCTGGTAATTAGTCGAAAGCGAAATAGGCGGCTGCTTAATATCAGAAATGGTATCGGGCGATGGCTAAGTTGGCTGTTATCTCGCCTAGGCACCCTGGAAATTCGTTTGTTTTCGAGGGCGATTCCGGTTGGTTCTGGCGGTGGTACAAGGCTTTATGATCGGGATGGCATCTTTGCCGAGACAACTAGAGACAACTTTGGTCATCTTTTCATTCGACGGTGCATTTACGCTGTAGCAAAATCTGCGACATTCGTGGTCCAATTGTTTGACAAACCGGTTTAGGAATGTTCATGTCTAGAATCAAATGGATAACAGCAGTAGGGATGCTTATTGGCATCTTTGCCATGTTCTTCGTGCTTACAAATCTGGCAGAGGCCAACGTCGATCTACTTTATTTTCGCGCCCAAAGCGGAACTGATTCGATTACCCTGGAGTGGGAAACTGCTAGCGAGCTCGACAATCTTGGCTTTAACATATTGCGTTCGGAAACTGATAATATTGGTGACGCCGAAATAATCAACCCGCTGCTAATTCAGAGCCTGGTCGGCGGCCAACCGATTGGCGCCTATTATGAATGGATTGATGATTCTGTCGAAGCAAATATAGATTATTTGTACTGGCTCCAAGATATCGATTTTAACGGCAATATTATTGCCCATGGACCTGTTGAAGCGTCAGTCACAGGTGGCAATGCTATCCCGACCGTTCCAGTGATCAACACGACGCAGCCGACGGAGACGGCGACACGTACACCGGAATCTACGCCCTCGCCAACGTCTGTTTCGACCTCACCAGCAGAGCCGACGTCAACCGCAACTCCGCGCACTACTGAATTGCCAACCCAAACGCTGACCCTCGTTCAATCGACGCCAGTTACAGGACCAGCACAGCCGACTCAATCTATACAAGAAAACCAACAGGCTACCGCTGCTGCCGAGATGGACACATTAACCAGTCCAAACCCACAATCCACGGAGACTTCTCCGGTGGTATTGCATAGCGACGGCGTGACTCCTGAGGATGGACAGGCTCAACTAGCTGAAGCTGTTGGTGATTCGACTACTGAGCAGGTCGTTCAGGAAAACCAGCAGGACCCACCGCCAGCTATCGCTCAAGAGCAACTTTCCTCAGATGTCAATTCCCAAAACGTCGGGCGAGGAAATTCTCGAGCGACCGAACTAGAATCCACTGAAACTGATGCCAAGAGCTCATCGACAAACACAACCACATTGGCGTTGATCATCTTGGCTGCTGCCATATTGCTCGCCGTTGGTGGAGGTATCGCCATCTGGTTGATTTTGAAACCCCAGGGATCGAATCAGGTTGATGAGTAAACAACGAAGCCTCATCCTGATCGGTTTGGCTATTCTGACGATCGTATTTTTGTCGGCCGCTGCCTATGCGTTTTTTGGTGGGCGCTTGGGAAATAGAGATGAGCATACCATTGAACCTCTACCACTGGGCGAGGTTCCTGAAGCTCTACGAATCAGCGTGACAGAACCCGGAATAGTCGCTATTAGCGCTGAGCAATTGGACGAGAGCCACCTTCCGATTGACGTGATGTCTCCTGACTCTTTGTTCATCTCCCGTGATGGCGAGCCGGTGCCATTCTTCGTAGCTGGAGAAGGAAGGGAAGCGACTTTGTATTTCTACGCCCAGGTCGTCACCGAAACCATGGAAGCTCCAGCCGTATATTGGCTAGGACCAGGCCAGGGCGAACCTATGGAGCAAAGAGACGCCACGCCCGCGAGTCCCATGACTGGGATTGGAACTTTAAGCGAGCATTGGGAAGAAAATGAGATCTTTTTGGCTCAGTCTAGTGGAGACGATGTTTGGTTGGGTAAACTTCTTTTTGCGCCGAGCAGTCTTAATGTTCCGCTTGACGGTATCCAGCCGACCGGCGGTCCGGGAAAATTGACCGTCAGAATCTGGTCCAATAATCAGGCTTCTAACGATCCGGATCACCATGTTGAGTTGGCTCTAAACGGACGTGCGCTGGATGATCGCTACTGGGACGGCATAAAGCAAGAGACGATAGCGGTTCAGATTCCCGAAGGTTACTTAAAAACCGAAGATAACATACTGACGATTACAGCGCCTGGTGATACCGGCGCCGCTGGCGAAGCGCTGTACATCGATTGGATCGAACTGGAATACCAAGGAAACCTTGAAGTTGTCGATGGCGCTCTCACATTTGAGAGTGATAGCCGCAACAACAAGGCACAAGGTGGCAATAGAGACACTCAGGTTTTTGACATCACTAGCGAGCTGTCGCCTATCTTTCTCACCGGTGTTGATGTGCAAGGAAACGAAGTGCTCTTTGCTGGAAATGGACAAACGGGAAAATACCTGGTCTTGAACAACGAAGGGTTGATCCAACCCGAAATCAGCCTGGTTCCCAGGCGTCAAGCGCTGACTGATCCTCAGCGCGGAGCAGACTATGTTGCCATCGTGGCCGATGCTGAAGGTTTCAATGAAGCCCTTCAGCCTCTGTTGGATTTTCGACAGGGCCAGGGTCTGGACGTTGAGCTCATCCAGGTAGCGCAGATCTACGATGAATTCGGACATGGGCGAGCAACGCCCGAATCTATTCGAGATTTTCTTGCCTACGCCTCAGATAATTGGGAGCCTGCACCCAGGTTCGCTCTCCTCGCTGGAGACGCTTCCTATGATTTGAATGACTTTACAGGTGGCATCAATAAGAACCTACTGCCTACGTACCTGGTCTATTCTGAATTTGCCGGTTATGTAGCTAGCGATACCTGGTTCACGCTCTTCGGTGACGAAGAACTTGCGCCTGGCATTGCGCTGGGGAGGTTACCTGCTCAAAATGCCGAGCAGCTAAAGACGATGGTCGACAAAACATTGGCCTATGAACAGTCGGCCGATTCTGAGTGGCTGAAGCGTGCCCTGCTGGTCGCAGATGATGAAGCTGCCTTCGACCAAGCCTCGGAAGACCTTGCCAGCAATCTGGCTGACGTTGGCTTCCTGACCCAGAAACTCTACATGACCGAAGACGAAAACATCCATGATGCCATCGTAAGTGCCCTTAATCAGGGTGTGGGCATCATCAACTATGTGGGACATGGCAGCATAGAGGTCTGGGGTGATGAACGCGTCTTCCAGGCAGATGATGCCGAAATACTCATAAATGGCGAGAGACTGCCTATTTTTACTACATTCACCTGCCTGAATGGGTATTTTAATCATCCAGATGTAAACGCCCTCGCTGAGACGCTAATCTGGGCTGAGGGTGGCGGCGTTGTAGCTGCTGTAGCGCCTTCGGGGCGATCACTGACCAGCCAACAGCTTCCTCTGGCGGACGTCTTCTATCGTGCCCTTCTTTCCGGTGAAGCCGGAACACTTGGCGAAGCGCTTCGATTAGCGAAGTTAGCCGGTTCCGAGGACGAATTCTTAAGCGATGTTATCCACACATTCAATTTGCTCGGGGATCCCGCCCTTGGATTCCATCCACCTCCCGGAGAGCCAGGCTAGGACCGTCATCATTCTTTCTACATCTTAACTATCGCGGGTGCCTCTCTAGACCTTGGCAGGTTGCCGAAAGCCTATCACTTGACAATGCTTGCTCAGTTAGCTAAGCTCTGTGATATCTATGCGAAATGAGATGAGGTCATGATGGATAGCTTGCTTCAGAACCCACTATTTCCAGATGCTGTACCTTCTGCCGAAACCTCTCAAGACCTGCCGGCGGATGCTTCAATTCAGGCTGCCATAAATGGCTATCAAGTGTATCTGGAGAATGAAGCGGTCAGTAAAAACTCCGGACTCCCTCTCAGTACCAATACGCAAAAAGCTTTCCTGAGCGACATTCATTTGCTAGGTGAATACCTTGGTATCGGGCAGCCCGTCGGAGCCATAGGTACAAACAATCTTAACGACTTCTTGAGCTGGCTGCTCCATGGGCGAGATGTGCCCTGCAGCCGAAAGTCATATGCTCGGCGAGTAACCTCGCTGAAACACTTCTTCCACTATGTGGTTGAGAAACGTGCTCGTCCTGATAATCCGGCAGATGCCGTCATCCAAATATCCGTTTCCAGTCCTCTTCCAAAATTACCGAGTGATAGCGAAATTGACCAGGCACTATCTGTCACCAAGGGAATCATGAAAGGTTTTGGAGGACAGAAACCCGACTCTCGCCCCCACCTGCTCCTCACCCTGCTGCTCCAGACGGGGATTAAGAAACAGGAAACCATGCGGATCGTCCTTTACCACATCATTCGTGACGATCCCGATGCTCCTGTTCTGTTCATTCCCTACAGTAAACCTAAGGAACGACGGTTCAAGGAGCGAAGACTTCCAATAGATCCCAAATGGCTGATTACGTTAGATGGCTATCTGGAACAATATCAGCCATCAGATACTCTCTTTACCTGTACTGCTAGAAATCTGGAATACGTCTTGTCTCATGTCGCCTATGAAATCGGCCTCGAGCGCGGCAGTCTTTCATTTGAAAACTTGCGATGGGTTTACGCCTTAAAGCTTTATGTTAGCGGGGAGAAACCTAAACAGATCATGGGACGTCTGGGGCTGTTCGATTCAAGCTGGCGCGAAACAAAGAGAAAACTGGAGCAACTAGCCAATAAATATGGCTAAACCACTCTTCGTTGGGAGACCACTCCAGTCCTGAATACACAATCTTAGCTAGGAATGAATAGCGCTGTAGGCCTCGACTGTCATTCGAT
This sequence comes from Candidatus Zixiibacteriota bacterium, assembly GCA_035686605.1. GTDB lineage: Bacteria > Chloroflexota > Anaerolineae > Promineifilales > Promineifilaceae > UBA11865. Next base: position 12,430 of record DASRZI010000158.1, read on the forward strand.
TTATAAGTATTAAGGGGACGCCTGCGTAAGGTTCAGTTCCAACAGGCATGAGCGGGTAAACTGATCCCTCGGTCATCCCGAAGAAATCACGAGTCTCGTCTATTATGTCTTCGTCGGGGGCGTCAGCTGGCACATGGATTTGGCCATGAATTGCGAACTGTCCGCAGTAGAATGTGACCCTTCTCTTCGACACAGTTAGTTGAGCCTTTTCACCTACGCCCTGGTCCAACACTGAAACCAATACAACTTTTGACTTTTGGATCGTCACGACGTCTTGTCGGATCATTTCGACTTTCCGGTTTACTGCCAATGGATGGACTTCGCAGTCGTGAAGGGAGAAGGATGGATAATTGCGATCGTTGAGGAAGTTTAGGATTTCTCCTCTCGAATGCATCAACCCCCGTATGATGTAATCCGCCAGCACGGTTTCGACGGTGACAGAGGTAAACTGGATCTCCGCAAACATGGCCTATCCTCTATATTATTCCTTCGTGAAGAGCTATGGAATTAAGCAGCCACCTTCAAAGTACGAATTAGGATCGAGCCACAGAGCATCCGCTATTACTTGCCCTGAACCAGCATCCTGGATCGTAATCGTATGGATCCAGGCATTGCACCTCCGCGAAAGAATCGGATGGAAGAAAGGGCCGCCTCCTTCGTAGGTGGATGGAGGTTCAGCGTCATCAACCGAAACCCTGTATTGCCCCGTTCCGCCATAGGTATTGATCTGCATAACGCACTGCCAATCAGATCCCACATACTCACAGTTGCCAACGCCCAGATTGTATCCAAGAGCCTGCGCAGGAGTTGGGCTTGATGACGGCGTATTCGTCGGTCTTGGGGTTGAAGTTACCGGAACAAAAACTCGAACATCGAAAGTTTGACCCTCACCAACCTGGTTTCCAACAGCATCGGTAAGATGCCAGGTGCTCGCAAACGTACCGGCCCGAGATGGGGCAACCAATCTGCCTGAGAGCTCGACTTGCTCACCGCTGGCCAAATCGGTTTCCAGGATGATCGGGTCCGGATCACCGAACGACTCGCCACCTAGGAACCCCCATTCGAGGCCTTCCACGAGGACGCATGTACCGGTATTTTCAAGGACCCAGGTCATTGGAAATGACGCTCCCGTCTGGGCGGCTGAATTTGGACCATTGTACGTGTAATACTCAAATAGCTCTACTTCAAGTTCACAATTGGCGATGAATGTTCCCGTTGCATCGGGTGTCGGTGTAAATGTCGGCGTCGGAGTATTCGACGGTATTAGGGTTATTGTTGGCTGCGCGGTTAGGGTGCGAGCCAGGCTATCCACGGCTGCCCCAACCACATCGATTGTGGGAACAATCTCTGTTGCAGTTGGTTCGATGGTGCTGGTGGCAGTAGGCACAACGGCTGCTACAGCCTCTGTAGGTAGTGGAGTTGGATCTTCAGCGCCAAAGGGTCCAAATACAATCAACCCGCCAGCGATTCCGCCGATTCCAATGAGGGCGACTATAATTATGAGTATGATCCACCATTTGCTGCGTTCCTTAGGTGGTGTCGGTGCCATGGGTTTGGCAATCTCGGTCGCTAGGACGATCTCAGGAGTAGCAAGTCTGGTTTCAGCCGCGCCTCCCATCACCGTAGCCTGTGGCGCCAGTGCCGTCGCTGCAACAGGAGAAGCCGTCAAGACCGACGTCGAGGGCGGCGGCGGCGGTGGAGTCGGCCGATCTTTTAGAAAAGCCATCGACAAGCTGGCAGCCACAGCTAGGTCACTGGAAGCAGCGGCCGCTCTTAGATCGTTGGCAAACTCATCCGCTGACTGGTATCGTTCATCCGGATCTTTAGCCAGGGATTTGACCATTACGTCTTGCATCCCCACTGGCAGTCCATCGACAGCGGCGCTCGGAGGCGGTATCGGTTCATTGACATGCTTCATGATTACCGCGAGAGGCGTATCAGCATCGAAGGGAAGTCGGCCTGTCGCCATCTGGTAGTACAACACACCTAAAGCATAGAGGTCGCTTCTTTCATCTCCTGGCTGGCCTAGACCTTGTTCGGGAGACATGTAGGCGGGCGTACCGATCATGGCACCGGTTGCTGTAAAAGACGGGCCACTAAGAATCTTTGCGATACCAAAATCGGTCAGGACGACGTGCCCGTCCTCGTTGATCATGATGTTTGCTGGTTTAATATCGCGGTGGACCATGCTTCGCGCATGGGCATAGGAAAGGGCACTGGCAACTTCAAGGGCAACTCTGGTCGACTCCGATAAGGGAAGTTTTTCCCCTTCCTTTGCCAGAGATTCCAGTCGCTGCTTTAATGATCCCCCTGAGACAAATTCCATGACGATGTAGTAATCACCGTCCTGAACATCAAAGTCATAGACGCCGACGATGTTGGCATGGTTGAGAGAAGCCATAGCCCGAGCTTCTCTCTGAAATCGGGTCAGGAAATCCTGCTCGTCCGCAAGAAATGTGTGCATCAGTTTGATGGCCACATAGCGTTCTAATGCCTCTTGATAGGCCAGATAGACTTCAGCCATGCCACCACGACCGAGGCCGTCGACGATGACATATTTCCCAATGGTCTTCCCTATGAGTGATTCTTTTGCCATTGCTCTTTCGCTAATTGATTATTTGTGCTTTATGCAGAATTCTGAGTTTATGAGTGGAAAGCTCTGAGGTCTGATTTTCAAGACCCATTTCTATCCGATTCGGTCATTGTTCGCCAACTTGAGTTGTATCCAATGTTTTTGACACTCTGTCAACGACCATCCGGTCCATGCTATCCTGGGAAGTATAGTACAAGATGGCTTCAACTTCATAGTGATCTGCCGCAGGTTCGTCCCTTAGATGCATCGTCAAATTGAAGTTCGAATGAATAGCCTCGATGACGTTTAGCGAAGCCGCTTCTTTACCATCATCGTTTTTCAACGTGACCTGAATGTTTGGTCTTTCTCGGAATGGAGTAACGTCGAAGCCAACAGCAACTCTTTGACCGTCATCGTGCATAAATAGGCCCAGTCTATTGAATCGAACATCTTCTTTTGGGACAGGCCCCCGGGACGGATCATCGAAGAATTGGACCTTCATAGGGAGATTATATCCCGCTACCACCGGATCAAGCAATCAATCCAGAGGTACTAGATCTAAAGAAAACGGGCAACGTATAATCAGGGCATCATGTCGGATCAGGTCTTTAATATCAGCAGATCTAAACATGATCAACCGGCTCCATCGTTCCTAGCTTCTCCAGAATTTGCACAACGATTATCCGCCACTCATCCTCAGTCAAATCGCGTCCAAGCCATATCGCTTTCCGGCTAACCCTTACTTTGTCCCCTAGCGATCCTTGAAGACGGATGCGGTCTGATCCATTCTGTTCGGCCATTCGAATTTGAATCTGACCGACTTCCGTAGTTACAGCTGATACTCCAGCAGTAGTTGCCAGTGATTTTACTCGAAGCTGGAACAACAAATTATCAACCGGATCAGGTATCGGGCCGAATCTGTCGGCAAGTTCTTCGGCGATATTGTCGATATCGCTCATAGATTCCAGGACCGACATCCGCCTGTAAAGCCGCAGGCGGAGTGAAGTATCCGGGACGTACTCAGTAGGAATAAAGGCAGCAATGGGTAGATCGATCAAGACCGCCTCTGGCAGTTCAGCTGCCATTTTCATGCCCGTGGTCTCCGCTCTCAGCCGCTTGACCGCCCGAGTCAGAAGCCGTGTATACAGGTCGAAACCGACGGCTGCAATATGGCCACTTTGCTTGGAACCCAGTAAATCTCCAGCACCTCTGATCTCAAGATCTCGCATGGCGATATTGTATCCCACGCCAAGATCTGTCTGGGACGCTATTACCTCAAGACGTGCCTGAGCATCCGACGATAGTCGGTGCCAGGGTCGATGAAAGAAGTAGGCGAAGGCCCTGCGCTCACCTCGTCCTACACGTCCACGGAGTTGGTAAAGCTGGCTGAGACCAAATTGGTCTGATCCGTCGACAATCAACGTATTCGCATTCGGTATATCAAGCCCGCTCTCGATAATCGATGTGCTTAAAAGTACATCGATCTTGCCTTCGACAAAACGAAGCATGACAGCCTCAAGCTGCCTCTCACTCATCTGTCCGTGACCGATGGCGATCTCAGCCTCGGGAACCAGTCCCGACAACTTGAGGGCCATATTACGAATCGTCTCGACGCGGTTATGTACGAAAAATACCTGGCCATTTCGATCGATTTCACGAAGAATGGCTCTCCGCATAAGAGTCTCATCCGCCTCGCCAACGAAAGTCTGAACTGGCAGCCTGTCCTCGGGGGCAGTATCTATGTGGCTTATATCTCGAACGCCAGCCAAACTCATGTAGAGCGTTCT
>DASRZI010000159.1:0-4992 GCA_035686605.1 Candidatus Zixiibacteriota bacterium
GCGTATACGTATCGCCGACTGTTCCCGAGCTTGAAGAGGATGTCAATTTGCGGAATCTGCAAATGGCAAACCAACCAGCCGCTTACTATACACAAGGTATCTACATCGAGGCGTTGGGTTATATGCCCGCGCAGTATTATGCAGAAAGCGAGATCATTACGATAAATCTTACGCCAATCGACGTGAGTTTAGGCGAAGGCGCAGTCTATGTAAGGCACTTCGACTTTGATTACTCCGCCCCACCCCCGGTGATCACATTTACTATCGATACCGTGCCTATTGATCCAGAAGATCCCGGTAATCCGACGCCATTGTTCTGGCGGGCGACTATCACGGAAAGCAATCCAATTCAAGAGCTGTCCCAGGCATCATGTATGAACGGGACTAACTGCAACAACAGCTGGTCCTATCCCCAGTACCAGATTGGGATTCCCGTCAGTATCTTCGCTGGTGGAACCTTACAGGTGACGTTTGTACCTCATGGGGAATCGTTTGTCTGGTCGACCACGGTCATTACGGGCAGGCCAGTTCTTACCGATTAGCGATCCCCTCTTCCAGCCGCCCCAGCAGCAGCTAATGGCTGGCTGCAATCTCCATCAGGACTCGTTCATCATGTTCGGTCCCGCTGGCAGCGCTTAAGGCTCGTATGGCTTCCTTTCCCACTGTCATTCCCAGCGCCCAGGCGGCATGACCGCGGATTAAGGGCGCGGGATCGTGGAGCAGCCGAGCCAGCACCGGAATGGCTTCCCCGGAACCCCAATTTCCAGCTGCCACGCAGGCATTTCGCACCAGGCGGACGCGGCCAATTCGCCTGATTGGACTATTTGCATATCTCTTTTGAAAAGACGGCTCGTCCAAAAAGAGAATTTCTAGCAACTGGGGTGAAGTTGATTCCTGATCAATGGGGAAAAATGCCTTCTCCGCTGTTTCGGGAGAGAAGCGGTTGAAAGGACAGACATCCTGGCAGATATCACATCCATAGATCCAATTTCCCATCATTGGGCGCAATTCCTGGGGGATCCAACCTTTTAGTTCGATGGTCAGATAAGAGATGCAGCGTCTCGCGTCCAAAACATAAGGTGCTGGAAAGGCGCCGGTTGGACAAGCAGCCAGGCAGCGACTGCAAGTGCCGCATCGTGGCATCTTGGCCATCCTGCCCGCGGTTGGCACCAGCTTCGCAGTTGTCATCAGCAAGGCTGATGTTAGGATTTCACCAAGAAAGAAGGTAGATCCACCTCTCGGATGGATAAGCATGGTGTTCTTTCCGGTGAAACCTAATCTGGCGGATTCCCCATGGTCTCGCTCCAAAATCGCTCCAGTATCGACATATACCTTGGCTGCCGAATCACCTCTCACCTCGTTCTGCAGCCAGGCCGACAGTTCTTCTAGTCTATCCTCCATGAGCATGTGGTAATCGACCCCCCAGGCATAATTCGAGATTCGCCCTCGAGAGGGATCCTGAACGAGGTGTGATGGCGGCTCCGGCGGTTTGTAATCCATAGTCACGGAGATAATGGATCGCGCTCCTGGAAGAATGACATTCAGGTCCCGCCGGCGTTCGATCCGGTCCGGCCTGGCCATGTAGCCCATCTGACCGTGGTAGTCGTTCTCAAGCCACTGGTGATAGGCCCGTAATCGACGCGCCGGCTGGGCATTTATCACTCCAATCTGTCTAAATCCCAGAGAGTGTCCTTTTTCTACCAATGCTTGAGTCAATTCGTCATTCATCCAGGTGAATCTTACTAAACCAGAACCATCGGGGCCAATCTTAGCGTCTAGATTATCCGTCGCTGTCAGTAGACCATGATTGCCACACCTGTTGTGCCGGGTACGGCCTGTGGTATAATGCCGCGACTCATATTTGCAGATCATGGGAGGAACACAGATGGAAATTAATACCGAATCATTTAAGCGCGTTGATTTGCTTTCCGTATCTGGTCGCATCGACAGCAGCAACGCTTCGGAACTAGAAGATGCCTTCAAAGGATTAGCCGACGACGGCCGATACCGGTTGGTTGTCGATCTCTCAGGAATAGAATATATGAGCAGTGCAGGATTGCGCGCGCTCGTAGCAGCCCTGCGGGAGAGCAAGAAACATTCTGGAGATGTACGCATTGCCGAACCCTCCGAGAGGATGTCCGAGGTATTAAACCTGGCTGGTTTGGACAGCGTGTTTTCCATATACGACGATTCTACCAGCGCCGTCGGCAGCTACTAGCGACGAGACTGCATCTCACTTCCCTATCGCACCATCGTTACATACACCTCCATAGCCAGCGACTTGGTGAGCGGGACTCAACTCGGTTCCATAATTTGAAAATGGCCCAGTCTAGCGACTTTACAATTCCGGGACGTTTAGGAAATATCAGCGACGCTTGTGCGTTTGTTGTCTCTGGCGCTGAGCAGGCTGGATTCAGCGTCGACGAATTATTCCGGATCGAATTAGCTTGCGATGAAGCCTGTACAAATATTATCGAACATGCCTATGGGGGCGATGATGTTGGGGTTATTCGCATAAGTTGGCGAATCGACGATAAAACTTTCACGATAATTATGAACGATGATGGGCCCCCTTTTGATCCCGATGAGGTCCCACCTCCTGAAATTCCGGCAGATCCCGACAACCTTGACGGCTTGAAGACCGGTGGACTTGGAATCTACTTCATGCGAAATCTAATGGATGAAGTGCGTTTTTCAAGAGATGAGCAAAAGGGGAACACGTTGGTCATGGTTAAACACCGCCCGTCCAACGAACACAAATGAGCATCTGGCGAGAAGAGATCGGTAATGAGACCTGGTTAGTTGGCGTAAGTGGGCGGCTTGACCACCTCCAGACGCCTGAGCTCGAGGCTGAGCTGCTTGAACTTGCTGGATCGGGCAATCAAAGAATAATCATCGATATGACTGAGGTTACCTACGTCAACAGCGGAGGACTGCGTTGCCTGGTTACTATTTGGCGGAAGGCTCGGCAGGAAAACGGAACCGTCGTCCTTAGCGGCATTAATCCTAAATTGATGGATCTCCTTACAACAGTTGGCTTCCACAAGGTGTTTGATATATATACGACAACCAGTGAAGCCAAAGTGGCTATGGAGGTCGCCTAAACGCCTTCTACACTGATTCTACTCGTGTTTGATATAAATCTGCAGGCGACGGACGGACTCTATTGGCCGTCCGTTTTCTATGTAATTCTCTTTGTCGCCCTGGTGGTCGCCGCGCTCATTTTGTGGCTGCGCTATAGATCTCGGCGAAAGTTAGTAAATCGTGTCGCTGAACTCGATGCCCTTAGCACGGCTGGACGAGCTATTGTTGAATCTAAACTCAACGTAAGCGCATCCTGCCAATTGGTTGCTAAGGAAGCTAGCAATATCATCGACACCCGTACCTTCCAGATAGGCCTTTTTGACGGCCAAAGCTACGATATCCAGTACTGGACCGTTGACGGTGAAAGCCAGCAGACCCCCAAATCATTCGACCTGACCAGCGGTGAAGGCATTGTTAATTGGGTGCGCGAAAGCGGTCAATCGTTGTTGGTACGTGACTTCTCGAAAGAATCCTCATCCTTACCCGCCCAGCCCCAGTATTTAAGCGACTCCCCACCTCGATCAGGGCTTTTTATCCCTCTGATTAGTGGTGATACGGTGCTTGGATGCGTGGCGGCCCAGAGCCCATTACCCAACAACTACAGCAAAGAGGACTTAGACCGGCTGACCATCCTCGCCAATCAAGCCGGAGCCGCGATCGCAAATGCCATCATGTACGACCGGGAACGAACCAGGGCAGCCCAGTTGGAACTGGTCGGAAATATCGCTCGGGAGATCAACGCGATCAGCGATCTGGATGAACTATTGGACCGAGTGATATCTCTTACGCGCGACACCTTTGGTTACAATTCCGTCAATGTCTTCGGAGTAGTTGCCGACGAGAGAACAGTCCAGATCCAGGCTAGCAGCATTCTCGGTTTGGAACCGGGCGCACTGACTATAGACTATGGTCAGGGAATTGTGGGCCTTTCTGCTCAACAGTCCGAGACGATATTGTCGAATGACACAAGAGTAGATAATCGCTTCCTGTCCGATGTTCATTCAGAAGAAACCAATTCTGAAATAGCGATTCCACTGGTAGTTGACCAAGAATTGCTTGGGGTGCTGGACGTACAGAGCCAGCAGACCGGAGCTTTCAACAGGCAAGACCGATTTGTCTTGGAAGCGCTTGCCGCGCAGGTCGCCATCGCAATTTACAAGGCTCGACAATTTGCCCGCCAAAATGAACAGGCCTGGGTCACAACAGCCCAGCTTCAGGTCGCTGAAGCTCTAAGCCGGAGTCCCGATTTGGATTCGCTTACCCGAGTATTGGTACGCCTATACACGATGTTGGTTGGCGTCGATCAGTGCGCGATTCTTCTTTGGGATGAGGAAATAGCTGCATTTTACGGCGCCGCTATGTACGATGCAGTTGAGGGAGAGTCGGAGACCTTCAAAAAGGTTTGCCTGAACATTGGTGATTGGACGGCCCTCGACGCCGTTCAAATTGGCATGGAAGAGCTGGAAACGGCAATACGCCCTCCTTGGAGCGGCAAGAGTCGCAATTACCTGCCAAGGGAGGAGGAGCAGACAAAAAGTCATCTGTATCCAATGGTGGCTAAGGGCCGGCTCCAAGGTACGTTAGTGGCTACCAGCCACGGCGAATCGGTAAACGACCTGTCGGTTGGTCGCGAGGAGCTTCAGAGAAGTATCGCCCAACAGACAGCCATGGCAATCGACAGCATCCAGGTGTACTTAGCCCAGCAGGAAGAGGCCTGGGTAAACACGGCCCTGCTTCAGGTCGCTGAGGCGGTAAATCAGCTGACCGACTTGAACGAAATCTTAAATACAATCGTTCGAATGCTTCCAATATTGGTGGGAGTGAAATCATCGGTCATCCTCATCTGGGATGAAGAAGGCCAGACATATCGAACCGGGCCCAGCCACGGTCTGTCCGAGATGGGGCAAG
>DASRZI010000160.1:0-11813 GCA_035686605.1 Candidatus Zixiibacteriota bacterium
GTCCCTGCCCCAGCAGAAGCGTGTCAAAGGACTCGCCATAGGTGTAGGGGAAGCGGATGAGCGCCTCGTGGGGATCGAGCAGAGCCACATAGGCGATGTCGGCCTTGAAGGCCTGTCGAATCTGCTCGCCCACCAGGCTGACCAAAGCCGAAAGCTCCAGCTCCGAGGTCAAGGCCCGGCTGATGCGATTCACAGTGGCCAGCTCGACCGCCCGCTGTTCGGTCTCAATGAGCAAATGCTGAGTTTCAACCAAGAGACGCGCGTTTTCCAGAGCTACACTCATGCTGTTGGCTAAAGTCTGAAGCAAGCGCACATCCGAATCGGAGAACGCGTTTTCCCTTTCATGATTCTCTATGCCAATCAACCCTTTAACTTCACCTGACAGGAGGATAGGTACCGCCATCGCTGACTTGGCTGGGTCTGTACCTGGAAGCACTTTGGTGCTAGTAGCCGCCCGGTATGCCGCCAAATCTCCAACTACTACGTATTTACTCGAATTGAGAATTGTTCGTCTAATCCCCTCAGGAGGTAAAGGTTCGTGAGTCATCCGCTGCCCATGCTCGTATAAATAAGATACTGAAAACAGATTGGTTTGCGGATCATAGAGAAGAATCTGCAGGTCTCCTGTGTCGAAAATCTCCCTTAGCTTGTCACCTACGAGGTCAATGATGCCCTGGAAGTCCGCCTCGCCCACCAATCCGCGCTGGACGGTGTTGATAATTGCTAGCTCGGCGTTACGCTGCTCGGTCTCGGATAGCAGGCGTTGGGTCTCGTCAAAGTGGCGAGCGTTTTCCAGGGCTACGCTCATGCTGTTGGCCAGCGTGGTTAACAAGCGCACATCGTTCTCGCTAAAGGCGTGTTCCCGGTCCACATTCTGCAAGCTAATACAACCGGACACACGGTCCCCGGAGTTGAGGGGGACATAAACGGCCGACAGCGGTGCTTCCGTGCCGGGCACGACACTCGCTCCAAGAGCTGTCATCTGCTCTATGGTGTTCTCATTGATCACCAACGATTTTCGCTGCTGGACGATTTGTTTGTGAAGCTGGATGAGGGGGCGAGGAGCGGGATAGAAGCGTTCGCCCTTTTCCCAACCATACGGAACGGTTCGTGTTTCGTAAGTCTCGTCAAAGCCGATGATCAAGACAGATTGTGCGTCGAAAATCTGTTGGATCTTATCCCCAACTAGGTCGTAGATAGCCTGGATGTCAAGCTCGGCGGCCAGTCCTTCTTGGGCGGTGTTGATGATAGCCAGCTCGGCCGCTCGTTGGTTGGTCTCATCAAACAGCCGGGCGTTTTCAAGAGCCACGCTCATGCCAGAAGCCATGGTCTGAAGCAGGCGAAAGTCTGAATCAGAGAACGCGCGCTCCTGAACGTGATTTTCCAGCTGAATCACTCCGGTGACATTTCCTCCCAGGAGGATGGGCACGCCCAAAAAAGACTTTGCCATGTCTGTGCCTGGAAGCAAATGTGAACCCAGGGCTTCCATCTTTGCTTCTAGTTCTTCGTTAATAACTAGCGGTTCGCCTGAATCAATAATGGCTTTGCAGAAACCGGAGGGCGGTCTTGGATCAAACTCTAATCGCTGTCCGTGCTCGATAAAATATGGATTGCTAACCAGATTGGTCTCGCGGTCAAAAAGACGGATCGCTAAATCTTGTACGTGAAAGACCTCTACGAGTTTGTCGCCGACCAGGTCGATGATGCCCTGGAAATCGATCTGGGCAACCAGCCCCTGTTGGACACTGTTGATGACGGCCAGCTCGGCGTTGCGCTGCTCGGTCTCGGCCAGCAGCCGCTGCGTTTCGTCGAAGAGGCGGGCGTTTTCCAGGGCCACGCTCATGCTGCTCGCTAATGTGCTTAGCAGCCGGACGTCGTTTTCGCTGAAAGCATGTTCGCGATCGAGGTTTTGCAGGCTGACACAGCCTGACATTTCTCTACCTCTCCAAAGAGGTATGGTAACAAATGATTTGGGCATCTCGCCGCTAATTATTTTGTGCCCGCCCGCGGCCAATAATTCGGCCACACCCTCATTAGCTGTCACCGGTTCTCGATCCAGGATGAATTGCTTAATCAACCTAGTGAATGGACGCTCATGTGGATTATAGAAACCATTCTCCCAAGAATAGACATAGTGGTTAATTTGATTTTTATGGTCCAGAGTATTAATCGTTACGATTTGAGCATCGAAGATGTCACGAATCTTGTCTCCCACTAATCTATAAATAGCCTGGATATCCAGCTCAGCGGCAAGTCCTTCCTGGACCTTGTTGATGATGGACAGCTCAGCCGCTCTTTGGGTTGTCTCGTCAAACAGTCGGGCGTTCTCCAAGGCCACGCTCATGCTGTTGGCCAGGGTTTGCAGAAGACGCACATCCGAATCGGCGAATGCGTGCTCCCTCTCGTGGTTCTCCAATTGGATTCCGCCGGTAACCTCATTGCCCAAGAGAAAAGGTACAGCCAATAGCGACTTACATTGGTCTGTACCTGGGTTTATAGAGGAACCTATCGCCTCTAGAACGGTCTCCATGTCCTCATTAATGACCAGTGGTTCCCCCGATTCGAATATAGCCTTGGCAACGCCAACTAGAGGATAAGCAGGAAGGGTGATTCGCAGCCCATGCTCATAAGAATAGGGCACTGTAACTAGATCGGTCTGGTGATTGTAAAAACCAATGCTCAAATCCCCGGTATTGAAGACCTCTCTTAGTATATCGCCAACCAGATCGATGATGCCTTGGAAGTCGATCTGGGCTACCAGCCCCTGTTGGACACTGTTGATGACGGCCAGCTCGGCGTTGCGCTGCTCGGTCTCTGCTAAAAGCCGCTGGGTTTCGTCGAAGAGGCGGGCGCTTTCCAGCGCTACGCTCATACTGCTGGCAAGAGTTGTAAGCAGACGCACATCACTCTCACTATAAGCATACTCGCGTTCCACATTTTGAAGACCGATAACGCCGAAAACACGTTCTCCCGAGATCAGGGGGGCGAAGGCGGCCGAGAGCGGATACTTAGTTCCAGGCGCTTGAACGGCCCCTAAATTGGACATCTCGTCGCCAGCGTTCTCATTGAACACCAAGACCTCTTTCCGGCGAACAATATTTTGGTGTAGTGGATTTAAGGGACGTGAAGGGACGAAAAAACGCTCGCCCATTTCCCATGCGTAGTGAGTGGTCTTATATTCATACTTCTCGTCGTAGCTGGTAATGAACGCAACCTGGGCATCAAAGATCGCCTGGATCTTTTCGCCGACCAGTTCGTAAATGGCTTGTATGTCCAGTTCGGCGGCTAGGCCTTCCTGGACACTGTTGATGATAGCTAGCTCGGCCGCTCGTTGGCTGGTCTCGTCGAACAGCCGTGCGTTCTCCAGGGCTACGCTCATGCTGTTGGCCAAGGTCTGGAGCAAGCCCACATCGCTTGGTGTGAAAGCGTTCTCTCGTTCCACATTCTGCAGGCTGACGCAGCCGAAGGCGCGCTCCCCGCTGACGAGAGGGACGTAAATAGCTGATCGCGGCCAGTCGGGGCTCAACACCGGCTCTATACCTAATGCCGTCATCTGCTCTATGAGGTTTTCGTTGAATAACAACGTCTCCCGATCCCGCATGATGATCCGGTGCATTAGGGGCAGCGGGTCCGGCTTCATAAAAAAAAGCTCCCCGAGCTCCACCCAATATCGGACATTACGCATGTCGTTCTCATAGGTAATAATAAGGACCGCCTGGGCGTCGAAGATTTCCTGAATGGTTTCGCCCACCAATTCGAAAATAGATTGGATGTCCAGCTCGGCTGCCAACGCTTCCTGCACCTTATTGATAATGGCTAGTTCAGCCGTGCGCTGCTCGACTCTTTCCTCAAGGGTAGCAGCCCAGTTGGCGTTTTCGATGGCGACAGCGGCCTGGTTGGCCAGCACGTTGACGAGTTTATGATCCTCCGAGGTGAAGCGGCCGTAGATGCCCGGTAGATCAGCGTAAATCCAGCCCACCATCTGGTTCTGGGTTACAAGAGGCACACAGAGGATGGAGGTTTGATCTAGTTCCGCTGCGTTTTGGGGTGTGTAGCGCATCAGACCGTGTCGCTTGAGCCCAGTCTCGTCCAGCAAGGGCTCGATCACGGATAGTAAAGCCTGACCGGCACTGATATCATCGCCGGTCTCTGATAATTGGAGGTAAAGGTTTGTCATCGTGGGCAGTGATTGGGCTGCCAGCCTTTTGCTATCACCATCGGGCAAAACCACAGCCGCCCGCTCGGCGCCGGTCAGCTCAACCAGTTCATCCAGGATAAATTGAGCCAGATCCCCGGTCAATTCGCGGGTGTTGAGGCGCACGCCAATATCGAGTAGCCGCTGGAATTGGGACTCCAGGTCAGCGCGCCGGGTTAAATTGCTGGTCAGCGGTTCCAAGGAGTGACCACGAGCCTGGGCTTCGACCAGCCAGCAATGGATCACCCAGCGGTTAACGGCAATCTTGTTGAAATAGTTGCGGCGCAGGCCGTTATCGCTCAAGGAATCGATCGAATCCAGCATTTCCATCCGGGCCTGGTCCAAGGCCAGCCAGGCTTCTTTGTCCTGATTGTCAGGACCAGCCCCTGAGAGCGCACTCTGGCCTTCTTCGGGCAGGCGAGGGGCAATGAGTGCCAGATACCGCCACCACCAGATTTCTTGGGACGGGTGCTCCAAGATTGCCTCAGGCTGTGCGGTTCGATGATCGGCGGCCGAGCGGGTAAGCCGGCGAGCCTGGTCGATCTCGCCCAAGGCTGAACAGGCGGCGCCCTGCCAGGCTAAGGCCAGGGCTGCATCGGCTAACTCTAACTTTTCCAGTCCGCGGGCACATTCTCCCAGCCGCTCATTTGCCTGGTAATAATCCCCTTGCAGGAAAGCCAGCCGGCCAACAGCCATGTAGGCTTCTTGTTCCAGGCCCTGCCAGCCCATATCCTGGGCTATCTGGGCGCTCTCTAGAAGATAGGCTTCTGCGGTGTTGAACTGACCCTGGGCCAGATAGGCATAGGCGGCGTTGGCAGTCAAATAACATAGATTGGGCCGCAGCCGGGTCGCCCGGGCTATTTTGATAGCTTCTTCTCCAAAAGCGATGGCCCGTGGATACAAACCAAGCAGACCATAGATGAAGGTCAGGTTGTTCAGGCTAGGGATTTGCCAATAGCGATCGCCGATCTGCCGGAAGCACTCCAGGGCTTGGTGGCTGTAATCGCGTTTCAGGCCATAATCTGAACTGTTGGCGCCTATCGTTAACAGCCCTCTACCTTCCCAATATCGGTCGCCAGAGGTCCGGTATGAGGCAAGTATTTGTTCATATTTCTCATCGAATGGCTGGGACCTGCCAATAATCCTGTAGAAATAGATCTCGTTCCTGAGGATATGGGCCTGGCGCATCGGGTCCCCAAGCTCACGGCTCAGGCGAAAGGCCTCTTCCAACTGTTCCCAGGCCTGGTCAAAAGCGGAGGCTTCTAGCTTATCCGCTACCAACTCCATAAGGGCATCGACCTGCAGCCCCCGATTTCCCAGTTCGCGAGCCAGCCCAAGGGCCCGATCGAGATCAATCAGTCTCTTATCCATATCGCCAAGTCGATACTTTGACTCCGAAAGCTTGATGAGAGCCGTGATCAATCGTGGCTGATCGGCGAGGTCGTTATCGGCCAGGTTCACCATGATTTGGTAGTCGGCCAACGCAGCTTCATTGTTAACCAGCATGTTGTTGGAATGGGCCCTCCCGCCTCGTAAAGCGTATTCAAGCTCCGGATCGGCTAGTCCCTCTGCCTCTTGCAACACCAGGGCTTGGCTATATAGAGCCACGGCCTTCTCGTGGTGGTAGCCAGCCTGGGCACGCTCGGCCGCGGCCTGCAGTCGAGAAAGTTCCTCAGTAGCGTTCATCAACGTATACCCCTGTTAAATATTAATAACTAATCGCTAATCGTTAACTGTTAATTATTAATTATCACCGCTTTGCCTCGCGGCCAGCGGCTCACCTAAGCGGATGACCTGGACCGCAAACTCAATTAGCCGTTCCCCAATATCATCACCTTTGGCTAACACTACACTCCCTCAGTAATAGTTAAAAATTAACAGTTAACTATTAATTATTAACCGTTCTCAGCTCCTGCAGCTCCCTTTGATCTACTCCGGCGAAGCGAGGCATATCGGTGATTGCGACCCGTGTTAGACGCTCACTCATAGTGGACAGGAACAGCTGGCTAACAGCTGGATGATCCATCAGCCCCCGTAAGGAGTTGGCAGTCACTACGATTAAGCTGGATTCTTCGTCCATGATCACATCGGCAGTACGTCGCGAACCCGTAAGGGCGGCGATCTCGCCGAAAAAGTCACCTGGCCCCATCATGTTCAGAGAAGTGAAACGACCCTCATCATCATATAGGCCGGCGATAGCCTGGCCTGAAAGGATAAAGTAGACTTCCTCACTGGTCTCGCCCTGGCGAATGACAGCCGTGTTGGCCTCCGCTGATACGACCTGCGCACCCTGGAGCAGCCTGTCCCACTCTTTGGTGGTTAAATTAACGAGCTGCGGCATAAGACCAGCCAGCATATCCTGATCGGCTGGAATGAGAATGCGTCCAGCACCGAGACCGGGAGCGCTTGGCGCAGCCCGAAGCATGCTCAAAGCGTTTCTCCATTGGGCTGCACCCTGGCGCAAACCTGGCAAGAGCTGGGCTAGGAAACCCGATAAAAGAATGACAATTGAGGCCAGCAAATACAAGATTCGCACGTCGATAACGTCAGCCAGGGCGGCCGCACCCATTCCGATCAGGAAGAAAATATCGCGAGTGACGAAAAAGGCGCTGCTTACCCGTCCTCGCATTTCCCTAGGCGAGTGCCGTTGTATAACCAGCCGCCTGGCGATGGCAGATGGAGCGTTCATCATACCGAAGAAAAACAGGATAGTAATAGCGATAGGGATATTTGCAGCTTGGGAGTAAGCAATACCCAGGATACCTAGGCCGATATATCCAATCGTTAGCCACTGGCCCTCATACAGACGGCCGGCGAAAACCGCCAAGGCCAGGCTGCCGATCACAAATCCAATGGAAGTCACCCCTTCCTGAATGCCAAACTGAAACTCGTTCATCTCCAGAGCTTGGGTTGCGAATGGCAGCAAGATGGAATTGATCAGACCTACGGCGACTAGAACTGGGATGGAAACCAGGAACAATGACCTTAAGATCGGGGTGTCAAAAAGATATTGCAGACCGCTCCGTAGATTGCTTGCCACCACCGCGGCGTTGGTCTTAGCATCGACAACCAGTGGTTTGATGTCGATCAGGACGATAAAGACGGCCGATAGCAGGAAGGTGAGCGCATCTATATAGAAAGCCCACTTTAGGTCACCAAGTGAGGCTAGCAAACCAGATGCGGCGAAGCCGATGGCCGTGGAACCAAAGGAGCTGATGGCCATGAGTGAATTGGCCGCCGCAAGCTCTTCGTCCGGGGCAACCTCAGGCAGCACACTCTCATGGGCTGGATCGAAAAATTGGCCCACTGTGCTGGTTAAGGCCACCAGAATGTACAGCCAGGCGGTGTTTAGCGGCACCAAGAGGGGGATGAGGAAAACCAGGACGGCGCGTATGAGATTGGCTGCTATCATGATCCGTTTGCGGTCATACCGGTCGACGATGACGCCGGCAAATAGACCCACAAAAAGACTCGGCGCAGCAGTCGCTATGAGCATAAGACCCACGCTGGCTGCCGATCCGGTCTCGCGGTATATTAGGATTGATGCGGCCAAGGAGGTCAGTGAACTGCCGATAGTATCGACCAGCTGACCGAGCCACATAAGAGTAAAATCGCGCCGTTTGAAAACAGCAAAAGGCGATGGGGGTGGGGAGAGAACAGATGATCCGGCTGCAGTCACGCTAAACCCCTTATTTGAGCACTAGATGGTTGATTGTTACTTCATTCTCTACGATGGACACTGCGTCTAACGCAGGCAGCGTCTGTATGCCTGCTTATACGGCCTTCCGTGATAACGAGGTAAATATCTTCTTCACCGCTTAGCCTTCGCAATGATTACTTAAGGAGTAATTCGTTTCCAACTCATACCAACATATGAGGCAGTTGGCTCGACGATTTATTCGTTTGTTCAGTATGTTGCGTGATAGTGGGTAAAAGCGCCTGCTGGTTCGAGAAGCTCCGAAAACAGTCTTCAATGTGCGCTCATTTATGGGCTGTTACTGCGCTGGCAATCTGGGTACAGTGACCCATATTCTGCACCAGAAAGACCTCAACAGCAAATCCTTCGAAAGCTATCTTTCTACTATGAATATTGCTGCCATGGATTCAGCAGAACCATGCGTCACAGAATGGAAGACCAAGGGTAGACAAATACAGGCTCTGCTGGGTTCCTCGAGGCTGCGACAGAAAGCACCCCTTAAAAAGGCAATTGATGATATACTGAGATCTACAATCTGCTCTGTATCTGCTATCGCGAATTCGTGCACCTATTTGAGGCTAAACTTAGAAGAAAGCTATCAAATCTCACAACTAATGCGCAGGGCCGTTAATCGTAATCGGAGTGTCACCTAATGATAGAGGGTTCAGGGATCGAGTCGCGTGATCTTCCGGGTGGAACCGTAACTTTCCTTTTTACCGATATCGAAGGCAGCACAAAACTTCTAGATCAACTGGGCATGAACTATGCCCAACTATTGGCCGATCATAATCGCATTCTGCGCGATGTTCTCGAAAAGCATTTCGACCGCGAGATCGACACCCAAGGAGACTCTTTCTTCGTTTCCTTCCCAAGAGCCAGCGATGCCGTCGCGGCCGTCGTCAAGATCCAGCGCACCCTCGCCGAGCACAGCTGGCCGCCAGAAGTGGAGGTACGCGTGCGGATGGGCTTGCATACCGGCGAACCCTGGCTTGTAGATGAAGGCTACATAGGCATGGATGTTCATCGGGCTGCCCGTATCGCCCATGTTGGCTACGGCGGCCAGGTTCTCTTATCTGAGACGACTACTCCCCTGGTCAGGGACGATCTCCCAGACGGAGTGAGTCTGCTGGACATGGGATATCATGTGCTAAAAGATATGCGCCGCCCGGAGCATATCCACCAGCTAGTCACTGAAGATTTACCATCCGATTTCCCCCCTATCAAATCTTTGGAAGCCCTGCCGTCCTCAGCTGGAGCACCAGAGTTGGACACAATCACCCTCAGGCGTGAGGTTGGCCCCTGTCCCTAGCGTGGGTTGGTCGCCTTTCAAGAAAAGGATGCCCCCTTCTTCTTCGGTCGGGAAACTTTCTCGGAATTGTTGGAGGAGTCTGTACAGGCTGGCGGTTTGGTGGCGGTTATCGTCGGGCCATCCGGCTCAGGTAAGTCATCGGTGGTATTTGCTGGCCTGCTGCCCCATCTAAAACAAGACGAAAGATGGCTTATTGTGCATATCCGCCCGGGGGGCAGCCCATTTCTATCGTTAGCCAGTGCCCTGGTTCCTTTCATTAATGAAGAGCTGACGGGCACCGATTTACTGTTGGAATCTCAAAAACTTGCCGCCGCGTTAACGACCGGTGAGCTGTCCCTACAACTCCTGGTTGAGCGCATTTTAGATCGGCGTCCAGCTTCAGAGCAGTTCTTGCTGGTGATCGACCAATTCGAAGAGCTCTTTACTCTGACCCATGAAGGCGAGGAACGCCGGCGATTTATGGAAGAGCTTCTGAATGCGTCCGAGAAAGGCTCTCTGCGCCGTCCGCCGTCTTTTGTGCTGCTCCTGACTCTAAGGGCAGATTTTATGGGCTTGGCATTGGCGTACCGGCCTTTCGCCGATGCTCTTCAAGATGGAGCCCTCATGTTGGGGCCAATGAACCGGGCTGAATTGAAGACGACTATCGAGAAACCGGCTGAATTGCAGGGCGCCGCCTTTGAAAGAGGGCTGGTGGAGCGTCTTCTCGATGATGTCGGTGACGAACCCGGCAATCTGCCGCTATTGGAGTTCGCCCTGACGCTGCTCTGGGAGAGGATGGATGCGGGTTGGATGACCCACGCCATCTATGATGAGATTGGCCGGGTGGATGGCGCCTTAGCCCGTTATGCCGACGAAATCTATGTGGGTCTGGATGCGCAAGGACAGAACGAGATCCGAAGGGTTTTCATCCAACTCGTCCAGCCAGGCCGGGGGACAGAAGATACCCGTCGCCTGGCGATCAGGGATGAATTAGCCGGGGTCGACTGGACCCTAATCCAATTTCTGGCCGACAAACGCTTGGTCGTCACCGGCCGAAACGAGGTCAACGCAGAAACCGTGGAAGTGGTTCATGATGCTTTAATTCGAAGCTGGGGTCATCTGCGGGAATGGATAGATGCCGACCGTGCCTTCCGGAGTTGGCAGGAAGGTCTTCGGGCCAACATACAACAGTGGGAGGAGGCAGGTCAGGATAAGGGGGCCCTTCTGAGAGGCGTACCGCTAGCCCAGGCAGAAGAATGGTTCGCGAACCGGTCCGAGGATCTAAGTCCAGCCTAAGCCGAATTTATCAAGGCCAGCCATCTGCACGATCAGATGATCCAATCCAGGCGGGTTCGGCGGGGGCGTCTCATTGTTGCCGGATTGACCGTTGGCCTGGTTCTGGCCATTATCCTGTCGGCTTTTGCTCTGAGTCAGCGCAGCTCAGCTATCGCGGAATCGGAGGCCAGAGCAACCCAACAAGCCATTGCTGAAACTGAACGAGCTCATGCTGAAGATGCGGCCGCGGAAATTAACAGGCAGAAGTCACAAATAGAGATTCAAGCACGGGATTCACTGGCACGTAATCTTGCTTCATACGCTCACGACAATCTAAACAGTGATCCACAATTGAGCCTGCTTCTTGCCCTAGAAGCCGCTAACCAGACCTATTTGGCAAATGGCACGATCCTGCCAGAAGCCCAGGCTGCGCTCCAGCGGAGCATACAGGAGGTTTCCCGGTTATCATTTACGATTCCATCCCAAAGTATCGGTCAGCCATACATCAGCTTCAGCCCAGATGGGAGTAGTGTCATTGCCAGATACTTCCGTTCTGGGACAGACCCCCGCGCTCTATCGAGTGAGACATCCACACTAATTTGGGATGCCACCACAGGCGAACTTCTCCATGCGCTTCCTCCAGGGGTTGCCGTAGATGCATGGCCGGTCACGCCCTATATTGGCATCATCGATTTGGCTGAAGACGAGATCATTTTAAATCTCTGGAATCCTAGTGATGGGAAATCCCGACCACCAATCAATTTGTCTATACCCGAGAGCTTGGAGGCTGAGGATTTGACAGATGTGGTGTTGAGTCCAGATGCTGCCAGGTTAATCGCCTTTTGGCTGGAAGGGCGCATCGTTCAGATATGGGATCTCGAATCCATAACTCAAACGCACTCTCTGTCATTACCACGTCGTCCGGCTGATGGTCAAGTTTCTTCTACTCTAGGCGGTGACGGATTTTTCAAGGTCGGAGTGCCATCAAATGCTACCATCTCGGCTGATGGCAGGCGGATGTACATATTGGCACCAAAGTTATTCCTATCTCCTGGGGAAAGAAGACAGCGCCTGACCGTTCATACTCTAGAGTCGGCAGAAGAACTTCGTGCTCTAGATGTCACGACCCTGGAATTAGGGCCATTAAATTCAAGCTTGTCGATTTCACCTGATGAAAGGTTCTCCGGAATCGTTGCTGAAGAGTATGTAGAGATCCGCGATTTCGAAACTGGAGAAATGCTGAACATTCAGACAAATTCGCCAGACACCAACTTCAATGCCCTCTCATTTAGCCCAGACGGCACGATGCTCGCCGCGGCCGACGTTGACGGCATAATCAAGGTTTGGGACGTAGGTAA
>DASRZI010000161.1:0-11711 GCA_035686605.1 Candidatus Zixiibacteriota bacterium
TTAACAGGTAGTTCATCAAAGCCACCTGCGAATCCATCTATGCCTAGGAAAGGCATAATGCACCCACCAGTATAGGAGTTGAGCTGTGCGATGAGGTCGTCTCCGGTGAGAGCCGGACCGTGACTATGGACCGCCAGATTAAATAGAGCCCCTTTCGGATTGACCAGTGCAACGGGTTCCATGCCCAGTTCGGCGAGCCCTGATCCGGATGTGTCACCCACGTTCAGAGAGCCTCTGAACCAGGTATAACCACGGTTGCCAATCACACGTCCATCAGCCAGATGGAAGTCACCTTGGGCAGGTTTATCCGCACCGAGATCGTCCAGGCCGCAAACTCCGTCGCTGCAAAGGTCAGGATAGTTGAAGAAAATAAACCACAGGGTCATGGCCTGACCTGGAGTCAGCTCCGACGTGAAGTAGTTGGTTTTTACTCGATCCTGGGAGCGACTCAGAATTGACATGCCTACCGGGTTCACTTCGTCCGCAACGTCCCAATTCCAGTAAACACGTGCAGTCGCTCCCCGGCTGCGGCCTCTGGCCGCAAATGCGGTCGTTGCCAACAGCATAACCGCCAAGATACCAACTATAACTATCACTCGTTTCTTATTCATCATTTCCTCCAGTCATCAGGGGCAGCCGATGGCTGCCCGAACCAGTAATGTTTTACAGACCTGGCAATTAGGCCAGGATAGCCAAGTTCGATTCTGCTGTGCCAGGATCGATGATGGCTGTGACTGCCGAGATTTTGTTGGCCGGGAATCCGCTAAGCCGGGCGTGCTCTCTCACGGATGCTTCATCCGGGGCGAAATAAACGCAGTAAAGTTTGTTGCCGGTAACATAACTATGAAGCCATTGAATCTGCGGACCCATCTTCATGAGCACTCCGACAGAAACTTGCGAAGCGCCCTGCAGCTCTTCATTGGTTAAGTCTCCGGAACCGGGCATTTCCCTCTCAATCACAAACTTTGGCATTGCATTCTCCACATTGACGACCGATGAATCCTTATACGA
The DNA here is from genome assembly GCA_035686605.1 of Candidatus Zixiibacteriota bacterium. Lineage (GTDB taxonomy): Bacteria > Chloroflexota > Anaerolineae > Promineifilales > Promineifilaceae > UBA11865. The sequence continues at coordinate 1,012 of DASRZI010000161.1, forward strand.
TTTCCATCTACCTGGAACAGTCTAATGTAGTCCTGGTCCATCGTCACCCTCCCAGGGGGGAGGGGAAAAAGGGGGGTGAGGGAGGGAATTTACATGCCAGTCAAGGTATAATGCATCCATGGATAGCCATGATCACGAGGTTCTTCCCCTTGCCCAGCCGCTTACAGGACGCGAGCTGGAGGTCTTGACCCATATCGGAAACGGACTTGCCAACCGGGAGATCGCCGAGCAGATGACGGTCGCCATGAGCACTATTAAGTGGTACGTGCGGCAGATTTACAACAAGCTGGGCGTCGATAACCGGACGGAGGCCATTGTTCGCGCGCGGGAGCTAGGCATCCTATCCGATTTGGATGATGTAAATCCACAGCATGTCAAACTCCCCCCGCAATTCACCTCTTTCGTGGGACGGCGCCGGGAGATTGCCGAGGTAAGGCAGCTGTTGATGACGTCGCGGCTTGTCACTCTCACTGGCCCAGGGGGCAGTGGCAAGACGCGTCTGGCCGTCCAGGTCGCCCGCGAATCTGCCGGTCAATATCGGGACGGTGTCTATTTTGTTTCTCTTGCCTCTATCATTGATCCAGCCCTAGTGCCAAACGCCATCGCTAAGGTCATTGGCGTCGCCGAACAGCCGAACACGCCATTGGTCGGTTCATTACACCGATACTTTGGTAACAAGCAGCTGCTGCTGCTTTTAGACAACTTCGAACACTTGTTGGAGGCAGCGTCGCTGGTGACCGATCTCTTGACGGGTACGTCGCGATTGACCATTCTGGCCACCAGCCGAGAGGTTTTGCACCTTAGCGGAGAGTACGAATACCTGGTGCCGCCGTTGATTGTTCCCGATCTGGCGGTCGTTGACTCGGTATCTGACCTTTCAAAATACGAGTCGATAGCCCTCTTTGTCCAGCGAGCTGAGGCATCCTCGACTTACTTCACTCTTACCGATGAAAACGCCGTGCCGGTAGCGAAAATCTGCAGCCGGCTAGATGGGCTTCCTTTGGCCATCGAGCTGGCGGCGGCAAGGATCAAGCTTTTCAATCCTGAGCAATTGCTCGAGCGATTGGACGACCGCCTTGGCTTGCTCACCGGCGGACCCCGTGACTTGCCAGCTCGCCAACAAACGCTGCGAAATACAATCGATTGGAGTTATGAACTCTTAGATGAGGATGAGCAGATTCTATTTGCCCGCCTTGGCGTTTTCAGTAGCGGCCGATCCCTGGAAGCAATCGAGGCAGTATGCAGCCCTGGGCTGAATATCGAGATCATGGATGGAATAGAATCCATGCTGAATAAGAGCCTGCTTTATCAGCGAGAAGATTCGCGAGGGGAACCGCGCTTTATGATGCTTGAGACTATCCATGAATATGCTCTGGAACGTTTGGCTGGGGGCGGTGAAGAACAATCTGTGCGAAATCGCCATCTGTCATTCTTCCTTGACCTGATGGAGGAGGCTGAGGCTAATCTGCGAGGAATGGACCAGGTGACCTGGTTGAATTTGATGGAAATCGAGCACGACAATCTCCTGGCGGCTGTGGACTGGAGCCAGTCCACTGAAGAAACAGCTGGACTAGGACTCCGACTAATCGGAGCGTTAGCGCAGTATTTGCAGATTCGCGGCTATTATTCTGAAGGGCGAGAGCTCCTATCATTGGCTCTTTCCGGTGAATCGACTGATCAGGACAGTGCTGCACGGGCCAAAGCTCTCTCCATGGCTGGACTTTTTGCCTATATGCAGGGCGACTATCCTGCAACTCGCTCCAGCCTCGAGGAAAGCCTAGCTATATATCGCGAGCTTGGTCCTGCTGGGCGAAAAGGTCTTGCCGATGCACTCATCACCCTTGGAGACATGGAGACCGAGGTGGGTGAATACGCGACGGCATCCTCTTTGATAAAAGAAGCCCTCGGCATTATGCGCGAGCTGGATGATGCTAGAGGTATTTCCAGAGCATTGTGGCAGCTGGGAGCATGTGCTATTCGCCCGGGCAACTACGTTGAGGCGGTCCTATACTTTGAAACGGCGCTGCCTATATTGCGCCAGATTGGAGATAGGACGAGTACGGGAATAGCCATCTCCGGCCTGGCAGAAGTGGCAATACGACAGGGTGACTATGAGAGGGCCACTGAATTAGAAGAAGAAAGTCTGGCTCTGAGGCGTGAAATCGGAGAAGCATGGGGCATCGCCGTGTCACTGGGAAATTTTGCCTGGATAGCCTTGCGTCAGGATGACAATGACCAGGCCGTAGCTTTCCTTGAACAAAGCATGCTCTTGCGGTGCGATATTGGAGACAAAGGTGGCGTCGCCTGGTGCCTGGAGAAAATGGCCGAAATCGCCCTGACAAAAGGCCTGGCTGAATCGCCCATAAGGCGGACAGAGGAGTTCCAGCGGGCGGCAACGCTCTTCGGTGCGGCGGCGGCTTTACGCGCGCCATCAAGTTCGGTCATCGACCTGGTAGATGAACCCGAACATGAGCGCCAAATGGCAGAAGTTAGAGCCAACCTCGATAGGGCGACATTCGACGCGGCCTGGGAAGCGGGTGGGGGGATGACGTTGGAGCAGGCGGTAGATTACGCCTTGACCGAAGAGTAGAAAGTGAGCCACTATTTTACGGCGGGAGGTTCCGGCGCTTTCCTCGGTTCGCAAGACATCAAATCTCGCTAGCCGTGGGTCCGGTGGAGGAAAGTTCGATTCTCATTGGCGCATGCTTGGCCTGGCAGCACCTAAATGACTGGTCAAATTACTGCTGCAGATATTGAGAATCACGCCTGATGGACGAGTTATCTTTATTGCACCAATAGTCCACTGGAGCGTTCAATCACCTCGGGTTTTTTCCTGATAGATGGCGATAATTGCTCGATGCCAGGGCACATTCTCGTGGAACATGCGACGCGCCTTACCATCTGGGATTTTTCTTGCCCGTACTTGTAACTCTTGATAGGCGGTTTCCAGGATTTCACCTACTCGATCATCCTCCGACGCAAGCAGTATCTGATAGCATGTCAGGTATATCCGAAGGGGTTCCCAAGTCCCGTCGAGCGAACCATCGGCGAGGTAGGACATAATCTCTTCTACAAATTTTCCTGCAGTTCCGAGATCATTCTTCGCCTGAGCTGCCCTAGCCAGGCATGCCCAAGCCAAATCAAACCTTCTGCTTGAGCATCGGTATGTCTGCTCTTCTTTTTAATTGCAATGCCTTCCTCACCTCGACTAATAGCCAACTCCCATTCACCTTTTGTCGCTGCAGCCCAACTCAGGTTGATGGAGCCAGTTCCTACGGAGACCGTATCTCCCTACTCGCGAGAAAGGGCTAGTGCTTTTTCGAAGTTGGACTGGAAGATCTCATACTCGCCGAGAAGCATGTTCGCCACACCGAGATTGTTAAACGCGGGCCGAATCAGACCAAGCGCGGCTGTTAGTCGATGAGCGTTACCCCTTGTGCGAGGCCGCCCGCAGAACGCGTACCATGCGCATGTGATACAATGAAAAATGCAATTTCGTTTTGGTTTCCGAATGTTAATACGGGATGGACCAATGAGTAAAATAGGCACCTCTAAGCAACAGACGGTATCTACAACACGAATTTTGTTAATGGCCCACCGGTGGCATCTGGCAAAGCTCCTAGTGCCTGGTCGAATTGGCTGGGCAAGGTTGGTTGGAATTCTGGTTCTTTCCTTCGTCCTCGGGAGCTGTGGTCAAGCAGAGGGACCGAGCACTCCAACGCCTGATGAACCAACACCAGCCCCCGAAGAACCAACGACCGAACCGAGTCCTACTGCCATTCCGGAGCCGAAAGTCATCCCTGTACCCGAAATGGCCGATCCCATCAGCGATGAAGGGATGATCGCTTTTTACTCCGAACGGGATGGGAATGCTGAAATCTATGTCATCAACGCGGATGGAACCGGTGAACGACGATTGACCAATAGCCGTTCAGACGATGTGACGCCAGATTGGTCGCCTGATGGCGACAGGATCGCCTTCGGTTCAACCGTCGATAACAATGGTGACATCTATACCATGAAGGCCGATGGCAGTGACCAAAGAAGGTTGACGCATCACGAGGCTAAAGAGCTGCATCCGGATTGGTCTCCAGATGGCAGACGAATGGCGTTTGTATCTGACCGCGATGGCGACCTGGAAATCTACGTGATGGACAGTGACGGTGGCAATCAGGTGCGTTTGACAAACTCCTCTGCGGGCGACATGAGTCCTGATTGGTCCCCTGATGGAACACGGATCCTATTCAATTCCGAGCGTGACGGTAATTGGGAAATCTATGTGATGGACTCCGATGGGTCGAATCAAAGGTCTCTTACTGGGAGCCCTGATTGGGAGATATTCCCAAGCTGGTCGCCCGACGGAACGAAGATCGCCTATTTTTCGATGCTTCCAGGCGGGCAAAAACAAGATGTTTTCACAATGAATGTTGACGGCACAGGCGTGCTCCAGCTGACAAATCGCCCAAATACCGTAGACGAAGATCCCGTCTGGTCGCCTGATGGAAGACAGATTGCCTTTCAGTCCGATCGCGACCGTAATTTCGAAATCTACTTAATGGATGCGGATGGGAGCAACCAACGACGGCTGACCAATAACGCCGCTGGCGAGTACTGGCCTGCCTGGCGACCCACATCGCCAGACAAAGAAGAACTTGACGCCTCCTCGACTATATTTGCACCCCAAGGAACTCCGGCAACCATTGATGGCGTGCTCTCCCAAGGGGAATGGGATAGTGCCCTGCCGATCGAACTTGCCAATGGTGAGCTGCTGCTAATGCACGCAGATGGGTATCTTTACCTGGGCATCCGCTCCGATAAACTCGGACTTGGAAGCGTCTGCGTCCTTGCAGATGATGAAATCTTGGTAATGCATTCTTCGGCAGCCCTGGGAACGGCCACATATGAAAAAGCCGGAGATGAGTGGCAAAAAACCAGGGACTTCTTATGGACAAACAGGGAAGTCTCCAACAGCCAGCAGGCGCTAGAAGAGCGCAGGGATCACCTGGAGAGGGAAAACTGGCTCGCCAGCAACGGGCTGACCGGGAGATATAACGAGATGGAATACCAAATTGCGATGACCGGCAATGAGGTTCGCCTTGCTGTGACCTATCTGATGAGCCCAGAGTACACAACTACCGACTTCTGGCCAGAAACGCTGGGTACCGGATGCCGCAATTTTGAGCCTCTGCAAAGCGATGCCCCTGAAACAGTGTTCTTTCACCCCGATACATGGACGACCGTCATTGCTTCAAATAGCTAGTGAAATCGCTTCGCGGCACATTGGAGTGGTGACTGATTTTCTAGGAGAAAGTCTGGAGAACATGGCCATTCAGTCGCGGCGAATGTCGTGGGCCATCACAGCGAGATCCTAGCTGTTCGATAAACCTGCCTGGCAGCATACAGACGCGCTCGGATAGTACGAAGAGACGATTCCCTGATCGTTTGTCGTCTTGGGGGAATAAGGGAATGATGCTTGGTTGAGGACTTGATCGTTACGGTTACACTCCGAGCAGCGGTTTTAGAACTGCCGTCGCGATGGCGATATCTTGTACCGCCACACCGGTTAAGTCGGCGATGGTGATCTGGGCCTGGTCGGAACGCGATGGCGCCTCGCCGCTTATCACATGGCCAAGCTCAACCAATCGTTCTTCTGACAACAGGCCTGCTTTTATCGCCTGATGAATCTCCCCGCGCTCCAGACATTGGGTGATACTGTCTGCGACCAGCAGGTCCGCTCGAGCAAGGATTCGAGCATCTAGCTCTTGCTTGTGTGGTGTGTCACTACCGACGGCCGTGATATGGGTGCCTGGCTGCAGATGTTCGACCTTTAGCAGCGGTTCCACTGCCGGGGTTGTAGTCACAATGAGTTTGCAAGATTCCTGCAATATGGCAGTATCCATCGTACTCTCCACCCGAAATCCATGCCTAACCATCTCATTAGCGTAGGTATTGAGCTGAGACTCACCTCGACCCCAGACCAGCACATCGCGGCACGTTGTCTGGTCTCTCAAATAACGCAGTTGTAAACGGGCCTGAATTCCCGTACCGACTATGCCAATTCTCTCCACCCGGAGCGGAGCAAGGTATTTGGCGGCGATGGAGCCGGCGACCGCTGTTCGTATATCGGTCAAAAACCCTTCGTCTAGCAAAATGGCCTCGGATTGTCCCGTTTGTTGATTGAACATCAGCATCAGGCCATTACTAGATGGCAGTCCCAATTGCGTGTTTCCATAGAATCCGGAAGCGACTTTAATGACGTAATAGTCACCACCTTGCAGATATCCATACTTGATATGCACTTCGCCCTTATCCAGCAGCAGTTCACCTACAGGCGGAACAACGGACTGGCCTGCTGAATATCGTCTGAAACCATCTTCGATTTCAGGAATGAGATCTATATCGGGCAAGACGGCTTTAATCTGTTCAAGGGTAAAGATGTGCATCGGAGCTCCTATCTCTGCGTGCCATTCGCAAGTTTCGGGAGGGGTCCCTCAATTACAGTATTTCTTTCAACGTTTGCAAGCTGATATTCGCCCCGCAAAGAACGATTGCAACTCGCGAATTCTGCAGCTGATCAGCAGCTTTTAAGAATGCGGCGATTGACACGGCGGCCGATCCTTCAATCAGTTGGTGCTGTGCACCCATGAAGTCGCGCAAGCTGCTGGCGATCTCCTCTTCGCTAACAGATATGTATTGATCCACGTAGTCCCGGCACAGCGGAAATGTGATTGACTCGGGTTCAACGCCACCGACTGTACCATCGGAAAGTGTCGGTAAAGATGGCAAATCAAGTATTTCACCCGCCAGAATCGACTGGGCCATCACCTGTGAATTCTCAGGGGAACATCCGAATACCTCAATATCAAGCCGGGCCAACTTTAACAAGGAAGCTATTCCGCCGATCAAACCCCCACCGCCAACGGAGATGAAAACAGCGTCGATATTCGGCAGCTGATGCAGCAGTTCCACAGCAATTGTGCCTTGCCCAGCAACAACCAACGGGTCATTGTATGGCGGCACATAGGTCATGCCATGGGCAATGGCGAATTCGCGGGCATGTTTTTCCGTCTCGATGCTATCCAGGCCGAAGGTGCGGATCTCAGCGCCTCGTCGACGAATAGCCGCGAGTTTTGTTTCAACGGCAGTTTCTGGCACAAAGACAATGCCTCTTGCCCCAATCTGCTGCAGCGCGTAGGCGCAGGCCGCTCCATGATTGCCTGTGGAAGCGGTGACGATACCTCTCCTCCGCTCTTCTTCGTTCAAGGACAGTATTTTGTTTAACGCGCCCCGGACCTTGAAGGAGCCTGTATGCTGCAAATTTTCACATTTGAAATAGACATCAGCTCCGGTCCGCTGGCTGTAGTAGGTTGATGGATCGAGCATTGTTTGGCGGATATAGGGCTGAATTCGTTCCATCGCCCCAGGCACCATCTGCGCTGCGTTATAGATGAGCGTCATCGGCTGCCTTTATTGGCTATAGAAATAGGTGTAGATTCCACCTTATTCTCCTTAACTCCGGCTCTCTCCGGCGATTTCTATTACTAATTCGTGGATCCGATCAAGGGCTGCGACGAGATAATCATGGGGCAATCCAAAGCTAATGCGAACGAAGTGATCCATGCCGAAATGGTCGCCGGGAACTATGAGGGTGCTCTTCTCTCTACGTAGCCTCTCGGTGAAGGTGGTTGAGTTGATTTTCAGGTGATACCTGACAAAAGCGATGGCAGCCGCGCCAGGAGGGGTGAGGGAGAAGGCGTTTTCATGGCTGTCTATCCACTGCTGCAGCACCGGAAACCCTTGGCGAATATAGCTTCGCGTTCGCTGCAGAATTCGAGGGCGTACCTCAGGTGACAAGGCCAACTCAGCCAGCTTGTTGGAGAGCATGGTGGCGCTGATAGTCGTATATTCGTGTCTCGCCCAAATCTCGGTGATGGTGTTGGTCGGAGCCACTGCCCAGCCGAGCCGCAACCCAGGTAGACCGTAGGCTTTGCTCATGCTGCCCACGGCAATCACTTTGGGATAACGGCCGTAGAACGAAGGAGTTTGGATATCGGTTAAGCGTTCGGCGCCGCTGTAGACTTCGTCCGCCAATATCCACGCCCCAACCTTGTCAGCAATGCGAATGATGGCCTCCATCTCGGACTCGGTCAGAATACGACCGGTTGGATTGTTCGGGTTGCAGATGGCGATAAGCCTAGTGCTGGGCGAGACGGCCGACTCCAATTCATCCAGGTCCGGCGCCCATTGAAGGTCTTCTCTCAAGCTAAAGGTCTTGATCGATAGACCATGATTACGAGCGATACCCCAAATTTGCATGTAGTTTGGCAGCATGACGACGATTTCGTCTCCAGGGGCCAGCAGCGTGCGCGTCGTTATATAGTTGGCCTCGATCGCGCCCACAGTGACCAGGACGTTGTCCATGCTCGCACTTTCATAGATGTCTGCGATGTATTGGCGCAGTTGGGGCATGCCGTTTACGTGCGGATAGTTCAATTCGGTATCCAGCAGCTCCTCTAACAATTCAGCCTTGTCAGCCAGAAGCTCTCGCATCAGCATTGGGTGCACGCCGCTTTCGGACAGGTTGTACTCAACATCCTGCTCGAACAGGGACATCATGCGTTCCATTTCGAATGGTTGAAACGTTGTCATTGGATAATCCTTTGATGCTAGTCAGCCATCGTGTGACGCCTTATTTGGTCCATATATCTTACGTGAAATAAGGGATTGAGGACAGATAGATTCGACATGATACTAAGCGGCTCGGAAGGTCCGTCAGTTGGCGTTTGAGCGACAATAGATCTTGCTAGAGGAACCCGCCTAGCCCTGGGCCAATAGAATCAAACGGAACTAAGCAGCCGGGAATCTAGTCTTTTTAGTCTATTGGAGAGACGAGGGGAGTGACTTCCAGATAGACCAGGAGATACAAGACGAAAGAAAGCTCTCGTGACGGGGGGAGCTTCTGTTTCGATACAATCGGGATAACAGGAAGTACCGAAGCGTAAAGGACTATTTGAACAAGGGCGGGGAGTTCGCGAAGCTTCGCCCTGAAATTAGCATTTAAGCTGCCACCTTACTGAATGTTTTCTGACCGGGACAGTGGATGGCAGCTAATCCGGCTGCCCTGGCAGATTATTCCCAAATTACTTCGTAGACTTCGACAAGCTGGTCAAATCCCTTCAGCGACAACTTCCCCCCGGAAGCAAATTTCAAATGCTCCGCATCATCTCTTATTTCATCCCGGAAAACCTGGGCCACCAGCACGCCACCTGCCTTTGCCTGGGAACATATACGAGAAGCCATATTGACGGCGGCCCCATATAAATCACCCTTCTCTTCAATTGGCTCTCCAGCCGCAACGCCGATGCGGACGTACAGTTTTTCTTCGGGATTCTGCTCATTATAATCTTTGAAAGACTCCTGGATTTCGACGGCGCAGTTGAGGGCATCAGAGGCGTTGACAAAGGATAGCATGAATCCATCACCTGTGGTTTTGATCTCCCGGCCATTATTTGCTCTGAGTGCCTCGCGGGTCATGGCATTGTGAACGCGGAGCAGATGCATCGCTTTTTTGTCGCCAAGTTGAACCGATATCTGAGTAGAATCTTTCAAATCAGTGAACATGATCGAACGAAATGCGGATTCGACTCCACCTTGCTCGGCTTCCTTTTCTGAACCGGTCTCTGCAACAGGGTCCTCGATTCGTCCCAAGAATGCCTGGACGGTGATCGGGTCGACCTCGGTTACCTCATTGGGTACAAAGCCATGGGAATGGGCATGGAGATCCCGAAGTGCATCACCACTAGGGGCTTCGGCAAGACAAAAGGCCGTAGAACGTGCCTCGTCAAACCAATATGTCATGATGTTAACATCAAAGTCGTCCATAATTTCAAGATCTTGCCTGTGTGCGGTTTCCATCGCGAGCCTGGAAGCGCCTTCAACGTAATGTCGGTCCATGAATATTGGCATGTCCTGTTACCTCACCTGTTTTACTGTTTGTCTTTATGGATTAGAAGGGTCTGATCGCTATTGTAACATGCAACTTGATTTACCCCATATAAACCACGCTCAAAGACCAGCCGTCTACTATCTACTTACCACTATTCTCCTATCCCCTGGCGTTCCAAGAATCTTGTCTAGGCGGCAACAGACACCTCTGGATTGTCATAGCTGATATTGTGGCCACACCTGGGCAAGATGCATGATTCGGCGTTGGGGAGTGGCCGAACCCTCCGCAACCCGAGAGCATTATTGAAGCCGGCAGCCAGCGTAGCCCACGTACTTCTTTGCCATTGGTCTCGAGATAGCACGCTTCTACCAGATTTCTTGCCATTCTGAACCCTATGGACTAGCATAGAGTTCGGCACAGATATTGGGAGCATGGTGGAATGGTTTTGATTATCCGGCAGGGACGTAAATTCGGGCTGTCCGGTCTTGAACAAGATGCAATTACCCAAGCGGTGGCCCTATTTGCTTTAGTGACTCACGGCTCGCGACAGAAGGAGAATTCGACCCATGCCAGAATCATCTAACACCGAACGCGTTCAACAGTTTGTAGCGGAAATGAACGGCGGAAACATCGACAGCATCCACCAATTTATGTCAGCCGACTACTTCACCCACTCTACGAAGCAAGATGAGCCAAAGGCTAACGATGTTTACTTCGACATCCTTTCTGACATCAAAGCAGCCATGCCGGATTT
>DASRZI010000162.1:0-3741 GCA_035686605.1 Candidatus Zixiibacteriota bacterium
TATGTATTGCTTGAGATAATTGCCGAAGTAAACCGTCGGCTGACGTTTGTCACAAAACTGGTCGCTACATCCAGGGTATTCGCCCTGTAAACATTTAGAAATATAAAATATGGTCCAATCAGGGCAACGAGGGAAGCCACCAGGATGGTCAATCCGAATGGATACCGTCTGTCAATGCCAGACAGCTTTAACGGCCATTTGAGGGGTACCCATCCTTCAATCAGAGGAACGAGCAAGAAAGGGACGAGGATCGCGAACCCGGTCTTCTTGGTGGTAGCCGTTGCCGCTACTACTATTCCTGCCAAGACATAAGGTCGAATCTTTCCGGGCTTGGCTTCTCGCAACCGGATGATAAAGAAGAAAGCTAGTAGGAAAATAAACGGAAGAAAGGAGTCAAGACGATAGATCTTCGAATAGATGGCATGTCCAAACGAGATCGTTAAGAAGAGTGCCGCTGCCAGGCCAGCCCGCTTCCCAAACATGTATTTGCCGACGATGTAAGTAAGTACGACTGTCAACGCACCAACACCAACCATGAAATAGCGACCGACGACGAAGAATTGAGACAGGTCTAAACCATATTGGAGCTGGAAATCGTCTAGACTTGTGAATTGCCCTGTGAGCAAACCGAGGAAGAAATAGGCGATGAAGAAGAGGAAGGAGAAATAGTAAAAGAATGGTTGGTAGCCCAACAAGCCCAGCTGGTAGATTCCTTCACTTAACTGAAGGGTCCCAAACAGCTCAGCCGTCTCATCCTGGTTGAATTGGGAATGAGGGAATTGCTGGGCCGGAAGTCCCCAGTCGATCCCGATGGATCTGATTGCGAAGGCAGCGACAAATAGAAGCAGAATAATTAGTACTTCTTTTCGTTGCAGTTTCCGTATCATTTCTGCTTGTTTGACTTTGTCTTCGGTTTTCTGTCTCGTGAGTAGGACAATGTGGTTTGCTCGGTTTCGAAAATTGCCCTGATTTCGATTTGGGAAGTGGCGCTAAACATCAGCGACTTCTTTGCAGACGAACGTACATACCTCAAGGTCAACTGGCTTCCCTCTGGAGCATTGCGATTAGCCTAGCAGTAACCATGTCCATAGCCACCCGGTTCAATCCTCCGTGGGGGATGATGACGTCCGCATATCGCTTGCTGGGTTCGACGAATTCTAGGTGCATGACTCGAACAGTCTCGATGTATTGTTTGATGATGGATTCCAGCGACCTGCCGCGCTCGTTCATGTCTCGTTCCATCCGTCGAATAAAACGAATATCGGCATCAGTGTCTACATAGATCTTTATATCCATCAGATCTCTTAGCTGGTCACTGATGAAGATTAGTATCCCGTCGATCAGAATGATTGGACTCGGCTCGATTAACTTCGTTCGTTTCGTCCGCCGATGATCAGTGAAATCATATACTGGAATCTGCACCGGTTTATGTTCAAGAAGCTGACGAATGTGCTCGATCAGCAGCTCCGTCTCCAACGATTCAGGATGATCATAGTTGAGCTGAGCCCGTTCTGACAATGGTAAATAACTCATGTCCCGATAATAGGCATCATGGGGAACATAAGATACCTGTGAGGCGCCTACAGCTTCCAAGACCTTATGGGCAACTGTCGTCTTGCCAGATGCTGTCCCTCCTGCAACCCCAAAAACAATCGGCTTTTCTTTCACCATTGAATTCCTCCCCTTTCCTCGAGATCTCCGGAATTATCCATGGCTTGTTATGGTAGCACGAAAGAATGCCAGTGCATAAAAAAGCTCCAGGCTGACCCTGGAGCTCGTCAGTGCGATAAGCCACCCATCGGACTTGAACCGATAACCTATCGCTTACGAAGCGATTGCTCTGCCAATTGAGCTAGGGTGGCATCTGTTGAAAATTATAACAACCGGATATGGGTACAGCAAATGGTCGTTGAAGCGTGAGGCACTGTTTAAGTTATTGCCGCCGATGCCGGAAGATGCCAGTTGTCCCGGTGAACGATCTGAGACAGCTAACTGCCAAATGGTCCAAGGGCAATTACAGTCGGGAAAATCCTCTTCGCCAAAGCCAATTTTGCTATAAGATATTAGGCAAACTGGGGGCGTTTTTCCATGCGATACTCAGAGGCCATAACGACTATCGCTGCAACTAAGACACCGATGACCTGCCAATATCCCTGATAGGACCATTCCTGCCAAATAAGAACGCTAAAGACGAAGAGTAGCAGCAAGATGACCGCTAGGCGTACTTGCCATATCGACTGCAAGGAGCGCATTTGCAGCCAGAAAACAAGGACGATTAATGGCACGTAATCGTACTGGAGGGCATAGGGTGTAACAAGCAGTGTAAGCAAGATCCCAGTTCCGGTGATGATTTCGGGGCTCTTGTACTTGAACCAGGCTATTCCTACAAGGGCTAGTCCAACCACACCTAACAAGGCCGCAATCAGATAGGAAGGCAGACCGGTGATCGACAGAGAATGAGAAAGATAATCATAAATCGTCCCATATACCCGCCTGAACTCGATCTGACCCGGTCCTTGCAGCTGATAGATCAGCCCCTCGCCAAATCCCTTCGATTCGAAAGACCACCAATTCGGCATGGCGATAGAGGCTATCACGGTGAGAATGACCACCCAGGCCAGGGCCCATAAGACGGACTTCCTTTTATACAAGAACATCCATAAGCCAAGTACCGCAACAGCTATAATGGTGGCTTGGGGTTTGGTAAACAGAATAACCAGGCCCAATCCGGCTAGCGCCGGCCGATCATATTTCAGCGACCGGAGAGCCAGAGCTGCACCAAATAAAAGCAAAATGCCGGCTTGTTCACTAATCAGACAAAATGCACCGAAGGTCAGAAACGCTCCAAGGAAGACTAACCAACGCCGCCAGCCGTCGAGTTTCCAATTGATGGCATCGCGAATCCACTCGACGCTGAGAACGAACAGGACCAAATTTATGACTATCCAGACCGCGCGGGCTGCTTGAAAGGGCAAAAGGGCTAGTGGCAAGAACGGCAGCACATACCAAGGAGGATAGAAGAAAGGATTGTTGGACTGGAATCCGGCAATTTCCTCAAGTACTGGAGCAAGTTGGGCGTAATCGTAAGGATTTCCTCCGCGCAGAACCAGCATGGCTGCAGCATGATATCCCCGATAATCGACCCCACCCCTGGAGAAGGCAATGCAGCCGAACCCGACAAGAACCAGAATGAAGCCAGCCAAGGAGGCAAACTCGAGTATTCCAAGCTGGAGATTTGATTTTGAAATCCGCGACCTCAACCTTTCCGCCAATTCATTCTCTCTAGCCTATCGAAATTGAAGTTACCAAAATTTACCCAAAATCGACCAACGTCCATAAACGCGGATCCTACTTAGGAGTTGATCCGGTGTCCAAGTATGCTCAATCGATTCGTTCAATGACCTGCTAACGAGCCACAACGGATAGAGTTTCAAACATCGGATAACTGAATACAATCATTCAAGTCGGTCAATGTTTTTATTACTTTGCGAAAGCCCTCGTCACTTAGACGGTATTACACATAACATACTCGACACAACTGCCTAAAAGTACCTATTGTAAACTTCCAGCGAGTATTATACTGTCTGAGCAAGTTCATCGCGATTCAGGATTACATGGCAATGAGTCCAACTCTTTCAGTCCAACTGCGTAAACATCGACAGTTTGTCTTCCACTACGTTGTCGTCGCCTGCCTCCTTGCTCTCAGCACATGGGCAGCTTATCTGCTCTTCGAACAGCCTG
>DASRZI010000163.1:0-10804 GCA_035686605.1 Candidatus Zixiibacteriota bacterium
GATTGTGAAATGCTTGTGCACAATGTTAGTAAGGCTAAAAATAACTTGTATCGGCACAAAGCAAAATAACTTGCGACTGTGATGAAATAGTGACACGGAGTTATTTTTGAGGTAACACCGAAAAATCGGTAATAGAGAAGTCATGGTGGGACCGGTCAGACGGGCGCCAGCCGTTATCAGGCTGGCGCTCTGACCTCTATACCAGACAACAGTGGTGGCGACTACTCCCCCAGAACTTCCACCGCGGCCGGCGCCAAACATGACCCAAACTGGAATAGTGTATTCTGGAGGCTGAGGATTACACGGTACGGATATATGGACGATGTTCCTGGTTAGAGTCGCGGTGGTTGCTGCTCTAGTTGGTATCGTCGCAGTGGTAAACGATGGTTTTTAAGTGGATGGATTACTTTATGTGGCTGCTGTTCTTGACATTTTCGCCCGGATGACCCGGCGGCCGGTAGGCCAGTGAGGGTTGGCAATCTTGGCCTCTATCTCAATCCATGCCTGATTCCCATTCATACGACTCGACGATGACCCAACTTGCCGTTCTAAGTATGGTCTCCAACCGGCCCATGGCCTCAACAACATGCGGTTCCTGGCTGTGAGGGTCGCCGGCCAACGCCTCTTTACAGCGCTTATTCCACGCGTTTGCTTCCCCGCCGGTCAGCAGCAGCCCGTAGTCTACATGGAAGGGGTTTCCGGTGTCGATCCGGCGATCGCCGTATTCTTTGAAGAACGCGCCTCGATCCCACCATAATGGAAAGTCCACAATCCAGGCTGGCTGGCCATTGTCGCTCGGGCAAATGTAAATTCTTTCGCGATAAGCTGGCATGGAGATTTGCCTTTAAACAGCCGGGGCTTCCAGACTGTGTGTGATGCGCCTATGGGCTTTGCCGTCCCTGTTTAGAACAAGTCCCGTTGGTAGAATCATGAAATCTAGTGAGTACGCACTTCTTCGAATGGCTATATGCATAAGAGAGATCTCATTTTGTTGAATGTTACCTAGGCCGATCTGAATAAACCAGGAGTAAATTGTAGCGTCAAAAGTCTTGGACCGGCCATAACCGCCTTCCATAACTCCAGTTAGGTTGCTGGCTCTGGGCAACAGGTCGACATCGGCATAGAATACAGGCTGCCCAGTTCAAATCTCTAAATGAGTGGTTGATTTTGCGTCGCGTTTCGATGTAACCGTTCAAGAATTCAAACGGCAGTAGTAGTGAGTTATGGGCAGGCGCCATACCCCGGCCGGATCTGCCACCAATCATCACAAGAACGAGGATCCCAAAACCTGCCGGTGTCGACAATTGCCACTATGACCTCGCTGTCCCGAGCGGTTCCCAGAGGCTGTCCGGTGGCCAGGTTCGGCAGAGGGTAGGCATACGGTCGCTGGTGCGGCGGCTTATATACGTAGCGAGGACCACTGGGTGAATCCAAGCTCGCGTATAAGGCCAGTAAATTGCGATCCGTGCAAATATTGTCAATGTGCACCGTGAATCCTTGGACCCCCGCACTATCTTCTCGCCCGTAGCGCAGAGCCACGGTGTCTTCATCGGCATAGAGAAGGATCACCTCCATTCCTCCACCGATGTCATAACCCGAATGTGGAACATGCAGTTCCTCACCAGGTGTCACCGCCATCCCGAGAGCTGTGACTGGTGGGTTGCTTATGGGGTCGCCTCGGCTGCCTGGCTCGGGTGAAGGCGCCCAATTCCAGCCACGCACTTGATAGACTTCGATGAAGGCCGGCACGCGGTTTGGAGAGAACAGGGTAGCGAACTGCGGAGGTGGGGTGGGGTCGTTTAAGCCATAGTCGACGAGATCAAGTACCAAATTCGGATCAGGATTAGGCTGGTAACCACGCAATTCGATGTTCTTGTCCGCATGGTTGCTGGCAGGCCGGACAGGGTCATCGAATTCAACTTGGAAGGCGGTACCACCACCATAGCTATTGGAGCTCGTCCTAGGACATGTTGACGTAGCTACCAGGGGCATGTAGGCGACTGGCGTTAACTCAACCGTTTCCATGCTGACGCCGGCCGGCACGCTAACAGCCAAAATCAGGACCAGGCAAACCATCATGAATATAAGGGCGATAAATAGGTTTGTCCGGTTCTTCATGGTTTAGAGTTACCCCATGCGATCTGAGGGTGTAAACACATATCTAGCAGTATAGTCGCTGTTCGGCCGAGAACAGATAGGCAGTTATGGCTAATCTCAAGTGGCACGTGGGAAGGACAAGGCTCATTGAAGAGCAAGCCTAGGAAGGAATGTGAGAAATAATCCAAGGAAGCCTGATCCGGAAAGTACTTCAGGGTGGGCCATAAATGCTTGTTCGCAAAAGGAATTTATGTATTATCGATAGTCTATCGATTTTGAGATCATGATGAGGATCTTGCAAGCTGGCTGGTCGCCTTTTATACGACTGTCATTGACGATCGTTCAAGCACTTATTTGGCAAGAAGATGTAGCAGTTTCCATCGCCTAATAGAAACCTACCCCGCTCTTTTCTACTGCAGAGGTCTCCTGATTAACAACACTCTAGGGATGCTTGGTCGACTTCCTGTCGTCCGAGACTCCGCTCGGCATGACAATGCCAATCCTCTCGAAATGCCTCCCCTGTATTTGCTTATGATACTTGGGGCAGGCGATCAAGAGTGCGGTACTTGGATCGAGATATGTTCCCTAAATTAGGGGGCCTGCCCGAAAATGAAATGAACCTGCCCCGGGCTAGAGGGCAAGGCAGCTGGAGGGGAATGTCGAGTCAGAAAACGTTGGCTAATTCTTCGCTGCCTTGCCGCTACAGAACTTGTGCCGAAGAGATGAACCGACGCCGTCCGAACCTCCCTCGATAGTAACTTTACCGCCTCAAGGTAACAGGTTCCGCGTATAGACCTTGAGCTCCAGCGGATAAGTGTGGTAGGAAGCGGAACGATGGCCCACCCCGATGTGGCAGAGCGTTTTACAAATGAGGAGGATTGGTCAACCGCTCCCCCTGCCCATCCTGTCAGGGGCGTCGCAAGGTAGGAGGAGCGGCTGTATCTAGTATGAGGTGCAACTCTCATAAAAAATACCGCATTTTTGGAGATCGGGCAGCAAAGTTTATAGACCGAGTAGCGACGAGTGCCAATGACATGGGGATCTTGTCCAATGAGAAAGAGGATTTGGATGCACGGCCGAACTTGTATCACCGGCATCATGTTAGTTGACCTGGTATTCCTTGATGGAACTTAGAAGGAGGATCACAGGACTGGTTCCGCCTATTTAGGTTTACTGGTGGGCTTATTACCCACCGGGTCAAGATCTTGCGTCTTTGATCCCACTACAAGGAACAGGCTCCAGGCTTTTTCTTCCTGAAGATAGCAGCTCTCAGTCCATTATCACCAACCTTTAATAACATGAGAGCCATGCGTGATAAACCTCCGAAAATAATGCGCGGTGTGGCGTTCTCTGAGGTGCGGTGAACTAGATTAGCAGACCAGTCGATTGGGGAATTGGTGAGAAGCGGTCCTAAGAATAAAAATTCCGCATCGTTGGACCAAGAAGTAGAATATTGATGGACATAAGATGTATACTATCTGTATCTAGACTTACGTGGAGTATATGCTGAGTAACGGAGAAGGACTATGCCCAGCATTGGCAGTTTAGAGTTTCTTGCTATCGCAAGCATCTTGGTAGCCGTTGTGATCATCGTTGCAGCGAGAGCTTATTTGGATACCAGGCGAAACAGATAGTCAAAATCAAGCGAATTCTCTGGGTATCACCATTCCAATCTACAACGCGGTGCCCAACAATCCCATATCCTCAGTTTCGCATACGATACTCAGTATTACCGTTGTACGACTGGGGATAAATTAGCCCTGTTGTCTAACGATGCCCGCCCGCGCTTCGGCAAATGGAGGTCCAGACTTCGTTTGGGAGCCCGCCAATAAAAGCCTCAATCTGAAACCGACCTCTGGATCGCGACCACGAACTGCATTCTAACCAAATACTCCTCGATATCCTGATAGCTCCTGTTATGAGATCCGAATAGGAACGGATTGGCCAGCCCATTCAGCCTCAAATCCCCTCAGAATCTCAGATCCATCAGTCAGGACGATCTGAAACTCGTTCATTATCTGGTCCCAGTTGTCCAGCTTATCGAGCCGCAGCCGGTCTTTTTCTCGAGATTGGTTGGTTCTCAATCAATCTGATCCAGGGCAGAAGGAATCAGCGAGCACGCTTGACCGTTACCGCATTTCTGAACCCTTAGTCCACCTGGATCTGCCTGTCGCTGCATTGGATGCCTGGGGTCAGTGCTCCAGAAACATTTCGGATAAACCAGCTGATGAGAGACAGACCTGAAGAGAGGGAGTTCAGAAGCGAGGTGCATTAACGTTGGGCTAAAGCTTGAGACTGTCGCTCTTTTCAGTCATAATCATTACCGGCTCTGACCCAGTGCACAATTCAAGGATGGAAAGATGAAAGAGATAAAGATAGTGCGATTCAACCCAAATCTTCAAGCCGATACGGTAAAGCATCCGGTCCGGCAAAACACGGCCGAAGCCGAGGCGACGCTAAGCGCTATGGCCAACGATGGCTGGCATATCGTCGCCGCCGGGGGAGACAACAACGCCTTCGTCATCCTTGAAAGGATGAGGTAGAGAAAGTTAGCCAAGGAGCGGCCCTTAAAAGTCCATGTCCCCTAATTACTCCGAAAGAAAGCGGATTCTTAGGGCGATACAACCTGATGGCAAGAAACGGTCTGATCGCTGGCGTAGTGGTCGAAAGCAATCTAGAATGAACCTGATGAGACGTACCTGGCATTTGATATTCCCTATCTTGCTTGTTTTTCTGTTCGCAGCCTGCCAGAAGAACGAAGAAATCCCGACAATCGCGCCCAAAGCCACCGTTCCCGTTCCCCCGTCCCCAACACCAATACCTCCAACGGTCACGCCTGCTTCTCTAAAGCCTCGCTATGACGGCTCCTCGGCCGGAGAATCGGTTCCGCAGATAGAAATGGTATATGCCAGTACCGATGTTGCCAGCAGTCAGAATCCGGCATTGGTAGCTTTGGAGATAGCGACCCTGAAACCACTCAGCATCACCCTTGAAGTTTCGAGGATTGAGGATGACGGCCGAATCCTGTTAATCGACAGCCAGCCGCTTCAAATTCCAGGCTTGTCATGGTCGCAGACTCCCATGTTATGGTCGCAGACTCCCATGTTACGGTCGCAGACTCCCATGTCGTGGTCGAAAACTCCTCAGTTTGACCCGGGTATTCACGAGCACCTGGTCATCTGGGGGGCTAGTGGCGCCTATCTTAGCGACGGATTAGCCGGTGGATTTGTTAAGACGGACGACTTAACACCAGGGCAGCTTCGCGTCATTGGTAGGCATAGAGCTTATGAGGCCGAAAGTGAAAGCGATGTCCACCTCATCTTCGACACAGAGACAGGCGCCCTAGCCGAAGTTGTTAATACGATCAGCGGCCTATCTCTCGACCCTCAGCCAGGTGATAGTTTCCAAACCCAAATCACCTATCTTGAAGACGGCGACATCGCTTCAATCGAGACAGGAACTCTGCTTATCTTCGACGAAAACGGGCAGCTGACTTTGGAACAACGGCCGCTGCCGGACGGTCGATACCAGCTCAATTTCTATTCACCAGCCTTGGATAGCGTCGACTCCAACCTGGCCATCCATATCGAAGTCTCCAACGAGAATCTACCTGAGGGCCAATACACATATATCCATCCAATTCATGGGTATCAATTTCGATTACCTGATCATTGGCCTGCACCAACCCAGATTGAGGGGCGGGTCTATACCGAGGATCTAGACAGCTCTCTCAACCTGTCGGTAACCTCCCAGCCAGGAATGGAGGGGACGTTGTCTAGTGATTTTCGAGAGCAAGTACTTGAGGCTTATGGTGATGTCCAGATTCTTTATGAGGAGGCGGTATCCATCGGAGAAATCAACACAACATGGACAGCTTATGGCTACGAGTCAAGTAGCGGACCACGAACAGGCGTTTTCTTGGCGATCGTCAGGGATGGGTGGGGGCATGTGATTGATATGGAAGGCCTGGCCTCCGATGAAGAAATCTTGCTCGGTACAGCGGGCCTGGTCGTGGATTCCCTGGCAATCAGGTCGATAAGTCCTGGCGATAATCCAGGCAAATGGGAAGATACGATGGTGGATGGATATGTCGTTTCTGCAGATACATCCTTCCTGCACGATCAGAGCGACGACGTTTGGCATAGATTCATTGCCAAAGATGGAGCCAGCTTCATCGCCATCCGAAAAGCATCCGAGAGTGAGGCTGACTCCGGGGAGATGCTAGAACGAACAGTATCGGAAGTTACAGCCGGAAGGCCAAATCTGTCGCTCAGCGATGCCTACCATCTGGTACTTGGTGATCGCTATTGGGACAGAATCGACTACTCGTATGCAGGACCAGACGCTCTTCCCAAATGGGGTTTTATCATGATTGCCGCGGATCCGGAGATCAGCCTAGTTGCCTGGGCTGAGTCAACTCCCGAAAACCTTCATTCTCTCGAGCAAGGAACTTTCTTTCCAATGCTTGTCGATATCAAACCTAGCAATTAACTCGAGAATCTAGTCGACGACCTCGATTGAACCCCCTCTCCGATTGTCGCCAGCCGCAACCAGCCTGCCGGAAGGCGTTCGTGAAACACTATGCGCCCCGCCGAAGTAGATGCTTCGTCTATCCCACCGGTTCAGTTTATAGCCCATCGATTCGAGCTTGGACATGGCCTCGGGATCGACTCCATGCTCGCAATGAAAAACGCCGCTTTCCAGATGGACTCGAGCTAGATTCACCGCCGGATCCAATTTCATTCTGAAATCCAGCAGGTTGCTGAGCACTTGCATAATCGCGCTTCGGATACGAATACTTCCTCCACTTCCGACAACCAGGCGAATGGTTCCGTCACAAAGAACGATGGTAGGAGTCATCATTGTATTGATCCGCTGCCCAGGAGGAAGGATGTGGAATCCGGCCGGGTGTAAGTCTTCTTCACCGAGGATGTTGTTAGGTATGAGTCCAGTGCCTGGTACGACATACCCGGCAGACTCTCCGGCAGTTGTCGTCAAGCTCACGGCAAGACCCTCGCCGTCAATCACGCTGATATGGCTGGTATCGGGTCTTGGAGTTGGCTCCGAGAGAACCGGGAAATTGGTGTCACCCGACAGCGCGCTCTTTACTTCGTCAACGTACCGGCCGACAAAGCTGGGATGCAGGAAATAGGCCAGGGCTTCATCGCTGGCGTACTCGCCAGACAGGCTGTCCCAAACCGGCCTGGCCCTGGTTGTGGCCGCCATGACCTCGAACAACAATTGCAGATGCTCGGCGGAGTGGTGGCGGTACTTGCCAACTTCGAAATGACCTAGCAAATTCAGGGTAAAAGCCGTCAAAACGCCACCGATTGAACTCGGAGGAGGAAGAAGTACTTCATACTCGCGATATTGGACTGATATTGCCTTATGCCTGGCCACTTCAAACTGCTCGAGATCGGCCGATGTGATCAGACCTCCATGTTCCTCCTGGTCAGCTACGATGGCTTGAGCCAGTGGACCGCTGCGGGCATAAATCTCGCCATTCCTGGCCAGCTCCTCCAATGTCTGTGCTAGATGGGGAATGAAGAGGCTCTCGCCGGGCAAAATCAATCGACCATTCTTGTTGAAAATCTGCCTCATACCAGCTGTGTAAGTGTACATGGGACGCAACAGTTCGCAGTTGGCTGCCTGAAAGTCTGAAAGGTTGAAGCCTTCTCGCGCCAACTTTATCGCCGGCTCGAGAAGCGTTGACAAGGGAAGCCGACCGTTCTCGCTAGAAAGTATACATAATCCAGCAATATTGCCAGGAACGGCGACCGAGCCACGGCCAAGGTAGAAATCCTGCGTGGTTGGTCCGAAGTCGACTGTTACCTTCTGGAAATCGAGCGGATCTGGCAAACCGGACCGGCCAATCCCGGGCATGGGGCTGAAAAAGTCGTACACAACCGGATTGGTATCCCGGTCTCCATTACCGGGCTTAAATACCTGAGCTAGACCGCTACCTCCCAGGTGTACGAACCCAATTTCGGCGATAAATGAAGCGAAAGCCGCGGCAACGGCCGCATCAACAGCATTGCCCCCCTTGCGCAGTATTGCGGCACCGGTCGCGGCAGTCTCCGCATCTCCAGCAGAAATTACACCACGCATACCGGCAGCTCCGGTTTATGAGTCTGGTTGAGTCCATCGTACATCCTATTGCATTCCTCCCAAATCGAGTCGAATTCCAGATGTTCCAATCAGCTCAACTCGTTCGATATCCCAGGGTCCTATATTCTGGCAGAACGAATCATTCATTCGCCAGAAATACTGCCAGTAAGTCTATAGGAAGAGTTCGAATTAGGCATACAGAACGGGATTTACCAGCCACTTCCGGCAGCTTGACTATTGCTCGTTCAGTGGCATTATTCTACTGAAAACTGGGCGTCAGATACGTAATGCTGTAAGGTTGATCCGGCCCCGCAGTAGGTGTTGCTTTGTGGTGCAAGCTAGTTTCTAGCTGTCTGTAGTTCATGAGGGTTCTTGATGGATAACGAGTCGTTCGACGTATTGCTGGAATATTTGCCACTGTTAATCCCGATCCTTTTGATCCAGTTGGCATTGGTAGTTGCAGCTCTTTGGGATCTCATCCGCCGCGAAAAAACGAGAGGTCCAAAGTGGCTGTGGGTGATTATCATCCTTTTATTAAACTTTATTGGACCTATCGTCTATTTCGTGGTCGGACGTGACGATGAATAGTCCTGAAGCGATTCGCTGTGAAAGATTAAGCCGGACCTACGGCAAAGTTGAGGCTTTAAAAGATCTCAATCTGTCGGTGGAGCAAGGATCGGTCTTCGGCTTTCTTGGCCGGAATGGGGCGGGGAAGACGACTACTATACGCTTGTTAACTGGCCTTGCCCAACCAACCAGCGGTCGGGCCTGGGTGAACGGCCTCGAATCCACCAGCCGCGACACAACCGCCCAAAGCTCGTTCGGCTATATGCCAGAGGTTCCAGCCTTTTATCCCTGGATGACGTCCCAGGAATTTCTGCTCTTTATCGGTCGCTTGTTTGGATTAAACTCGGAACAGCTCAAGAACCGGATCGCCGAACTGCTTGAATTGTGCGGGTTGGAAGATGCCGCCAAACGAAGAATAGCCGGATTCTCAAAAGGCATGCGACAGAGGCTCGGACTGGCCCAAGCCCTGATCCATCGGCCCCAAGTTCTCTTTCTCGATGAACCGACCAGCGCCCTTGATCCAGCTGGCAGGCGAGATGTCCTCAACCTCATCGAAACCTTGAAGGGAGACACTACTGTATTCCTTTCCAGCCATATCCTGGCCGATGTCGAAAGGGTTTGCGATACCATCGGAGTCATACAAGAAGGTCAGCTACTGCTGATCGAGAAACGAGATAGCCTTCTATCTCGCTACGCATCGGACGTTATCCTCCTGGAATTCGATATCCAAAATGTTGTTGCGCTAGATCCTTTCGTATCTCAGATTCAATCTCTATCCTGGGTAGAGTCTGTTAAGCGGGATGGTTCGGTCGTTCGCGTCACAGTCTCTGATCGAGTCCAGGGCAAAACAACTCTGCTAGGAATTATTGCCGGAAGCGATCTTCTTCTTTCCCGGTACGAATGGGTTCGGCCGAGCTTGGAAGAGATTTTCCTGGCCATAAGCAGTTGAAATAGATGGTGGGTATTTAATAATTATGAACTTCTGGCCGTTTATTCTCTCCGCTTTTGTCATCATCATTTTGCCGGTTGGGCTCGCGATTGCCTTGAGGCATCGGCGTCCAGTGCCCTGGCTGTACTTCATCGTTGGCGTGCTGACATTCTTAGGAGCTCAGATCGTGCATTTGCTCCTGAATGAATTCCTGGCCTGGGTAGGCATTCTTCCCACTGATAAGCCTGATGGAACTGCCCTGATTGCCACAGCCATTTTACTAGGCCTTACCGCGAGTTTAACCGAAGAGCTAAGCCGGGTTGTCGGCTACCGACTATTTCCAAAAGCCAGGCGATACAGGGATGGTCTAATGATGGGCTTAGGCCATGGTGGACTTCAGGCAATGCTCGTTGGGGTGCTCTTGGCAGCAGGAATCAGTTCCCTGTGGAATCTCGATTCGACCAGCCTCATCCCACAAGGGGCAGCCGCTGAAGATTATGCCACTCTGCAGCAGCAGCTAGAGATGATCGATGAATCGTCCCTGATCGCTTTTGTACCTTTGATTGAGCGCGGTATCGCCATCGCCGCTCAAGTCACTTTTTCGATCCTGGTCCTAACAGCATTCACCCGACAGCAATGGCTTTATGTGTTAATTGCCATCGTCTACCATGCGCTTTTGGACGCCGCTGCCATATTGGGCACGCAATGGTTCGAAAGCCCCTGGATCACAGAAGGGCTTCTATTCTTGCTGATCTTACCAGGCGTTATCTGGGTTTTCCGGCAGCATTCGCTGGATCCTGCAGTGGAAAATAGATCTAGGAGCTCGTTAAAGGCTGAGTTAAAAGTATTTGGCACCACGTTCCGCAAGGAGCTTGCTTTTCAGTGGCGAACGAAACGAATTCTAATCGTCGTGGCAATTTTCCTTGTATTTGGCATGCTCTCGCCTGTCATCGCTAAGTTTACACCTCAGCTGATCTCAGGTTTAGAGGGAGCGTCGGCATTCGCAGCACTGATTCCTGAACCATCTGTCATCGATGCTGTAGCTCAATACACCAGTAATTTGACTCAATTCGGATTCTTAATAGTAATTCTGTTAGGAATGAG
>DASRZI010000164.1:0-24379 GCA_035686605.1 Candidatus Zixiibacteriota bacterium
GGGAGATGGAACTGCTGCTGTTGAAAGTGTGCTCGGCCTAGTTATCTGCGTATCCTTGATCCCAGGTGCGGGATGGATCGTGGTTGCGGAGGTCGACACCGAAATCAACCGTCGCCTTTAGGGCCATCAATACGGAAACCCAGCCGGCTAGGACCTCATGTTGATCCTCGAGTGGAACACCTTTGTCAGTCAACGTTAGGTCGGTACCTCCTTTTCCGTCGTCCGACAAAGCAAAGGCTGTGATCGTCTCCCCGAGGTAAACGATCGCAAAGCGGCCCGATGGATCGTTCTCGAGGATCTCTCCACGCCAGCTCATACCATTGGGAAATTGAAAGCTGACAAACCCATCCATCTCTTTGGCTGATTCTGCCCAGAATTGGGCCCTACCCCCATCAGTCGACAAGAGTTGAAAAACCTCCTCCGGCGACGATGTTAGATGGATGAGCCAACGAATGTTTCCCTGGTCATCTATTAATGGCATGGTGTTCCTCTTCGCTGGTGTTGTAGATAGTCAGGATATTCCTCATTGGCGTGCGTGCCAGAAGCGAACGGTTCTTGTTCATTGAAATAGAGATATGAGCAAACCGCAGCGAATCAATGGCGGCAAAAGGCAACTATGGACCCGCTCAATTTTCCGCGAGACATGACCTAAAGCCAATCCCTTGGGTTGTTCTACAAATAACTCTAAACAGACGAAATTTTGACGGTTTTTGTGGCTTAGCCAGGAAGCGACGGCAGGTTGGCCAACCTCATGGCTTCTTATATTGCGTTTCGCCAACTGCAAGATCAGCTTACCAGGAGAAGTTTAACACCCGCGGCTTTACCAGGATCTCAAAATCGCGATACGATAGCTGGATCAACTCTGTGTGAGAGCAGGCGTTGAAAGTTATATCGTTATCACCGGCAAGGGTTTGGTCTACGATAACCTCAATGCCGTATAGATTGCCAAAAGGCGGCATGGCTCCGAGCGAGCAATCCGGGAATAAATCACCAAACTCGCTCTCATCGGCAAGCCGCACCTCGCTCGCGCCAGTCTCCTCCGTTAGCTTCGCGAAGTTGATTCGATGATTGGCTGGCAGAACAACCATGGTCATCTTGTTGTCGATTTTTACCATCACACTCTTCGCCAGTTCTTCTCCCGGAATGTGGACGGCAGCAGCGATCTCTTGCGCCGTGTAAGCGGGTGAGTGTTCTATCTTGAGGTACTTGATCTGATTATCGTTTAGGAAAGCATGTAACTTCTGGGTTGGCATGGAAACCTCCTTTCAGCTTCAGGCCGTACCTAGTAATCTTGTAGAGCGGTTTTCCTGATTATTCCCAGTAGAAAAAGCTTAAGCCCGCGTTGGTGCCGGATCCAGTGATGACAGAAGGGGGAGAGGACGGGGATTGAACCTACGTGTCCGTACTCCGCTCGAACTCCCCGCGAGTTGTTTGTAGAGTTATCGTACCATAGGTTCACCAGACAAGTCCATCACAGGTATAGTATATTTGCGGGCAACTAATTGCGGACAATTAATTGTGGACAATTTATTTGGTGGCCATTTGATTGAAGCAAGCTTGATAATCCTCGAGCGAGCTTGCATCGTTTTATAGATGCCGTGTCACAGGTGACTTATCATGGATGACTTGTCTTAGAGGAAAGAACATGGATGAAGAGATAAACACCGCTAAACAAAGACAGCCCCGTCAAGTCGGCTTCTGGGTAACACTTATTCGCGGCGTCTTGGCGACGCTCTTAGGTATTGCCCTGATTTTTCAACCGGACAAAACCAGGCCGATTCTAGTTAACTTTATGGGGATGTTCTGGCTGGTCAGCGGAATAATGAGTTTGCGGTGGGGCGCCTCAGGCCAACGGGCTCGACGCAGATCGCTGGCAGCAGGGGTAATCGGCATTCTAGGCGGTCTGCTTGTCCTGGCCCGCGGAATTGTCCGAGGTTTCCTCGAGGAGAAGGCCGTAATCTATATCTTTGGAGTCATTATCGTACTCACCGGGCTCATCCATGCCGCAGGCGGATTTAGAGTTGGCGAGGAGGCTGAGCGCCACAGATCTTGGACGAGCTTGTTACTGGGCATATTCGAGATCATCCTGGGAATTCTATTACTCCTGTCTCCTACCGACCCCAGGCCTGGGGTGTTTATTGCGGCCAGTATCTGGGCTTTCGTCGGGGCGGCCATGTTGATCGGCGATGCACTGCGGCAGCGAGCCCTGCATCGCCGCCAGGCAGATCTAGAGTAATGGCGGATCGCTATGCTGCTTCGCATAGCCGACCACGATATTGGGATATCTTAGCCCTACAAGTACCCTAGCTGATGTCCTGCGGCTGAAAGCTCCTCCCGAAATTTCGGATGGGCGATATTGATTAGTTCCTTCGCCCGCTGCCGGATGGTCTTGCCGTAGAGAGAGGCGACTCCATATTCACTCACCACGAAATGCACGTCATTACGAGTCGTGACCACGCCGGCGCCCTCGTTTAACATGGGCACGATACGGCTGATCGTGTCGTTTTTGGCTGTTGATAGAAAGGCGATAATAGGAAGACCATCCTTCGATCGGGCGGCTCCTCGAATAAAGTCCACCTGCCCGCCGACGCCGCTGAATATCCGCGGACCGATGGAGTCCGCGCAGACCTGACCGGTCAAGTCCACCTGGATGGCGGAGTTAATGGCTACCATGTCGTCATTTTGGGCAATATTGAACGGATCGTTCACATAGTCCGTCGGGTGCAGCTCGATGATGGGATTATTATGGACGAATTGATAAAGGCGCTTCGATCCGAATAGAAATCCGGCGATGATTTTGCCCGGGTGAAAACTTTTTTTCGAACAGGTGATCACGCCGGCCTCGACCATGTCAATCACCCCATCGGAGAATAGCTCGGTGTGGACGCCCAAGTCCTTGTGGTTCGACAGGTTCTTGAGCACTGCATCGGGTATGCTTCCGATCCCCATCTGCAGCGTAGCTCCATCGGGAATCATTTCAGCGATGTGCTGGCCAACGAGCATGTGCTGTTCGCTGCTGCCGCCTTGCGGGGCTTCGGGCAAAGGGTAATCGACCTCGACAATGTGATGTAAGCGGCTAACGTGGATGAAGCTATCTCCCAAGGTGCGGGGCATCTGGCGGTTGACTTCGGCGATGATAACCTTAGCCGATTCGGCGGCCGGTTTTGTCGTTCCGACCTCAACACCAAAGCTGCAAAAACCATGCTCGTCGGGCGGCGTTACCGACATCAAGACCACATCGATAGGTAAGGCGCCGGTACGAAACAGCCGTGGAATTTCAGAGAGGAAGACCGGCGTAAAATCAGCCCGTCCTTCCTGGACCGCTGAGCGGACGTTAGAGCCTATAAAGAGCGCATTTACTCGCAAGGCATCCTGGTATTGGGGTTCCACATAAGGGGCATCGGCGAAGGTCAGGATGTGGGTGATCTCAACGCCTACAACATCTTCGGCCCGTCGTGTTAGCCCCTGGCTCAGTTCAACCGGGACACCAGCCCCGCCAGCCAGATATACGCGATTTCCGGATTGGATAGCCATCATGGCGCTATCCACGTCTTTGACTTTACTTCGATATATCGATTCCCAATTCATCAGGCGCTCTATTTCCCTTGACCCGTATTGTTTCCGGTCATGTATTTGGCCAAGAGATCAGAGTCCATGGCACGACCCATCGCCGCGGCGACATCCGGATGGACAAGCTCTCCCTGGTAGAGATTTATTCCTGCCAGGAGCGACGGCATTACCTTGTAAGAACCCAATAGACCGTGCTCGCCCACGGCTAACAGGTAGGGTAGGGCGGCATTGGTGATGGCGTAGCTAGTCGTACGGGCAACCGTGGCGGTGAGGTTTGGTACACAGGAGTGAATAACCCCCTCCTCCACATATATCTGATCGCGCAGTGTCGTCGGCCGGCTGGTCTCGACGCAGCCGCCCTGGTCGATGGAGAAATCGATGATCACCGAGCCGGGACGCATCCGGCTCACCATCTTCCGGCTGATTAGCACCGGCGCCCGTTGGCCGGGATTTAGGACGCACCCAACAAGCACATCGGCGAAATCGGCCGCTCGTTGAAGATTGTACTCGTTGGATATCATCGTCGTTACCCGACCGCTGAAAGAATCATCCAGCTGCTGCAGCTTTCGCACGTCCCGGTCTAGCAATGTAACCTGGGCGCCCAGTCCTAAGAATGCCCGGGCGGCGTTAAATCCAAGCACGCCGCCGCCGATAACGACGATCGCTGCCGGCGGCACTCCGGGAATGCCGCTGAGAAGAGTCCCTCTCCCGCCGTTGGTGGTCATCAACAACTGGCCAGCAACGATGGGAGCCAATCGACCGGCAATCTCGCTCATAGGAACCAATACGGGAAGAACACCGTTCTCATCCTGAATCGTTTCATAAGCAACCGCGGTGATATTTTGTTCAGAAAGCACCTCAAGGAGATCGGGTGAAGATACCGACAGGTGAAGAAAGGAGAAGATCGTCTGCCCATAGCGGAAAAGACGTTGTTCTCCCGCCGTCGGTCGGGTTACTTTGGCGACTACGTCAGCTCGACCGTATGCTTCCTCCGCTGAATAAACGACCTGCGCCCCAGCACGACGGTAATGCTCGTCGCTAAAACCAGCCTGCTGCCCTGCGCCCCGTTCAATGTATACCGCGTGCCCAGCCTGGACAAGGGCTAGGACCCCTGCCGGCGTCAGGCCGACGCGCATCTCTAAATCACGAACTTCTTTTGGTACGCCAAACTCCATGGAAATACTCCCCTAAATCTTTATACTAGCTCCTGGAACCGCAATGAAGCCGACCATATAGCGCCAGCTATGTGCCGGCCCGCTGAAGCTTTCGCCGGTAGATAAGTGCCAGCACAAACATGACAGTGACAATGATAGCCGAAACCACGCAGTAGCGGCAGATAGCGCCAATGACGAAAATCTCCAATACGGTCAGTCCGAGGCTAAACAAAAAGGCGAGACCAGTGAGGACGATCATCAACTCAGGTATGTTCTCATCGATCCACGACCACCAATTAGCCAGCCACACAGCCAAAAAGATGGCCGCATAGCCGGCTAGCCCAATCAGGGCGACGGGAACAGGACCGATCGCTGCATACTTTGCGCCGGGTCCACTGACCTGTCCACAATCATCCCAACCACTGGCTGAACAGGCGCCGATAAGATCGCCATTGTGATAGAGAAGAAGATAAAAAGCCACCATCATCCCCGGTACGGCAAGTAGTTGAATGATGAGAATTGGCCAATCTTCGGGCCAGCGATTGGATTTCATTGGCTGGCGCTCATGGCACGATTGATGGCCTGTTGGAAGGAGCTCAGAGGAGCGTTTCCACGAAGGAGTGAATCGTTAACGAAGAAATTTGGTGTTTCCCTGACGCCTATGCTCGAGGCCGCCCGAATATTGTCCTGGACAGTATCGGAGTATTTTCCACTGCTGAAACAGGCGTTAAAGGCCTCCATGTCAAGTTCTAGTTCCTCCGCAGCTTGTCTGAAGCCGGCAGTCGTCAACGCCTCGGGTTCGCTTTGGATCTCAAACATCCGTTCATGAAACTCAAAGAAGGCCTCTTGGTCGGCGGCGCACATAGCCGCCTCGGCAGCGGGAGTCGTAGCTGGGCCCAGGGCATAGGGCAATACAACCCACTGCACCTGGCCCGGACGAACATAGAGATCCTCAAGCAAAGGGGCGGTATCAAGATTGAAGTTCCGGCAATGGCCGCAGCCGTAATCAGAAACTTCGACGATGGTTACCGGGGCATCGGCCGATCCTTTGGTCATGCAATTGTCAGGATTTTCCTGACAATACTCAGAAAGCGGCTGGGTGCCTTGGGGAACCCCATCCTCTTGAATAGAGCTGTACAAAAGGAAGAAAAGTCCACCAACCACCACTACGGCTGCGATTACCCCACCAATGAGGAGCCAATTCGTCCCCTGTTGCGGTTGTCTTGCTTTACGGGCTGCTCTTCTTTTTTTTGCCATAAGTCTCCTGTATGTGCGGCGATGCCAAGCCAATAGTAACTATCCCACCACTTCTAAGTATTTTGCTTTTTAGCTGCCTGGAGCGTATTAATCGCTAATGTAATTGTGTATTGAATACGACTTAGTCACCAAAGAAAATCAATTTTCCAGACGATGTTAACAAAGTGTCCAGCAGCTGCCGCCGTGACGACTGCTGAAATATTCTCTTAAGTCACTGCATCCGCGTCCACCAGCAAATTCACCATCAATGCTTTTGAACCTGACCATATTTCTGACCGCACAAGTTTACACAATTGCCCCAGTGAGGCGAGTGTCTTAAGTAATATGGACTGGTTGACATCTGTCACAACCCAGGCAGATTCATCGAGGCATTTGGAGAGATTAGAGCGATCTTAGGAGGAATGTCACGATTAATTGGTGATGTTCGCCACGAACCATCGAGAGTTGTATAGATATATACTGATGGGCGAACCATGGATCCGCGCCCATCCTGCACCAGTCTGTGGCTGACGGATAGAAATGTTAACCGTACGAGAATTAATGTCTGCCGAACCAGATACAGTACGACCTGATACACCAATACGTACTGTCATTCAAATCATGAAGGTGGCAGGATGCAGGCAGCTGCCGGTGGTAGACGAAAACGGACGCCTCATCGGCATTGTCACAGACCGGGACATGAGACTGGCGATGAACTCCCCTATGGTCATGCAAAGCAGATGGCAGGATGTCGAGATCGTGGAGTCAGCTGCTGCCGAGAGCTGCATGACGCCTAATCCAATAACGGTGACCCCAGACACCCCTGCTTACCGGGCAGCCGAGATACTCAGCACTTTCAAGTTTGGCGCATTACCTGTCGTGGATAACAATGAACTCGTGGGCATCATCACCGTAACTGATTTTCTCGAACGCTTTAAGGCAGAAAAACCGCAGACCAGCTCGAAATAGCGATCCCCCATCCTAGCGATGCTATTCTTCTCCTACGATCTCGTAGATATGGTCTATTGTGGTTGACTTTGCCAGCATGGCTTGAACAGGGCAATATTTTGTATCAGAGAGCTCAATAGCCCGCTCCACTGCTGCAGCTCTGATCCCCCGACCTCGGACGATATACTTGATGTGTATCCGCGTGAATATACGGGGATGTTCGTCGGCCTGATCGGCATCAAGATGTACTTCAAAACCAGTAACATCCTGTCGTTTTTTTCGAAGGATGGAGAGGACGTCCATCCCCGTACACCCTCCCAGGCCTACCAAGACTAATTGCATAGGGCGAAACCCACTGTCGTCACCACCGGCAGCCGGGCTCGAATCCATCCTTACCGAGAATTCATTTCCTGCAATGCCAGTAAAAGCAATGCCGCTGTCCAATGTTACAGATGCTTTCACGAAGAATCTCCTTTGTAAGTCTCTGGATTGTATTGGCTTGTTGGGCAAACTTGAGCCAATCTCTGGGGTTCATTTCGATATCTTTGCAAGAAGACACGCTTCTCCGAGTAATGCTATCAAGTGAAGGCTCCGCATTCAGCTATAAAACCACAATTTGAACATTGAAGCCGGAACAGCGTATCGAATTCCAGGTCGCCTAATAGACATTTTGGACAAGGTGCAGACTTAAACAGCTCTTGAAGCAGCAAAGAAAACGGCACGCTACAACGACAATAGCACAAAACAAAAACCAGAACAAACGTTCTGTTCCTGGGACTAGACATCATGCAGAGGGCTAGGTCGCAAGGGGTTGAAGGGCAAGACTGGGTAGTTGGCAATTGGAAAGGTTTGCGAACCGCGAGGTCCATTTCCTAGCCCGCTATCAAGTGATTATCTCATAGCCAGATATAACCATGAGAGTGATAATATTATAAAATGAAACGATAGAATTAGCACATGGGTTCTATGGCGTGGTCCGTTGGGTTAACTTCAGAAAGCCCTCAATAGATGACTAAATAATTAATGTTGAAGACTTCAAGATTTAGCGGCAGACAAATAAGTAAACCAGGAGAGCGATATTGGACATCCCTAATTTAGACCAATGGACATCAACTTCGGGCGGCAATCTGGTGCTAATCATTTTCTTCTACTTCTTGGCTTGGCTCGTCTTTCGCCTGTCGAGACGTCTGGCCAGGTATGTTTTACGAGTAAGTCATCTAAATCAGAGCCAGCCCCGAATGCGCCCGGAACGGCGGGAAACGCTCCAAGGCTTAGTTGCTGGAGCGATATCCCTCGCCGCGGTAGCCTTGGCCACGCTCGTCAGCCTGTCCTTGTTCGTCGACTCGTCGACGTTGATCCTGATCGCCGGCCTATTCAGCGCAGCTTTTGGATTAGGGGCAAGGCCGCTTGTTAGCGATTTCCTCTCTGGGGTTGGATTCATCTTTGAGGATAATTTCGACGTCGGTGAAAAAGTGGAAGTGCTCGGCGTGGCCGGAGGAAGCGTGCTAGGAATTGTCGAAGCCGTTAACCTGCGGACAACACGATTAAGAGCGATGAGCGGAGAACCTTGCACTGTCCCCAACGGAGAGATCCGTGTCGTACGAAACTTCAGCCGCGGGCGTTTTTCGACAGCCAATATTAAGATCGCGATTGCCCCCGCCGATCTCAGCAGGGCCATATCCCTGCTTGAAGACTTAGGCGACGAAGCCGTGGGACAGTTGCCAAATCTACTAGAGCCCTGGCACGTAATTAGTGAATCTGGCGAATTGGGACAACAGGTGGAATTAACGTTGCTAGCCAAAGCGCGCTATGGAAAGGCTGGCGAAATGCGGCCAAGACTCATGAAGCTCGTCCAGGAGCGAATGGTCATAGAGGGCATTGATCTGGCTGGTTGATATTCACTGTAGCGATTCAAGACAACACGCTACGGCAAGTGCCCGGCGCATGTCCATTTACTGCTGCTTTGTACGGGAGGGCGAGACCAACACCGGCATATAACTGCTACCCGGACTTGAAACCCGACCTATATCCCTTTGGATTGCGATTTTATATTCGATATACAGCGGGTCTGAGAAGGCTGACTTTACCGCGGGCCCCAGGTAAAGATCTATAACGATTGTCGGAACGTAGAACGATCTACGATTGATGCTCTCCTGCGAGTCACATCCGCTAAATCCAGGATCGATGCCGCATCCATAAAAACATAGCTAATGGAACTAGGAGCATGACGGCCAAGACTAACACGAAAGCAATATCGTTGGTCCAGGTTTCCAGAGGGATTGCCCTTTGGAAGAAGTTCATTCCGAAAAAACCAGTAATGAAGGCCAAAGGCATGAAAAGAGCAGTGATCACCGTCAAAGTCTTCATAATATCGTTCATGCGATTGTTGACAACCGACAAATAAGTGTCTCGAGCACCGCCGACTAGAATCAGCATGTCATCAAGCAGATCATTCAATTGATTTAAGTGATCGTAGATGTCACGAAAGAAAATACGGTCCTCAATTTTTACAGTCGGATATTCATGACGGGCTAGATTATTTAGTACATCCCTCTGTGGAACCACGACACGTCGCAATTGCAGGATATTACGTCTTAGTGTGAAGAGCCTTTCAAGAGCTGCTGGTCCAGCCCCGGAAAAAAAGCTGCTCTTCGATTTCATCTAATTCATCATGCAGCAGTTCGACGACTGCAACTGCCTCGCTATCTGATTCTTCGCCCAGCCGATAGAGTAGTTGGCCAGCCCCTCGCTTTGTACAACGTTGATCCTTCTGGCAGATATCCCATACCCGGTCCACTGCGGCAATGGGTTCCTGATAATAGGAAACAATGAAGTTAGGTCCCAGAAACACGTCTAGCTCAGGAACCTGCAATCGGTTCGATTCGACGTTTACAAGATTAGCCGCGCGGAATACTAAGAAAAGGTATTCCTGCCAATCATCTATCTTCGGTCTATGGCTTTCGTGAATCGCATCGTCAATGGCCAGGGGGTGGAAGCCGAAGGTGCCGGCGAGAATGGGCTCTACAGTCTCAACCGGTACATTTACTATATCAATCCAGAGAAGACCGGAAGGATCTTTGATGGCTTCGGCCAGGTCATTAACTTGCAGATCGGTGCTCAATTCGCCGCGCTCGTCCCGATAGAGAATTCGAATCATGATTCCAACCCCATAATTAATTCAGCCAGACGAGCTGGCGATGCTATTCTTCTCCCACGATCTCGCAGATATGGTCTATTGTGGCTGACTTTGCCAGCATGGCTTGAACGGGGCAATATTTTGTATCAGAGAGTTCGATAGCCCGCTCCACTGCCGCAGCCCTGATTCCCCGACCTCGGACGATATACTTGATATTTATCTGCGTGAATACACGGGGGTGTTCATCGGCCTGTTTGGCATCAAGATGTACCTCAAAACCGGTGACATCCTGTCGTTTTTTTCGAAGGATGGAGAGGACATCCATCCCCGTACAACCCCCCAGGCCAACCAAGACCAATTGCATAGGGCGAAACCCACTGTCGTCACCACCGGCAGCCGGGCTTGAATCCATCCTTACTGAAAACTCATTTCCCACATTGCCAGTAAAAGCCATGCCGTGGTCCAAAGTAACAGATGCTTTCACTAAGAATCTCCTTTGTAAGTCTCTAGATTGTATTGGCTCGTTGGGCA
This sequence comes from Candidatus Zixiibacteriota bacterium, assembly GCA_035686605.1. GTDB lineage: Bacteria > Chloroflexota > Anaerolineae > Promineifilales > Promineifilaceae > UBA11865. Next base: position 10,576 of record DASRZI010000164.1, read on the forward strand.
AAACTGAGCCAATCTCGGGGGTTCATTTCGAAATCTTTGCAAGAAGACACGCTTCTCCGAGTAACGCTATCAGGTAAAGGCGCCGCATTCAGCTATAAAACCACAATTTGAACATTGCAGCCGGAACAGAGTATCGAATTCCAGGTCGCCTAATAGACATTTTGGACAAGGCGCACCCTCCACCGGAAGGGAAGTCTCGTTCCTGGCCTGAGTGGCAGTTTTCCACCACTTGCTCCGTCCCGAAGTCGGCGATTCAGTTTCGCTAGCCGGTGTATCGTTCATAGGCGGATACAGTTTTTCCAAGGCAGGTTCCTGATTGCCATCAAGTTCCTAATTGCTAGCAATCTTCCGGTTAACAGGATCTGAGAGAATATCTTTGGGTCTTGTCGGTTATGGGTTGCTGTCCATGATCCCTGACGCAATATATACGAATAACCCATGAAGTCACATCTTGTCAGGTAGCCTGATTACAAAGAGGGACACCCCCCAACAGGAGGGACACCCCCCACAGCCCGCGGGTCATCAAATGGCGTTCTCAGCCTTTTGGGCGTTAACTCGAACCACGCTATCCTCTTCGAGCCTGAGGGATGATGCTCTGTATGCCAGCGTCTCGAGAAAAAGCTGTTTGTTTTCCGGTGAGATGTAGGTTCCACCGGCTGGACCTTTGTGGTCAACGAACAGGCGATCCGTCGATAGCGCCGCACTAGCCCACGCCTTTCGAGACGGAACGACTTCATCGATATCATCGAATTGGATAGTCCATTTGAACGGACCCGAGCGGACGATCAAGGAGTCAGCTTTAATTGTGTAATTGGTCGAGCGCAGTATAGAGAGAGTAAAAGCCCCCATTCCTAACCACATAACCTCTTGAACAAATAGGGAAACGATGGATAGGGAGAGGGTGAGGGCAAATATCGCCCCAGCGACTGATATGAGAATGACCAACCATAGGACTCCGACCAACCATGCTTCTCGTTTTGATGGAAAAACCACATCTTCCCGATCGTTATTTACGTCAATTGATTCTTTATGCATGACGGGTAGTCTAAAGTGTGTCCCTTGGCGCCAATGAAGGCTTAATGCTGAAGATTTTACCAGCGACCATGAAAAACCTGATCATTCCTCTCTGATCTCAGCTTCGATAATTATCTCCCCACTTTTCTGGAAGACGAGGGTGACGGGTATGCGAATTCCAGCCGTGAACTCTTTCTGTTTATCCAGACACATCACATGCAGACCACCGATCTCAAACATTATTGTTGAGGAGGCTGGAATATCGATCTCCTCGATGTGCTGCATGCTTGCCACGCCACGCTCATCAATCCTGGTCTCGTGGATTTGAGTTTTGCCACAGTGGGGGGATTCGGCGCCAATGAGTCGGTCTGCCGCACTCCCGTCGTTCTGGATCTCCATGTAGAAAGCGGCGTTCGCTGCCGACTTGGGCGATATACGGCCCCAAGCTTCGCCAATCTTTATCTCTGGTTCTGCCGGACCACAAGATAGGCAACCAAAAGCAACCGAAGACAAAAGGACGGCTAGAAATAGTTTCTTCATAGTTACTTCCGCAAGAATTCTCTATTAGGGACGGTTAGCGAGGTATGCCACTAACCGCGAGACTAGCTTTCACTAATTAGCAAGCGCAAGTCGGAGGTTATATCTTCTCCGGGTGTACCAAACGGATAAAGCAACCGTAAGTAGCCGGCTTTATCGATCGCGAAAACTGAAGCGGCGTGGTTTACCAGGTAATCTGTCTCAGTTCCGTTCGCTTGTTTTTCATAGTAGACGCCATAGTCTTTGGTCACCGAGGCAATCTCTTCTTCGGTTCCCGAAAGGCCGAGGAAAGAGGGATCGAAATGGCCCATATAGTCAGCCATCAATTCCTCAGTGTCCCTGGCGGGATCGACGGTGATCATTGCGACCTGCACCAGTTTCTTTTCTTCATCTGTCAGATCGCTTGTTGCTCTGGCCAGCAGGGCCATCGAAGCGGGGCAAACGTCGGGACAATAGGTATATCCAAAGTAGAGAAGGACAACCTGTCCTTCAAAATCACTCAGGCTAACCCGCTCTCCAGGATGGGAGGACAACGTAAAATCAGCAGCCAGGGTGGGTGATCCAATGATGCTCCCGCGGTACAGCGGTTCTTCTGACCGACCAGAATCCGAAGACAGCTGGATGACCAACCATCCAAGCAGCAAACCCAGAATAAATCCGACAAAGATCAGAACGAAAAAAAAACGGTTCCTTTTTCGGTTTGGACGTTTATCGACACTTTCTGAACTCGATGCGTTGGTCATGTAAGTTTTCCTAAGGAGCCTTGTCGCAATATTGGCGCGAGTTCCATTCGATATGTAGAAGCAAGAATACGTTGAGGCATTTTCTCGTTAAAACGCTTGTCAACAGGGCTATATTGTGATAAATATCACAATCGCTCTTTTTGTGCCACGTTTCTTAATCGATGTCAATGACAGAGTCAGGTCAAGACGAATATAGAGCGAACTAGCAACTTCGTTTGTGTAAGAACCGGACAAGAGTTATTTCACCGGAAGAGTAATCTTCTAGAGCGTCGTGTACCGAGATCAGCTCGACGTTGATTAAAGACAAGGGGTTTCAGGATCCTTCATTATCAGGTTATCGATAGGTGAAGATCGAAGGTGGTCAGAATCAACACTATTGGCAAAGGCCAGGTACTTTAGGAGGTAGTAATGAGTGAAAACGATACCCAGAATGACAGCAGATCCACTCGATTGCTAATAATCGGCGTGGTGGCTGTTGCCGTTGTCATCGGGCTGGCTCTGGTTGTGCTTACAGTAATAGGCTCTTCCTCTGCCGAAGGGGAGCCGGAGAAGGTAAACGTCCTGGCTGATAGCAACGATGAGTGCGTCGTTTGTCACAGCCGGACAACACCCGGCATCGTCGATCAATATGGTCACAGCACCATGGCTGCAGCCGAAGTTACATGCCAGGATTGTCACGAGATAGACGAAGATTACCCCGGTGCTTCTGAGCACGAAGACACGTTCGTTCTGGCCTCGCCTTCGACCGCCATGTGTGAGAAGTGCCACACCTCTGAGGTGGCCCAGTATGAGCAAAGTCGCCATGCGCTCCCTGCCTATGCCGCCTATGCTGGTACTGAACCGCTAACGCCTGAGCAGTTAGCCCAGTACCAAGGCATCGCAGAGATCACGGCTCCTGACCTGCAGCGCAATGCGCTATATGAAATGGAGGGGGAGGCGATAACCCGCTTCGCTTGCGAAGTGTGCCATAACGTGGGCAAACCCCACGAGGACGGATCAACCGGCCAATGCCAAAAATGTCACCTTCGCCATGAGTTCAGCCTGGAGCAAGTCCGAAAGCCGGAAACCTGCAACCAATGTCACATCGGTCCTGATCATCCCCAGTGGGAGATCTACCAGGAATCACCCCATGGGATCGCCTACATGACTGGCGGCCATGAGTGGAACTGGGACGCTGAAGCCGGAACCCTCACCACTGAAGACTTTCCCGCACCGACCTGTGCGACCTGCCATATAAGCGGCTTTGGCGCCACTGGCACTACCCATGATGTGGGAGAGAGATTGACCTGGTTCTTGTTTTCGTCCATCAGCAGCCGCCGTCCTAGTTGGCAAGAAAACCGGGTCGAGATGCAAGCTGTTTGCCAGGAATGCCATAACAACAACTGGATCGAGACCTTTTATGAAGATGCGGACGCCGCGGTCGAGGCTGTTAACGATTGGGTTAGGGATAGCGATGAGATCATGGCGCCCCTTCAAGAACAAGGATTGCTGACGGCAGAACCCTTTGATGAACCGATCGATTTTGTCGATTTCGACCTGTGGCATCATTGGGGCAGAACGGCAAAATTCGGGGCATGGATGCAGGGACCAGATTATACCCAATGGCATGGCGCCTATGAGGTTCTCCGTGAATTGGCTGAGCTGCGTGATTTGGCAGCGCAGAAGCTGGCCGAAATTTCAGGAGAATAGCTGTGTACTATCTAGCTGTTCTGTTTCCCGCTCTGAAGGGCAAACGCCTGCCGTTAACCCGCGACCAGCTGATGCTGCTAATGGCGGCTGTCAACCTGCTGTTTCTGGCCTTTGACATCTTTCTGGCCCACAAACTTAATGGGACCATCCGCTTTCGGGAATGGATTCCCATTGTCTTCGGTTCCGTCGCCGGAATCCTGCTGCTGTTTGCTGGCTTGATTGCTTTTCGATGGCGTCGAAAAGCCGCAATGCTCGCAACAATCGTCTTGGTCGCCAGTATTATCGTTGGGATCTTAGGCGCTTACTTCCATATCGTTCGAGCCACGCTCCCCACCGCACCACTTGCCAACCGGATCTCAATCTACTTACTTGTGTGGGCTCCACCGGTCGTCGGTCCTCTGATCTTTTCGCTGGTCGGACTATGGGGTGTTAGCGCCGCCTGGATTGAAGATCCACCAGATAGCGGCACGCTGCGCTTATGGGGTGAAAGACGAGTTCGCCTACCGCTTAGCAAGACCCGCGCCTTCCTTTTCATGGTAAGCCTGGGAACGCTGGCAACGTTGATCAGCAGCGTGCTAGATCACGGAAGAGCCCAATACGAGAATCCATGGCTTTGGATACCGATTGCCGCCGGCGTCTTTGCCACGGTGGTGGCCGCCGGATTAGGAACGATTAGTCATCCCAATAAAGGGGACATCCTGGTTTACTTCGCTTCCATGGTGCTTCTCATTCTAGTGGGCCTAATAGGATTTTGGCTGCATATCGAGTTTGATCTAACCGCCCAGAGCGCAATTGTGATTGAGCGTTTTCTACGCGGCGCGCCTTTTCTTGCTCCGCTTCTTTTCGCCAATATGGGCTTAGTGGGTTTGATATCAATACTAGATCCGGCCGAAGCCTAGACAGTAATAATCCGCGGAAAGCAAATACCGGCGACTGGACCATTTTAAAAGAGAGGTCCAGTCGCCGGTTTGTTGTTTCGGGCCTAAAATAGTGGAACATGTCAGTTTTCAGCAGTTCAACAGATAGCTTTAATCCAGACTCCCTCCGTTTTTTCGCACCAACAATGCCACTGATATCACCCAGGGGATCGATCTAGATGAGCCCCGGGTCTGGCTGGATGCTTTATGGCGCCTATGGGTACACCGGCGCGATCATCACAGAAGAGGCGGTGAGAAGAGGACACAGACCGGTGTTGGCTGGTCGGGATTCCAGCAAGCTCGAGGGGTTAGCCAAGGAATATGGGCTGGAGTATCGGGTCTTATCCCTGGAAAACGAAGAGACGCTGACAACAGTGGTTGCCCAGTTCGATTTGATTCTCCACGCGGCCGGCCCTTTCATCCATACCAGCGCGCCAATGGTTCGAGCTTGCCTCGCTGGTCGCACACACTATCTGGATATCACAGGCGAAATCCCTGTATTCGAGAACATCTTCTCCCTCGACAGCGAAGCAGTTGAGCGAGGAACCGTTCTCATCGGCGGTGTGGGATTTGATGTAGTTCCAAGTGATTGCCTGTCGGGCTATTTAGCCAATAAACATAGAAATGCGATCTCGCTGGAACTGGCATTCTCCTCCCCAGGCAGATTCAGCCCTGGTACGGCGAAGACGGCTGTTGAGGGCTTGCCCAAGGGAGGAGTACGGCGACGTGACTCGCGCTACGAACCTTATCCGCTCGGAGCGGGAGTCAAGGAAATCCAATTTTCCGATGGCCAGTCAAGCTTGGCGATGCCAATTCCTTGGGGCGATCTAGCAACCGCTTACCGGACAACAGGTATTCGTAATATAACGACCTATATGACTATCTCGTCCAGACAAGAGCGTTTCTTACCCTACATCAGTATCGTGCAGAGGCTGCTGACCGCAAGATTATTTCGCAGTCTCGCACAGAGGTTCATTGATCTGCTGGTCCACGGGCCAGACGAGACGGCACGTCAGCAAGGGCGATCATTCCTCTGGGCACAAGTAACCGACACAGAAGGGGGAGCAAGCCAAGCCTGGCTTGAAACCCTTGAGCCCTATCGACTAACCGCGTATTCTAGTGTTCGGGCCGTTGAGAAGGTGCTGAGCGGGGAATATACCGGTGCCATGACGCCTTTCCAGGCCTTCGGTCCTGATTTTGTACTTGAACTCGGCGATACATCCAGATACGACAAGCTACAAGAATGACCCAACAAATATGAGCGAACGAACAACGACCAGCTACAGCGCCCTCATCCGGGGAAACGCTAACTTCCGCTTTCTCTGGTCTGGCCAGATCGTCAGCCTGCTGGGAGATTGGTTTAATCTAATCGCATCGGCCACATTAGTTGCCAACCTCACGAATTCCGGGGTTGCGGTCGGCGGCCTGTTCGTAGTACGTATGCTGTCCCAACTCGTGGTTAGCCCATTCGCCGGTGTGGCGGCAGACCGGTTCAACCGCAAGCATATACTCATCCTGACAGACATCGGCCGGGCGATCACCGTTTTGGGCTTCCTTGTCGTTCGGGAACCCGAACAGGTATGGCTGCTTTACGTCCTGACGATTATCCAGCTGGCCATGAGCGGCTTCTTCTTCCCGGCTCGCAACGCCATCCTGCCGGACATCGTCTCTCGGCCCAATCTCGGAGCCGCAAACGCCCTGAGCTCTGCAACCTGGTCAGTGATGCTGGCATTTGGTGCCGCTTTGGGAGGGATCGTCGCCGGTGGGTGGGGCGTTCGCCCCGCCTTCGTCATCGACGCGTTGACTTTCTTACTTTCAGCGTTCCTCATCTCTCGTATTGCCTACCAGCGCGAACCGGCCCTGGCCGCGGCCGACAAAAGTGTACGGGCGGCTGCACAACAGTACATGGACGGATTACGCTATCTTTGGAGGCATAAAGATTTCCTGGCCATCGCCTTGAACAAAGCTGCCTTTGCCCTTGTAGCTGCTGGCGCATTTCAAGTAGCCCAAGTTGCCATGGCTAAAGAGGTTTTCGTAATAGGTGAGGGCGGAGGGGTCAGCTTAGGTCTGATATATGCTTTTATGGGTATTGGCACTGGCCTGGGTCCAATCGTCGCCCGTCGTTTTACAGGTGATCGCGACGGGCCGTTACGTATAGCCATTTCCGCCAGTTATGTAATAACCACTGTAGGCTTGATTTTGATCGCCCCATTGGCCGGTTTTGGACTGGTTCTTGTAGGCACAGTATTACGGGGGATTGGCGGCGGTATAGGCTGGGTATTTTCAACCCAGCTGCTGCTGCAGAAGCTGCCTGATCAAGTACGCGGGCGGGTATTCTCCACCGAGTTTGCTATGTTCACCTTGGCTTACGCCGTCAGTGCTGCCGGTGGAGGATGGTTGTTGGATAATACTACGCTTGGCATTTCGGGCATGGTGTGGCTGATGGCCGTCGCGGCATTGATCCCTGGCGTTCTGTGGCATCTCTGGAACAGAACCCGCGAACGAAAAGAACCCCCAACCGCTGGGGAACAGGAAATTCAACCAACGGTATCCGGTATCAAGTAGAACTTGCCCCAGTCGCTCTTTTCGCTAGGAATATTTCTGAAACCCCAGCCCAAGCTATCACGTTCTATTTGCCATGGAAACGGGGGATATCATAAAACGCGCGACAAAAACACAGTAAAAAAGCAAAGGACTTGTGACGCACCGTGCGATTCGTGTATAGTCGAAAGGAATCAATCATTCCGACCCAAAATCTTGCATGAACTGGTTTGGAACAGGATACTCGTTCTTGTTCCAACTCTGCAAACTACCGCATTTTCGCAAATCACCGGGTTGGGTTAAACAGAGAACAGGACGTTGGGCGATGAGATACTTCGATGGTCTTTCATTCCCAGTTCAGGCGTTGCTGGGGAATACCCGGCATTCCTGCTAAGGAGGTTAATGAACTGTGTCGCAGCAAGAGATTGAAATCATCCTGACCAGGCATTGGGCCAGTCATCTTTCGACGCCTATATTTATTGTCGATCCCCAAGGCGATCTGCTTTACTACAATGAGGGGGCTGAGTATATCTTAGGCCGCCGCTTTTCGGAGACAGGCAAGATGGGCGCGGACGAGTGGGCAGTTGCCTTTAAGATGTCAGATGACAACAATGTCCGTTTGAAGAGGGAGGAACTCCCTCTCACAATCGCCCTCACCGAGTGCCGGCCCGTTCATCGCACTCTCTGGCTCGTCGGCTTGGATAAGGTCCGGCGGCACATCAGCACAACATGCGTTCCACTTATTGGTCAAGCAGATCGCTTCTTAGGCGCGGTCGCCCTGTTCTGGGAGATGGAAGAATAATGAGGGTCACACTTTGGGGAACTCGAGGATCGATCCCGGCGCCCGGTCCTGAGACAAATCGCTACGGCGGCAATACCTCCTGCGTGGAGATCCGGGGACCCAATGACACCCTGCTTGTTCTAGATGCTGGCTCTGGAATCCGGCGACTAGGAGCTACTCTTCCCTCGTCGCTCCAGAGAGTTGACTTACTGTTGACGCATCTACACCTCGATCATATACAAGGGTTGGGGTTTTTCGCCCCACTGCGCGTCCACGGATGTGAAGTTCATATTTGGGGACCAGCAAGTGCCACATACAGTTTACGAGAGAGGCTCTCCCGTTACTTATCACCACCCCTCTTCCCCGTCTTCATAAGAGATCTAAAGTCTACCCTCATATTACATCCGGTTGCAGTTGATGAATTCGAAATTGGAGAGTTCAAGATCTCTTCTGCGCCCGTGATCCACTACGATCCAACACTGGGATTTCGGATCACGACCACCGACGCGACGGTGACATATTTACCGGACCACGAACCGGCACTTGGCTCAGGGGATTTAGAGATGAGTGAAGAATGGACATCGGGATATTCCCTGGCTGAAGGGGCGGATCTACTGATACACGATGCCCAATATACGAAAGAGGAGTACCAGGATCGGGTGGGGTGGGGTCATAGCTCAATACCCGACGCTTATAATTTCGCCACCATGACAGACGTGAAACATTTGGTGCCCTTTCATCACGACCCCGGACATAGCGATAGCGACCTCGATCGGTTTTTTGGCCAACAATTAAGGACACGCAAGTATCCTTTTCTCGTGACGCCCGGCGCTGAAGGTATGACCTTCGATCTGGGCTGAACGCCTTTCTTCAAGCAGATCTTGAATAGCCGCAATCAGGATCAGATGACCTCTACTAATCCGCCGGCTACACGGAGTCGCGTGCCCGGGTGATCCTGGACTAACTTGATAACCTCCCCATAATCTCCGGCAGCTAGGACCACAACCGGGGGCGCCTTGTCATACAATGTGCGTGCAACGATTGCTCCGAGGGTGAGGATTCCATCTGGCTCAGCGGTGATGATGGCCGCCGGCGCCGTTCCAACACGAACAGATTCCAGAAGAATGCTGCTGGCGCTGCTCGAACCCCTTCCGACCGGAAGAAGCAGCACCTTTTCGGTCACGTTTTGGCCTAATGATGGGTGCCTCTGGTCGATAATCTGCCCTGTCTGGGGATCCAGACCTCCCCAGAGGCTCAACGGTTCAGGCAGAACCAATGCCTTCCCCTGTCCAATCCCGTCGACCATGACTCGTGCCGTCCAGCCGAGTTTTCTTTCAATGGTCATCTTATATGACATCCCATAGTCGCTTATCTCGCCAGACACGTCCAATCTCCGCCGACCGAAGGCATTCCTCCAGGCTGCCGAAAACAACCTGGAGCCCTATATTGCCCGGCGCATAGTGAGCGAATTTGCCGGAATTGGTCATTAGTACACCTTCGCGAACCCGGGTTATTGGGGCGACAACTACACATGTATCGACCACAAGTTGGACGCCCGCTGATTCCAGCTTTGCGAGCCAGCCGCGCTCTTTCAGCCCAGCTAAGACCAGCCGGTTTGTGCAGACGACAAACTGTGTCTCTGGATTTAGGGTTATTTCAGTTAGTCTGGCCATTAAGACGGCAAATTCGGCCAAAGAATAATGGGGGCTGCCAAGAGCGACAACATCAATCTCCCCATCCGGCACTGTGGATAGTTTGTCTAGTTTTGCTTTGAGTGAATCAAGAGTGACCTTAATTCGAGTGGCTGGTTCTCGACCACAGAAGGCTTGGGCAAGAGTCGGCGCTTCAGGCGTGATACCCACCGCGTGAAACATGGCCACGGCCCCCGAAGTTGCAGAGGAAGCGCCCAATGCTTTCAACTGATCTTCGCTGGTTGTACTGGGTAGACCATCGATGACCGGGATCTGGTTTCCAGAATGCTCGCCGATGAAGTAGCCTAGAACTGGATACAGCACGTCATCGTGGAGGAGTCGCTCCGGAATGCCCTCCAGGGTAAACAGAATCTGGCCACATCGATTCTCTTTTAGATGAAGACCGAAAGCTGGCACCCTGCCGGTGATGGCCGCGCATATATCGATGAAGTCGCCGTAACGATTGGTCCGCGCGCCAAGGACAGAATTAGCAAAGACGATGGCGTTGCTTTCGGCCCAGGCGATCTGAGCACCTAGAGTAGGGCGTTGGTAGGCTTGGTATGGGGCGCATGTCCAGACAGGCTGGCAGCCCATTTGCTGGTAGAGAGCCATCAGCCTTTGCGCTTTGGCTGCCTGTACAGCCGATCCCTGAAAATCCTCAGGGTGCAGCAGATCGATGGCTCCAACGTTAAGCGTTGTGGGGACTACGACTTGCGCTCCTCCGTCTACTAATTTCACGGCGAAATCAATGCCAGAGTCTCCATGATATAGGCAGCCATCAATATGCGCTGATTCGATATCCAACATCTCCTGCGCCTCATAGACGTTAGCCATGGTGATCAGGATGCGCATGGCGATCTGGGCGGCCGCTCCAAAATCGCCGTCCAACATCGCCTGGTCTTTATTGCTCAACCGGAGCGCCGCCGTCATTTCGTTATACCTCACCTGGCCTGGATAAAACCAATGAGCCAGCCGGACATGTTCTGGAAGATCGTCTATATAACGAGGTAACTCTGGGACCTATCGCCTGTCAACGATAAAACCAGCCGCTTCCCAGGCCTTGATGCCACCTCGGAGATTCGACACATCAGAAAAATCCTGGGACCGGAGAATACTTGCCCCGATGGCTGACCGGATACCGATCCTGCACTGTACTACAATGGGTTTATCGGCAGGGATCTCGGATAGGCGATCCTTCAAATAGCCAAGCATTATGTGTCGGGCGCCGGAGATATGTCCTTCATCAAACTCGGCGCGGCTGCGGACATCCAACAGCGTCGCGTCCCCCCTTCGTATTTTTTCGGCAACATTGGAAGGGAAGGCGGTGTTGTAACATTGAAGTTCGTGCCCGGCCTCAGCCCACGATTTGAGAGCGGTCGTCTCGAAATAACCCCCGCAATTATCTAAACCGATGGCGCCAAAGCCGCGAATAACATCACTGGCCGATTCCGGGTCTACGATCAAAAAATAGGGGCGTTCGTATTCAACGAACCAGCCTGCCCAGCTGACGAAAGAAGAGTCTCGTGGAATATTAATCGTTCCGGGTATATGGCCGTCAGCATACGCGCCGCCTTGCCTGGTGTCGATGATTGGACTGCTATTGGCCAGCACATCTTCCAGGCGCGTGAAGGGCAGACAAGCAGGCGGACTTATCTCACGCAATAAAGCCGGGCCGTCTCGATTTACCCGCTTCATGACGGCGAAATAGCGCGGTGGCTCAGGCTGCCCGCCTAGAAGCTCCTTTACGAACGAGTTCCTGCTTTCATGCTTAAACGCCCAGTTGAATAGCTTCTCATAGCCCAGTGTGCTGGATGGAATAGCGCCCAAATCTCGACCGCAGGCACTTCCAGCCCCGTGTCCAGGCCATATCTGAAGATAGTCAGGAAAGTCCCTAAATCGTTGTAATGAGCTGAACATCTGTCGCGCGCCCTTCTTGGCTGAATCTACTATTCCAGCGGTTTTCTCAAGGAGGTCAGGACGACCAACATCACCGGCGAAGATGAAATCTCCGGTGAATATACCCATAGGCTTATCAGCAACAGCCATATCCGTCATCAAAAAGGATATGTGTTCAGGTGTGTGCCCCGGCGTAAACAATGTTTCGAACTGAATGTTGCCCGCATAGAACGTTCGCCCTTCTATGAGAGGCATATATTTATATTGGCCGGTGTAGGCGTACTTCCATGACTTATTTCCGTTATCAGACAGAAAAAGGATCGCTCCAGTGCGATCGGCCAGCTCTCGGGCGCCGGAGACGAAATCAGCATGAATATGGGTTTCCGCGGCGCCGATGATTCGCATGCCTTCCGCTTCGGCTAGCTCAAGGTATGGATCAACGAATCGCGCAGGGTCAATAACAATAGCTTCGCCCCGTTCCTGACAGCCCACGAAGTAAGAAGCCTGGGCTAAATTTTCATCATAGAAGTAGCGCAACAACATGTAAGACAAACCTTTGACAATACTATATGAGCAGAAGCTCGAGTGGTCGAAATAGAATGGGAATTATATCGTGATCTGGCCAGATATTGACAACCTTGACAAACAGAAGCAGATATTGTATTATTATCGCAAACTAGTTTGTAATGCAAACCAATAAGTTTAGAAGTATAAGGAGCTAGCGATGAATGACAAAATTGATGAAACTGTAAAACGAGTTCATAGGTATCTATATGACGATGGCTTGAGCGAAATGGGGGTAGGTATCCTATTTATCGTCGTGGGTCTTGGATTGATCGCCTTTGTAGCGATCCAGGACAACACGGTATTGGGAGCTGTGCTGATGGGTGGCCTGCTGGCTTTTGCGTTCGGCGGCGCACTCTATACCAAACGAGCTCTAGAGGCAGTAAAAGAACGGGTGACCTACCCCAGAACAGGATATGTGGCCTACCCCCGCGAGAAACCGAAAAGATGGCGATGGGTGGCTCCTGTAGAAATCTTGTTGGTGGTATTCATCAGTCTCGCCCTTCCTGAAGAGCTAACCCGCATATCGGCAATGATAGGAGCTCTGATGTTCGCTATCATCAGCTCTCTTGGCTACCGGTTGGGACTAAGACGTTTCTATGTCCTCGGCGTTATAGCCTTGATAGTGGGCGTCGGAGCATCGCTGCTGTTTCCAAATGAAGCGCTTGGTACGGGAATGACATTCACCGTCATGGGACTGCTCCTGCTTGGTTCAGGCGGCTTGACCTTATCTGCCTATCTGCGGCAGAACCCGCTAGCCGGCGAGGTCTAGCCATGAAAAAAGAATTCAGCGAACTAAGCAATATTGATCGAACGATCCACGAACCGGCGCGGCTGATGATCGTAGCTATCCTCTCGGCTGTCGAAGAAGCGGATTTCCTTTATTTACTAAAGACGACAGATCTTACCAAGGGCAACCTCTCCTCCCATCTCTCTCGTCTTGAAAAGGTTGGGTATGTGAACATTTCCAAAAGTTTCGTCGGCAAAATGCCGAGGACCACATGCAGCCTTACTGCCGAGGGCAGGGTTGCCCTAGAAGGCTACCGCCAGCAGATGAAGTCCATCCTCTAGATAAGCACCACTTTGTTTTCAGACGCTGCCGCCATCCTCCCCGCCACCCTCCCCGCCACAACCGGTTCATCACCAGTAATCGTTTCTGTTCCTTTACGTTCAATGTCACCTTTTCTTTCATAGGGTGACATTTTTACTGGAAAATTAGTGGGTGACAGAATTACTGAAGAATAACACGCCTTGGGTCAGTCTTGGGTGCGAAGCTATTTATATCCATGAATTGATTCAGCCGAGCCCCGTTTTTTCGCGATAAAGCACTTGTCGGGGTTCATCACGAATGCGATAATGCCACTGCAATCGTTCGGCGAAACGAGCAACCTTGATGCCGTGGTGACTTCACAAGGCCTTATTCCCAGGAGC
>DASRZI010000165.1:0-30769 GCA_035686605.1 Candidatus Zixiibacteriota bacterium
TCAATTGGCCTATACTCGATAAGGTAAATAGCCTATACACTCCAAAACTGAGCGGGGTCAGCCAGGAACTCCTCGCGGCAGCCGTTGGCACAGAAGTAGAAGGCCCGGCCGTCAACCGTCACCTGTGTCGGGGCATTCTCTTTGTCCAGGGACATGCCACACACGGGGTCGACTGCCATTTCTACCATGTTCTTGAATTCTCCATCTTCAAGCCATAGCACTCGGTCGGCAATTTCCTTAATACGGTCGTCGTGGCTGACGATGATCACGCTGCGATTCTCTTCCTTGGCAACATGACGCAACAGACGCATAGTCTCCCGGCCGTGATGGCTATCCAGGTTAGCTGTCGGCTCATCGGCCAGGATCATATCCGGCTTATTGACCAAAGCCCGAGCAATCGCTACACGCTGTTTCTCGCCGCCAGAAAGCTTCTCGGGCAGAAAGTTCAGCCGATGCCCTAATCCCAATTGCTCCAATAACTCCCGGGCCCGCTCTCGGGCACCTTTTCGAGATAGTCCGGCCAATTGACCTACCAGAGCGACATTGTCGAGACAGGACAATGCCGATAGCAGGTTAAAGTCTTGAAAAATAAAGCCGATCCTTGCAAGCCTTACATCCGGCAGGTGTCGCTCGTCCAGCAGCGTTAGATCTTCGCCGCCGATTTGAATGCTTCCGTACGATGGTTTTAACAAGCCGCCGAGCATTGAGAGCAAAGTTGTTTTGCCACTTCCAGAAGGTCCCATAATTAATAACACCTCGCCTGGATCAACAACAATTGAGATATCGTGCACAGCTACTACCTCGGTCGCACCACTACCGAATCGACGCGTGACGTGGTTTGCTATCATGATTGCATCCATGGCGATCTCCTAACCTCTAAAAACTTGCGCCGGATCTAGTCTGGATAGCTGCCAGGCTGGCGCCAGTGCGGCCAATATGCCTATAATAACTGACAAGGTTAGTACTCGGATTAACCCTGTTGACGTCAGGGACATTGCTATACCTGGAGCTACCAATGGCAACAATTGACCCATCAGCCAGACTATCCACACCGCCCCAAGAAAGCCCAGAGACAAACTTAGAAAAGCTTGAGTGATCACAACGCCATACAAATTCCCATTCCTGGCCCCAATCGCTTTGAGAACGCCGTACTCCTGTCGCTTCCGTAAGGTGCTTGTATACAAGGTCAGGGCCGTCACCGCCAAACCAATCAGTAAGCCCGACATATTCATGATGTTCAAGATTTCGACGCTCATATCCTTGATGATCTGGCGTTCCTCGCGTGAAAAGTCAGACATGGACAAGGCCTGAACGTCAACATCTTGGGCCATAATGGCACCGGCTACTGCATTCACATCTGCATCTGGATCCACCGTCAACAGAGCATAACTGATAGCATCCCCACCACGCATAGCCTGGAATTCTCCCAGCTGAATAAAACTAACGCTGTTGACTATATTAGTTAATCCTCGGGTGATTCCCGCGACGGTGAACTCTTGGCCAAAGATCTCTATCTTATCTCCCAATGAAAGCCCTTGATTTCGGGCAACCGCCCTATCAATAATTGCCTCGTCCCGCGCCAGTTGCGTGGTGCCCGCTATCAGTTTCTGAGGTCCGCCCAGTAGCTGGTCTGGGTCATACCCAATAATGTAGGACAGAATATCTGATTCGCCTGCCTTAATGATGCTTGTCGTGAACAGGATAGGGCTGGCAGTAGCAACACCGTCAATCTGCTCAACCAGGCGCATGTCGAGTTCTGTGATCGCCGAAGAGGCCATATGCATATTCTTGACCCCTTTTTGGGCGATGAAAATATCGGCGCCGGACTGTTCGATGTAGGCAACCAGGTCTTCTTCAGAGCCGGCCAATAGGGCGTCAAGAGACAACATCAACAATATGGCTAAAGTCACCCCCCCAACACCAAGGATGAACTGGGTGCGATTTTGTGATAGATTTTTCCAGGCAAGGTGTAACATGATTTACCTTCTAAATACCTCTGCCGGATCGAGTCTGGCAACTTTACGGGCAGGAAGAAGTGCCGCCAGTAAGCCCATCAGTAAGCCGGTGAGTGATGCTGATAGGACAGTAATCGGTTGGAAGATGATCAGGAATTTGGACCAACTATTCATAATCCAATAGGCCGCCAGCCAGGCCATTCCAATTCCCAAGATGACCCCCAATAGTCCCGTGACCAGACCCTGTTGGGCAACTAACCAGTAGAGCTGCTGATTCTTTGCTCCGACCGCTTTCAGTACGCCATACTCCTTCTCTCTTTCCACAGTTGCCGTATAGATCACCATGCCCAAGATGGCGGTGCCAACCGTAAAGGCGATTGCGACCATTATGCGCAGCGGGATGGCAAATATCTCAACCAGGAGTTCTATATCCTTTTGCTTGATGGTCTCGGCCGGTACTATTTCGACGCCGCCCAAACGGCCATCCAAGATTGCTTCAACCGCTTCAACGTCAGCCCCCGGTTCCACTGTCAGAAGAAGAAAGCTGGTAGCCCCTGGCGAAAGCAACAATTGCTCGGCGGCCCCTTTTTCGATGAAAAAGAAGCTGGCCATCCACGAGTTGGTGCCTTCGCTCAAACCCACGACGGTGAACGGGGCACCCAGGATGTTGATCTCGTCACCTAATTCAAATCCATGATCTCCGGCCATGACCCAGTCCAGGACAACCTCGTCATTATCGGCCGGTTCACGGCCGGTCTTGAGCAGCCAGGGACCGCCCCCTTCATCTAGATCATAGCCGACCATGTAACTGACAACTTTTTGATTATGAAGGTCGAGAATGACGAACTGGGCGACGATCGGCGATATTTGGTCTATACCACCTACACTGCGAACTTCATCTTCCGTGTTTGATGGCAAGAGCGAAGTAGCACCCACCAGGTTAGTAACACCATCTTGGGCCACAATCAGATCTGCTGGAGAATTGTCTAAATAGGCTGTGACCTGGACGTAAATGCCGGATAGAAAGCCGTTTAGAATGATGATGAGCATCATGGCCAGCGCCACGCCAGCGATGCTGAGCGTCAATCGAAACTTCTGTTGCCAGAGATTATGGAAGGCGAGATAAGTCATGCGGTCCCTTCAATAGCCACGGAATTGGCATGAAATTGCAGACCGGCAGCCTCTAACTCTATGTTAAACGGGAGCGGCTTGATTCGTTGCTTGATCTGAAAAACGCCGCTTGGAAAAATCCCCGCATTGAGATGCTCCGGCCCCTGGGCTGCTACTAGACCTGTGATTCGCCCATCCACGTCACCGCTTACGGTACTAGAAAAGGTATGCCGAGGGCCGTCGGCGAAATCATGGGCATCCACTTGGGTCACAAAATGCTCCGTGCCGAAACGAAGCGTTCGCAATAGTTTTACCATCGCGTCCTTCGCCCGCTGGTAGCGAAGCACGGAAAATAAGTCGATCTTCACCGCCTGAGCCATTAGATTCGTTACCAGTGCCAACTCAAAACCAAGCCACGTCGAGACTGTATCAATGCCTAACGTTCGGGGCAGTATTAGCCGCCGTTCTTCCCCAGCGACACTTCCGCACGTTGAAAGTTCAATAAACCCGTTGCCCGTGCTAAGCGTTTTGATTAATGGCACCATTGGCACCCCTTACCACAGATTAGGCCGCTGGCGGCGCAAGAAAAGACAAAGGGCGCCTGCACTTCCAGAAGCCTGTCAGTGTTGCCTCGCTCATCAGCACGTTCGTAAATCAAGTGCCAGATGCAAGGACGAGATGGATCTACGCAGCAACCATCGGCCGCACCGCTGCCGCAAGGACCGTTGCGCAGCCCTTTTGGGCAGAGCAAAGGGCAAATGTAGGCCGTTTCTTTTAATAGGCAGTTACCGCACATGCTGCAACTGAAGAGCGGGCTCTTAACCATTCTTTCCATGGTGATAAGTACGCGCTCGCCCGGAGATGGCGGTTTAATGGGTAAAAAAGGTTCACGAAAACGAGGAATATGCATCATTACTCTAGCCGCCAAAAACGAAATTCATCGACATATCTTCACTCAGAGATTCCTGAAGTCCACAATCTCTAACTCGTCTTTATGCGCTTTCAGCAAGGGTCCTAGCTTGTGAATGCGCTGGCACTGGACGGCCACAAGGACGCGCCGGCCGGCATCCCGCCTTATTGCTCGAAAGATGTAGTCGGCAATTAGCTTGTTCTGCTCGTCCCACGCTCTACGCTGTTCGGCGGTCCACGCCCTTTCCGTCAGCAGACATAGTGGGTGGCAATACTTTTCAAACAGCTTCCCGTTGACGGCTTCCGGCGTGTTGGCCTGGCGTTGCCCCCAACGCAGAGCGCGATCAATGGCCTGTACCAGCCCGCGCCGCCAGCCAAACTCCGGCGCAAAGTCGGCAAAGCGGTCAGAGTTGGGCGCAACCGGAATGAGCACCACGTCTGTCGCTTCCACCACCGGAACCAGCGCCTCACGTATTTCAACGGCTGCCTGAGACAGGTCTTCGCCTTCCCATATCTCTCGCGTAATTTCTGCGCAGAGTAAATCTGGGGCCAGGTTGGTCACAATGGCGCGAAGTCTGTCCAGATCATAGTTAACCGGATCATGATGTAGGTCAGACAGGGTTGCCAAAAGAGCCAGCCGTGTACGGGATTCGGTTATTTTCTTCTTCTCCATTTTGTTCAAATTGCCACTGTTTCGATTTGAGGCTGGCGAAAGAAATTCCGCGTTCTCCTATTTGGTCAGGTTTAATAGTCAAATGTCAACCGATAGCATTATTGAGCCGAAAACCGTTACCTCAGTGGTCGAAATCCCGGCGTCTGGTATGGCGGGCAGTTTTCGGTCATGCCCAGGACCAGGCAGTTTTAAGTCATGCCCATGACTACCTAGAGCAACCTTCTGAACAGTGGGCGACTCTCGGAACCATAAACCGCTTTAATGTCAAATGCCTCACCTCCTTTGCATTTCAGTTTTCACGATTGACCACAAAATCGTTTTGCCGCGAACGACATAACTTTCTTGGGATTGACGACGGTCTTGTGGTGCCTGGCCTTGGTCGGTTATATTGCCTACTCTCTATTCAGTAACAAACCTCAACTGACCATAACGAATCAGCCGATAGGCGACGAATAACACCAGAATACGATTGTCGGAAATCCCCTAAGAGATCTGAATCTGATGCCGATATCAGAGCGACAATTCAGAGCTGCATTATTTCCGAACTGTTTTCGATCCACGAAGACAGGGTGTTATGTTGATAGGATAACGAGAGAGCAGCCGTCATGGAAGCGCAAATCTGCCTGATCCAAGTAGGTGAAATTACCTGATTCTGGACGAAGCTGGATTGCTAGGATATATCACCCGGTGTAAAAGAGTCATTTGGGGGTAGTATTCAATTCAAAAAACGGGGATGGACGGCCATCAGAGCTGCCTCGGTGCGGGTGTGAACGCTCAGCTTCCTGTACAGGTTCGCCAGGTGACCTTCAACAGTACGAACGCTGAGGTAGAGCCGAGTGGCGATGGACTTATTGCTCAGTCCTTCCCCTAACAAGGCCATTATCTCCATCTCGCGCGGGGATAATTTTTCCGATAAACCTAGTTGAGGTGAATCAACTTTGGCATGCTGTTGCAGCATGGTCAGTGCTAGCACGGGGCTGAGATACTGGTCGCCTCGAGACACCTGCCGGATGGCGATACCAAGGGCGGCTGGAGCCTCACCTTTAATAAAAAGCCCTGCGATACTCGGCGGAAACGCCAAATTCTCTACATCATCCACCAGGACGAGAACGGCTGTCCTCGGATGGTGATTCGGCAATTCTGTGCGCATTCGCGGACCTGGTTCCCAGACGAGGACCTGTGGCGGTGGCGCCGCCGATGTCGAAACAACATATAACCCCGGCAAGGTTGTAACCAGGGCCGCCAGAGCAGCCTGACCAAGCGCGTAATGACTCACAACCGCTACCGAAATAGCTGCCCCACGACTAGTCATTGCGTTTTCTGGTGAAGAACTCATTGTCTTATTCAGCTCGTTCGCTCTTTTGATTGGATCATACTCAAGCCCACTCTTTATGGTTAGGGCCAAATGGCCTATAGACTGGCAGGAGTGACATTAGTCATGTTTTGCAGATTACTATTGTCATTTAAACACCCGCCAAATTGCTATATTCCGGCACAGCCATTCGACGCTAGGCGTAGAAGATTTAGCGACATATAAAGGTGGCCAGTAGCCGTGCTGCCCTGTATATGTGCCTGTTGCTTCTTGCTCAGATGAGCGTAACCACCCGATATTAGGAGTGTTAAGTGTTCAGTGGATGACTTTAGCGTCAAGGAATTGGAACAACTTCTCTATCGAAAGAAAAGGAGACAGCGTATCCACCGGTTGCAGCGCCTCAAGGCAGATGGACGCATAGTAGAAGTATCTGGCTTACCTTCACCGGATAGCCAAGCGTCTCAGCCCGGGCCCCGGTCGCCCGGGGCGATCGGCAAACAAATGTGTGTGGCGCACGATGGCGAATCAGAGCCTGCCGCACTAACCGACCAGGTTCCACTAGCGCATCCTCACACACGGTGGTGCTGGCTGGCGGATAAAACACTCTTGCTCATTGAAGTTATTATTATTATTGGTCTCATCGCTATTGGTATTAGCTTGTGGGGCACACGAACCGAACTCAATCAAGAGTTGGCGAAGGTTCTACGCGCAGAAAGCCAAAGTTTAGCCCTGCCTACACCTGCGGCTACACCCATTATCGATGTTGTCATCTTGCCAGGCGGGCATAAGCCTCCGATTGATGGTCGCATACCCAAACCAGGGGAAGCGGGTGATATACCCGAACATTTATTGCCGGTCATCAATACCTATAAACCGCCGCCAATTCCCACCCCAGGTCCGGAGCAGGCCCGCCGCATCCAGATTCCGGCAATTGATGTCGACAGCCCCATTGTCCAAGGGATGTATGATTGGGAGCAACTAAAGAAGGGCGTTGCCCAACGTATCGGCTCCGCCAGCCCAGGGATGATCGGGAACATAGCCCTGGCGGGACACAATGATATTTACGGAGAAATCTTCCGCAACCTTGACAAACTGCTGCCTGGGGATGAAATCATTGTGAGCACCCAGCGCAGAAACTATACCTACGTTGTACGCGATACGAAGGTCGTGGAACCTACTGACGTCTGGGTATTAGAACCGACCGAATTTGCAAGTGCAACCCTAGTATCATGCTACCCCTACCGGGTGAACACGAAGCGAATTGCCGTATTTGCCGACTTGGCGAGTATATGACAGTCCAATCTAAGCCATGACGGGATGAAGGAATTAGATCAAATGGGACAAACACCGCTAACAATGCAAAGGTTATCAACGAGTCAAAGATATATAACCTTCATTCACGCAGCTATGTTTGTATTGGGCTTTTCACTCATATTTATCATCGGGTGGGGTGGTGCGGCCACCGTGTTTGGTCAGCTCTTTGGCGAATACAAGCAATTAATTGCCCGGGCTGGGGGCATTGTGGTTATCATTTTTGGTCTGGTCACCTTAGGAGTCTTGAGAATCCCTTTATTGTTTCGTGATACACGTCCGCAGTGGCAAGCTAAAAAAAGCAATCGCCTACTCTCTTCGGTAATGATGGGTGTGGTATTTGCCGCGGGTTGGACGCCCTGTATTGGGACAACACTGGGCGCCATATTAACCCTGGGACTGGCTCAAGAAACATCCGGAGTGGCAATGTTTCTGGCAAGCGGCTATGCGCTGGGTTTGGGCATTCCCTTCCTGCTCATTGGCCTGGGAATGAACAAGGCTGTGAAGACAGTGCGCAAGCTTCGGCCCCATATGCGCAAGATCCAGATTGTCAGTGGTGTTTTCCTGATAATTATAGGCTTGTTGCTGGTAACGAACCGTATGACAATGATCGCTATCTGGGCCCAACAAAATGGTTTGTTTGTAGACTTACCATTGGGAGGGTCAGCTACACCAACGTTTGTAATAGCTATCCTTGCCGGTTTACTTTCCTTCTTGTCCCCATGCGTATTGCCCCTTGTCCCGGCCTATGTCGGTTATTTAAGCGGTCGGGCTTTTGGCAGCGCGCCAATGGCCGCGGGGAGTTAGCACCGTGCATTTTGTGGAATACACACTACAAGATGGACGTCGTTGGTCGGCCATGATGCTCTTAGTAACGATTATGAGTATCTTTTGGATTTGGCTATCTGCTGTACCAGCTTCGGCTACTACAGGTGGCCTTATCCCGAGCCCGCGCGAAGGCTTTCTGGCTCCTGACTTCACCTTGGACACATTAGATGGTAGCCAGATAACCCTCTCTGACCTGCGGGGCAAAGTAGTAGTGGTCAATTTGTGGACCTCCTGGTGTCCGCCTTGCCGGGCTGAAATGCCGGCCATCGAGGCTGTTTACCAAGCAAATAAGGAACGAGGAATGGAGGTGCTTGCCGTGAATAGCACCTATCAAGATAGCGAAGCCAATGCGGCCGATTTCGTACAAGGGCTGGGGCTAACCTTTCCTATTTTGCTGGATCGCAACGGTATGGTAAGTAACCGTTACCAACTTCGGGCTTTGCCTACAACCTATTTTATTGATCGCCAAGGCATCATCCGCTCGGTCGTCCCAGGTGGACCTATGAGCGAATCGTTAATTCAAAGCAAGGTGGCA
The DNA here is from genome assembly GCA_035686605.1 of Candidatus Zixiibacteriota bacterium. Classification (GTDB taxonomy): domain Bacteria; phylum Chloroflexota; class Anaerolineae; order Promineifilales; family Promineifilaceae; genus UBA11865. Next base: position 8,634 of record DASRZI010000165.1, read on the forward strand.
GATCTGCTGGCGGAGGCTTCCTGATGTTTCCATTGCTGCAGCTAGGCCCTTATGCCGTGCAAGTGCCCGGCCTAATCTTGATCGTGAGCCTGTGGTTAAGTTTGAACGTTGCTGAAAAAGAGGCCAAACGGCAACAATTCCGTCCAGAACTCATTTACAGCCTTGTTTTCTATGCCGTTGTAACCGGTATCGTCGGTGCCCGTCTATGGTATGTCGGCCGTTACTTAGATACCTACCTGGACAGTCCTCTCGAAATCGTCGCTCTCAACACCAATACGCTGGCGCCCGTTGCAGGTATTGGTATCGCTCTGCTAACAATGATTCTGTATGCCCAGTGGAAACGACTGCCATTACGTTCCACGCTGGATATTCTGGCTCCCGGCTTGGCTTTTTTTGCCGTTGGATTGAGCCTAGCCAACCTGGCTAGTGGCGACGCCTTTGGTGCAGTCACCAGGCTTCCCTGGGCCATTTATCTTTGGGATGAGAACCGCCACCCGTCGCAAGCATATGAGATACTTCTGTCTGTAGCTATTTTCATTTTACTCTGGCGTTACCGGAAACTTAGCCCCTTCCCCGGCTTCATATTTCTCGCCTGGCTATCATTGGCAGCCTCGGCCCGCATATTTCTTGAAGCGTTTCGTGGTGATAGCGTGATCGTAGCTGGTGGCATACGTCAGGCGCAGCTGGCAGGGCTGGTTGTTCTACTTCTTGCCCTCTGGCTGATGAGACAATGGTGGCCTGAAGCAGAACCATCATTGGCGAATGAATCATCGAGTTATGCCGATTATGAAATGCAGGAACATACCTCCGTATATGACCACGAACCTGATGCCTTCTACACAAAGCACTAAGCCAAACGGCGCAGGCTGAACGGCGGTTTACAAAGATATTATCGCCACCTAGAATATGATTACCCCTACCCGATGGGGTAGGGTAATAACATGGACGAGCAAACGAAAACAATCATAGCCCAACGGTTAGCAAGCGCCTCAGGACATCTGTGTGGTGTCCAACGCATGGCTCAAAAAGATGTCTATTGTATCGAAGTGATAAGGCAAATTCAGGCGGTACAAGCAGCTCTTAACAGAATCAGTGTTATTTTACTGGAGAATCATTTGGAGAACTGTATTTTGGATGTAGTAGAAGGTGAAAATCTCGGCGAACGCCAACGATCGCTCGCCGAGGTCGCCAGCATTTTTGAAATGTCGACGAAGCTTAACTATACAATCGAAGGAGAATTACATGACAACATCAACTAGGACTTTTACGGTACCAAATATAAGCTGCGGGCATTGTACCCATACTATCGAGATGGAACTTAGTGATATGGCTGGCGTTACCCGAGTAGTGGCCGACCAGGGGTCCAGGAAAGTGAGCGTGGATTGGGAAGAGCCGGCGACCTGGGACAAGATACAGTCACTTTTACAGGAGATTAGCTACCCACCTGAAGGGTTGATTCAGCTGAACTAGATCGATTCGTGTGGATTGAGATATTGATGCGTAATTCTAGTTTTGCATGCGCATCCTATATGTTTTTATGGAGGACAAGATGTCCGAACTGGAACAATTAACTTTTCCAGTCTTGGGAATGACATGCGCCAACTGTGTCGCAGCGGTAGAGCGCAACTCAAAAAAGGCAACAGGTGTCATTGACGCCAATGTGAACTTTGCCAGCGAGAAGGTGACGGTGACATATGATCCGGCAATAGCCGATGCCAAGGCTGTTACCGTCAATGTGATCGAGCGCGTTAAGAGGGCCGGATATGAGATCCCTGAGGCCCATTTAGAGCTGCCTCTGCTCGGTATGACCTGCGCCAACTGTGCTAATACGATTGAGCAGCGTTTAAACAAAACGGATGGCGTTTTAGAAGCCTCTGTGAACTTCGCCAGCGAGAAAGCCAGCGTGACCTACACGCCTGGCGCTGTCACGCGGGCTGAACTGGTGGCAGCTGTACGCCAGGCAGGCTACGATGTCGTGGAGGTAGCCGGGGATGAAGAGTTGGAAGATGCGGAAGCGGCCGCCCGAAAAGGCGAAATTAGACACCAACAAAAGCGCTTCATAGTTGGCCTGATCTTCTCAACTCCGCTGTTTCTGCTGAGCATGGCCCGCGATCTGGGGTTGTTGGGTGGATGGGGTGACGAAGTCTGGGTAAACTGGTTATTCATGGCCCTGGCGACACCGGTGCAGTTCTACGTCGGCTGGGACTACTATGTTGGAGCCGTAAAAAGCTTGCGGAACCGCAGTGCCAACATGGACTTGTTGGTAGCCCTTGGATCGTCCGTAGCCTACTTCTACAGCGTTATTGTTACGATTGCTTTGACCTTGGGATCAGAGGCCTTGGGCATGCATGTCTATTTTGAGACATCGGCAGTCATTATCACGCTGATAGTGCTCGGTAAATTGCTCGAAGCGCGGGCTAAGGGGCAAACCAGTGAGGCCATCAAGAAACTAATAGGCCTGCAGGCAAAATCGGCCCGCGTCTTGCGAGACGGCACTGAGCTGGATATCCCCATTGCTGAAGTGATCAGAGGGGATGTTGTCATCGTCCGACCGGGTGAGAAGATCCCCGTGGATGGCACTGTGGTCTATGGCCATTCTGCGGTTGACGAAAGCATGATCACCGGCGAGAGCATGCCCGTCGACAAGGGTGTTGGCGATGAGGTCATCGGGGCCACCATTAACAAACAAGGCCTGCTAAGATTTGAGGCGACCAAGGTTGGCAAGGAAACCGCCCTGGCTCAAATCATCAAGATGGTTGAGCAGGCTCAGGGAAGTAAGGCGCCAATCCAGCGCGTGGTTGACAGGGTGGCTGCCTACTTTGTGCCAGCCGTGATCCTCATAGCTGTAGCAACTTTTATCGTGTGGTATGCCGCGACCGGTGACTTCGTGACAGCGTTGTTGCGGCTGGTTGCTGTCCTTGTCATCGCCTGCCCTTGCGCCATGGGTCTGGCTACACCCACATCCATCATGGTCGGGGTTGGCAAGGGTGCCGAATACGGCATCCTCTTCAAAAACAGCGCCGCCCTGGAACGTGCCCACAAACTTACGGCGATAGTCCTGGACAAGACGGGTACGATTACTAAGGGTGAACCGGCAGTAACCGATGTTGTCGCCAGTAAAGCGGTCTTGGCTAGCACCGAAGAGTTATTGCGGCTGGCAGCTTCGGCGGAACGAGGATCGGAACACCCCCTTGGTGAAGCCATCGTGCGTTCAGCCCAAGAAAAAGGGCTGGCTTTGAGCGAGCCCATAGCCTTTGAGGGTATCGCCGGACATGGCATCGCGGCCGAAGTGGATGGACATCAGGTATTACTAGGCAATTTGCGCCTGATGGAACGAGAAAACGTCAACCTCAATGGACTGGGATCAAAAGCCGAGCAAATACAAAACGAGGCAAAGACAGCCATGTGGTTGGCCATAGACGGACAGGCCAACGCCATCATTGGCGTGGCGGATACAATTAAAGAAGGCTCTAAAGAGGCTATCACCGCCATGCGCGAGATGGGGCTGATGGTAGCCATGATGACCGGTGACAACCAGGCTACTGCCGAAGCTATTGCCGCGGAAGTAGGGCTCGATCGCGTTTTTGCCGAGGTCTTGCCGGGCGCCAAGGCCAGCTACGTGGCCAAGCTGCAAGATGAAGCGTACGTTGTCGGCATGGTTGGTGATGGTATCAATGACGCCCCTGCGTTGGCGCAGGCAGATGTCGGTATGGCAATCGGCACCGGAACTGACGTGGCCATGGAAGCCGCCGATGTAACATTGATGCGCGGTGATTTGCGCACGGTACCCCAGGCTATCAAGCTGTCTAAAGCTACAATGCGCAATATCCACCAGAATCTGGCCTGGGCCTTTGGATATAACACTGCTTTGATTCCAATCGCTGCCGGCGTCTTAGCCCCATTTGAATGGGCGCCTGACTTCCTGCGTCAGCTAAGCCCAATTCTGGCGGCCGGGGCTATGGCCTTCTCTAGTATCAGCGTTGTATCCAATTCGCTTCGCTTGAAACGCGTGAAGCTCTAACCGTATAATCTCCTCCTTCTGAGAAGGGGTGTGGCCTGTGAATGCACCCCTTCTCGCTCCAAACTTAGCCTGCTTTTTATACTCGGATTGACAATTGCCTGCCATTGTTGACAACAGCTCTTTACCAAGCATTGTTTGTACCGGCATGCATCAGAAATAGTCTATCTCAACTTTGTTCTGGGAACTGAAAAAGGGTGAGCAGACAGTTTGTTTCAGTTTAACTTTGTGTCATTTTTTCGGGGTCCGCTCGAAACTCGGGGGCAATGGCGTTGCGGGAACCGACCATATTAACCACCGGTTATCGAGTCAAGTGCCCACTGAGCGGGGTAGAAATTCTCATTGAGCCGTATTGCCTGCTCGTAGGCTTCAATCGCTCCTAGTGCGTCACCTTGCAAAGCCAAAGCATGCCCTTTGTAGAGGTAGGTTTCTTCAACGTTGCGGCCTCCCTGGGTGGTTAGGGTAGAGTCGGCCAAGTCAAGCATGTCCTGGTAGCGTCCAACTTTCATATAAGCTGTATATACCCCGAACTGGTACCAGACGATGCGCGGCGGAATGCCCAGTATGCGAGCTTGATCGAAAGCAGCTGCACTATTTTCATAAAATTCGGCTTCACCAGTCATCTCTCCCAACCGTGTTAAGCTGGTGCCCAAGTTGAACCAGGCAAAGGCATTTTCTGGATCTTTCTCTATCTGTGCCTGAGCTCGTTGTGCTGTGTATTGCCACATTGTCGCCGGATCAAGCAGTTCCGATCCCAACAGATTAGAGACCAGTTTCGCTTGTTCTGGTGGGTAGACGACAAAAAAAGTGTAATTGAACTGCTGCCAATAAAATTCGACGGTCTCATAGGATTCGGCCCGCCCGCTGTCATCCCAGGGTCCTAAGTAGGTATCCATTCCGTATAGTTCTTGCTTTTCATCATCATAGCCAAATATAGTGAAATAATGTCCCAGCCATCCATCCTTAGCCGTTGGTTCATATCCCTTCTCGATTACAATGGGGAACCCGTTGGCCACGAAGCGTTTGACCATCTCCAAATCGCCGCCGCTATGAGCGGTTGAGCGTAGCGTTGTATGCTCGTTCACGTAGTCACTGAGCTGCCAAGGGCTGACGTTTCGGTCCTCCCGATTTGGCTTTAGGATTGCAGCCGCTTCGTTCTGGGTGGTGACCTCGCCGTAGAAATTAAGGTTGATGGTAAGGTTGGCGGGACCACAGTTGTTAAATCCCTGAGGAACAATTTTTAAGCCCTCGATACGCGCACTTTTGGGAAGTGGGCGTGGCGTTGCCGTCGCTGTAGGTGATGGTATTACAGTGGGTGTCATGCTCAGTTCGACACTTTCGGGAGATGCGGACGTCTGTTCGGAAACTTGTGTCGCGGTTGGTTCTGAAGTTGCTGTCGACGTGGGTGACGCAAGGGTTGGAATGCTCACTCGCGGTTGCCTGACCACGATTGACGGCGCGGGCAAGGCTGCTGGCAAAGGGGTCACTCCTGCTTCTATCAGGGCCTCCATCAGCGGTATCCGTGCCAGACGCAAGCGATATTCACCGGGCAACGCTCCTACAACCCTGGGCACGGCTATAAATCCGCCGATAAGAAGAATTAGCGACAGTAAAAGAATCGGGATAATGTATTTAGCATGTCTACTCATGAAATGTTCCAAGACAATACCGGCAGGTTAAGACATTCTCAACATTCGGGTACAAAACTATAGGGGACCGAGGCAACGGCATGTTGCCATGACTGGGTCAGGTGTTAGTTTAAGTGATCATTGGGATCTGAGGTATGAACCCACACTAAAAGATCGCTAGGGGCGTTTGCGGACCAATTGAATACCCATTCCGCATCCAGGATGGGCATATTAACGCAGCCATGGCTGTGCTTATATCCGTAGCGGTCGTGCCAATAGGTTCCATGCAGGGCTATGCTGTTTAGTTGATCAAAGTACATGATATATGGCACGTCTTCAAGGTAATAATAGTCGACTTTTCCTTCAGCCCCAGACATCTTGTACTCCTTAAATCGCTCCCAGACCTGGAATATTCCCTCGCGGGTTGGCCAGCGGTTTAAGCCAGACGAAATGAGGGTCGCATAGACCATCCGATCGCCCTCGTAGGCAGCAAAAGTCTGCTCGTATAGATCTACTTCAGTCCAGAACTCGTTAGGTCCAACCTCGGTGGGACGAGGGTTCACGTCTACTACGCTTACGAAGGTTTGCTTTACCCAGCGCCCATTGCCGATGTCATACCAGATCCACTCGTCATCGTCCTGCACAGCATCGTAGATCTCGATAAATGTATAACGGTCTAGTACGATAGCTGAAGGACCTGGCTCAGTATCTGGTTGGCGGCTGGGTTGGACGTTCTGAACAACCCAACCGAAGGAACGCTCCGGCTGATGCAGAATCTGCACACCTTGAAAATCGGAGACCGTCACCAGCAGGATATCATCCTCGTGTACGTATTCACCGTAGTTGATCTGGTACCAGGTTTCATCGTTTACCTTCTCCCAGCGGATAACCGTGGCATACAAAAATCCATCGCCGACATTGCGTACAGGGATACCTTGGCCCGGTCCTGGATAGACATTGGCATTGTCGGCCAATCTGGCATAAATACGTTTCCCGAATAGACTGTTGTCGACGGCCTCTGGGGTAACAAAAATCTCGTTCCTTATCTCAGGCTCGAATTCCACCGTGCATGACGCTGCCTCATCTCTAAGAAACAGGGAGCATTCGGAGGCTTCGGAAGGTGGTGGGGCCGGCATAATGAATGCCAGCGCCAGAGAGCCTGATATGAAAGCAAAGCGAATAATACGAAACACGGACAATCTCCTATCTAAACTCTGGTATCGAACCAGGGCCGAACAGGGAATAGCGCACGGCCGATGTCGCACTCATTAATAGTATGACAGCTACTAATCCTACCAGGATCAGTGGCGCCAACTCTGTGAGGTTGCTTACTTGCCCCTCCCGTCGTAAAAGAATTGCTGCCATCATTGTCCCGAGGCTGACCATCAGGATCACCTGGCCGAAAATCGCTGAAATGGAAATAGGATAGAGTAAAGGCCCCCAGCCCGAAAGCCCAGCCACCCCAAAAATGGCCAGCAATAGCAAAGCGGGCGCCAGCTCGCGCCATTTGGAAAAGGATACGACCTGATTGGGCTGTTTCCATATCGTTTGGTTGAAAATAGGTAGCAAAAGTCCGGCTAAAGCTATTCCGGCCAGCAATCCGGTGCCTGACCTCATGACCAAGTTAGGGTCATAGGGCGTTGGCAGGTTGAGATCGAAGGCAAAGGCATTCACTCCATCCAGCCCCATCAGGATAATGAATCCAACCAAGACAGCCTGTATCTTTAGCGGAGGAAGTTTCCAGGCCTTTCCTCGACCGAGGACAATCAGATAGGAAATGCCCAGGAGAAAACCTGCAAATATGCCCCCTTCACGAGCCTCTATGGGCATTTGTACATCGCCGAAAAATAAGCTATGTCCAGGTCGCTGCGGACAAATACCATAGGCGATACCCCACAACTTGTCATACAATGGCCATGGGGTAAATAGAAATACCAATACGACAAGGGCTAAGGTCACGATTGCCCATTGACGTTGGTTGAATGGAACCGGTGACGTACCTAGCACAACGAAAGGAGGGGTCTTTAACAGTTACATGGGGTAAAGACCGCACCGTTCACCAGCTGCCGGCTGAAGGAAGCAATTTGTACGTCTGTCATCTGACCAATTTGCTTGTGAGCTATCTCGCCACCTGGCGTGATGAAGACACTGGTGGGCAAACCTATGACCTGGTAAAGTCCCTTAGAGATATTCCCAGAATCATCGCGCACATTGGGGAATGTCAAAGCCAGTTCGTTCACGAAATTACGGGCCGCAACCAGCTCGTCAACGAATGTTTGATTCACCCCAAGAACCACTAGTCCTGCATCTTGATATTTTTCATATGTCCGCTGTAAGGCAGGCATTTCCTCCTTACAAGGTACACACCAACTCGCCCAAAAGTTGAGGATCACCGGCCGACCATTGTAGTCATTCAAGCTGCGTTTCAAGGACTCGTCAAATAGGTCCAGTAATACAAATTCAGGTGCCGTTACGGTTTCGTTCCGCGTAACCAGTGCACTGGTTGGGATTTGTGTTACAACAACCAGTTCCAATGCAGAATCATCCGGTCCTCGTGTGTTGGCAACCTCCTCGCTCGATCTATGAACCGAGACCGGTGGCCAACCCCACCAGACAGTGATGAGGTCGCCAGAAAACACGCCGGACAGGATACCGAAAAGCACACCGAATAGCAGACCCAGGAGTACCACTGGCACCATCAGTGAACCCCTTCGCTTTTTATTATAGTTGTAATCAGGTCGATACATTGTTTGCCATTCTACTCAGGTTTCGCGTTTCGCGTCATAGGCTGTTTGCCCATGTTTTCGACCGCCAAATGGCCCATACCCACCCAAGACATTCTGCGCTGTTATTTCGAAGGGATTTCCTGTTAAATTAAGGAATGATGATTAAGGAGATGGCTAATGGGGCAAGTGCGTACGATTGAATACCCAAGTGAAGAAGCACTGCGCTGGATTATCCAGGCGCTGGTCGATGCGGATCTCCGGGTCGATACCTCGTTTGATCTACGCACTGCACGAGCTGCTCACACCGGGTGCTCTTGCCCGCATCACGGAACGGCCGCTTGTGATTGTCAGATGGTGGTGTTGCTTGTATATGGCATGGATGCCAGCCCGGCCACATTAGTGGTGCATGGGCGCGATAGATGTACCTATTTGTCCCTAGCTAACATCCCTGGCCAACGGCCGTCCCCTGAATTAGCAGCTACTATCTTTACTACGCTTTCTGTAGATGCCTTCTCGTCTTATGAGAAGGCATTGAATACGCTGCAAGTTCGCTAGGTAAGAACGACCACCCATCACAAGGTCAACCATCCTAAACACTGCAACCACCACCACTATTAGGCGCCTGTTCCAGTTGCCCGTTGCTGGTCAGCCACTCGTGAACACTTTGGAAGCCAGATCCGGAGAAAACTTCTGGCCCGACAGCCATGCGACCGTCCACATCACCATAGTCTAAGTCCATCGTTTTCTGGAAGAAGACAGCAGTTTCCATTGACTGTTGTGGATACCAGAAACTGTTCACATATTTTGCCGCCTCAAACATCTCGTCTTCAGAGGCTCCTTGCCCCGCCATAAGTTCCAGTAGCCCCAGCATGGCCATACCATGGTTGCAGTCGGCAAAGGCCGTATGATTATTGCAACACGGCCGGTACACATTGTAAGCTACATTTTCCAAACTGGTTTGCTGTTCCTGTGTGAGAGAGACAAGGGATACACTGGAATACAATTCGGTTGCCGGTCGGTTCCCGATGGTCCACCCCCCCGTAGAAGCAAAACGGCCAATATCACCCTCGCTGTACTCTTTGAGGGGGCCTTCATCCAATAATGGGTTTTGATTGGTTAGACCCAAGGCCCAAAGAAAGTTGAGTAAGAAGTATGCATTATCCTGGTCGATTACGACTGATACGTCGCTTCCCTTAGTAAGAATGGCTAGTTGGGTCTGGTTTAATGCTTGTCCCGCGCGCTCGTAAAGTTGCACAAAACGATCGTAATCTATGGCGCCTGCGGCTAACAGACGGGGGCCAATATCACTATAACTAACCGGCAATTGGAAACTTCCTGATCCGACAATCTGGTTGGGTATCGATGGGTTTGCGGGATCGGCACTCTTTGATTCAGTCTGCACAACGTCACCAGTGACTGGTGTGGCCAGTATTTCCACACTGCCACCAAGGTCGTTGCGATTGGTTTGGGCCACTTTGGTTTGGTCGTCAACCGACTGCCGTGACAAATAGACCAGCGCTACGATCAGAGCCGGTACAGCTATCAGGAATAAAACTCGCCAGTGAGAACCTCGAGATGGCAACATCAATTTCTGACCGCATGCCTGACACTTATTGATTACCGACTCATCAATCATTTCGCCACAATATTGACAGTACATAAATCTCTCCTAATAGCTTGGTGATGGACTTGCCGTGTCCTGGTCAGTGGCCTGTTCCAAAAGAGATTTGGCTTGCCGAACCATCTGTTCTCGCCGCTTCTCATATTCGGATCTATTAATTTCGCTCCGGTCGCGAGCTTCGTCCAAAAGAGCGATTTGAGTTACCAAGTGGTCGTAAATGCCTTCTAGTTCACCCTCTGCTTCCTCTTTCTCCTCAGGCTCCGGCCGGCGATACCACCACACACCAACGGCCATGAGGGCCAGGCCCAGGGTAACCCCGCCAAGAGCTAGCCCTTTCTTGGACGAGAATCCGGTATTGGTATCGGTCTCAAGCACCATATCGCCTGATGGTGCGACTAGAGGCTGCAAGAGCGTGCCGCTTACGGTAACAATTACGCTCTCGTCCGACGCGAGGCCATCATGAGTAAAAAGCTCCACCTGGCCACCTTCACCCATATCCCGTGTCCCCGCAGGTATCAGATTTTCGCCTTCGAGCGAGAGGCCGATATCAGTCGTTAACATGAAACTGAGACTTTCAACCGGCCATCGGGCGATTGATGAATAAATTAAGCTATCTTTGTAAGGGAGCACGTATGTTACGGCTACCTGACCTGTGCCCACTCCTGGACGCAGCGGTTCAGTATCGACAAAACCGCCTGGCGTCAGCATAAAACGCCCGCCGCTGTTACCTTGATTGAATGAAATATCCGTCGCGCCTTCAGGCAAGGGAAACTGTAAAGATGAGAGTTGTGCGTCTACTCCGGCAACTTGCCCGCTAATGGTCCGGTCGCCGTTATTGGACAATATGTAGATTTCCGCCACCCGAAGCCCATTCAGGGCTGCATCGAAGATGACGTGTTGGCGGTCAATCCGGACTGAAGAAGTATCTGTGGTTGATTCATAGATCGATATATCCACCGACAGCTCAGTTTGCCCCTCTGCAACCTTGACCGGTTCTGAGGCATAGATTGCATCATCGCGAGTTAGCATCACCGCATACAGTAGGTCAGGGTCAAGCAATACGTCCGCAAACTCGAAGGTGCCATTCGCTTCCGAATAACCATCCACCATTAACGTCTCGACAAAGTTCTCATCCCAGGCATGGAGCATCAAATCCAGTTTTTCTGGAACAACTCCATCGGGGCTGCGATTAACAATGCGTCCGGTAACTAAACCGGTGGCTATTTCATCTTGTGCAAAAATTGGCACAGCTAACAGAAGCAGGCCGGTCAAGATGATCAACGCGATTATTAGTTTCTTCTTCATACAGCTACTCCTATTGCAACTTTGGTTTGAGCACCGCAAGATGTGCAAAAATTGTCTTCTTGCTCAATGGGTTGGTGGCAGTGTGGGCAAGTATTGAGGGCAGAGAGCCCACAAGCGGGACAATATTTATCGCCTGGTTTTATATCTGCTCCACAGCCGGCGCATTGGCTGTGACCATTGCTGTGATGTTTCCGGCGCTCACCTACTGCTGCTTCAATGAGTTGCGATAGATCTCCTTCTACCGGCATCGGTTCCTCGCAAGCTTCGGCTGCTTCAGCCAATAATATCGCTCGGTTCTGCTGATAATCGGACTCCGTCACAACGCCTAATTGATGATCAAAATCCAGATCGCGCAGGGCCAGCAGGATCTGTTTGTAGCCCCTTTGCGACCCACGAGTGTTATTTTCTCCATTTGATTGATTGGGCCGCTTCTTGCGTTGTAACGGCTTAGCTACAATGGGGATGGTTACTAGTAGGAATGCCAGGCCTATAAGAATGGCTGGGAAGGACATAGTTATCTCCTCTATCACTTAGGCCAACTTGCGTAATTCTTTCTCGATCTTGGCCAAGGTTTCCGGTGAAACTTCCGGTTGGGATGGGACAGGTTGCATCTCGATTAGCCGAGCGCTCCTCCAACTTCTGAGTGCTTGCCAGACCACCACCAGCCCCACCAGGACAGCAATTACTGGCAGTAGCCATAACAACGACGTAAAACCGCCTCTTTCGGGTTCAGCCAAAACGCGTTCGCCGTATTGGAGCACAAAGTAATCAATTATTTGATCTTCGCTCCAGCCATCAGACAACTGGACGCTGATCTGTTCTCGCCAGTCCTGGCAGGCTTTTGTTTCGCAAACATCCAAGGGTGTGTTAGGGCAAACAGGACAATACAACTTTTTGGCAATGTCATTAACATCATTGTCGGTCGGAAAGCCTTCTTGACCCTGCGCGATTGTGATGGTAGTGAAGCTGGCCACCATAACAAATATGACCAAAACGAATCTACGATTCATAGTTAATCTCCTGCGCTAGGCTGTGGACGAAACTTTCCTGGTTTAAGCGAGTAAGAAACCCTGCGTTTACCAGTAGCTTGCGGCCATACAGCTATAAACGTACCTAAGATCAAAACGATGCCACCCGTCCACGTCCAACTAATCAGGGGGTTTAGGTAAATCTTGAAGGTTGATGATTGGAGGCCAATTTCTTCCCAGCCAACCAGCAACACATACACGTCTGTGGCCGGGGTTGAATGGACTGCCGGAACGGTTACCGGCTGTTGTTGAACAACAAAAAAATCACGCCGCGGTTGGAGCGTGCGCACGAATTCCCCATTTTTGAATAGGCTTGTGCTGGCTTCTAGTACCTCCCGTCCGTCTGAGCCCGGGAAAGTCTCTAAATTGTCGAAACGCAGGGAATAGTCACCTATGGACATAGACTCACCGATGGTTAGCGCTCGCTGACTCTCTTGTTGGAAATAAGCATCTCCTATAAAGCCGAGGCCAATCATAACGACACCTAGATGGATGATGTAGCCTCCGTAGCGACGATGGTTACGCCCGATGAGATGACCCAAAGCAACCACAGGGCGTTCACTCTGAGCGTTCATTCGTGCTCGAACTCCTTTCCAAAACTCAAAAAAGATGCTCAACACAACAAACGAAACTAGCCACAAAGCAAAGAAGGAGGCTGGATGCACCCGATGGGAATAACCCCAAATACCAGCCACCCCCAAGGACGCAACAAACGGGATAAGCATGGCTCGACCAAGGGATCTGGCTGCCTGTTTGCGCCAGGCAATCAGCGGGGCGATACCCATAAGAAGCAGAAGCACAGCAAATAAGGGACCGGTTACTTTCTGGAAGTAAGGTGGACCAACGGTAATTTTGGTGCCGGTTACCAATTCAGAAATCAGCGGAAATACAGTTCCAAAAAAGACGGCGAAGGTTATAGCCAGGAAGAGTAGATTCTGAAGTAGAAAGGCCGCTTCACGCGACATGAAACTTTCTATTTCATGTTTGGTCTTAAGGGTGTCACGCTGTTTGAGCAGTAGCGCCAGAGAGCCAAGGAATGTCAGCCCGATAAAGACAAAAAACACCGGGCCAAGCGCCGTCTTGCTAAATGCATGGACTGAGCTGATGACCCCGGTGCGGGTGATAAATGTTCCAAAGAGGACTAAGGAGTAGGTCAGGATGATAAGCATGACACTCCACCCCTTGAGCATGCCTCGCTTTTCAGTGATCATCATCGAGTGAAGGAAAGCTGTGCCGGTTAGCCAGGGTAGGAGCATTGCATTTTCCACAGGATCCCAACCCCAAAATCCACCCCACCCCAGGACATCATAGGCCCAGCGGCCACCGAGGACCAAGCCTATGGATAGGAAGATCCAGGCTACTAATGTCCAGCGACGGCTAGTGCGAATCCATTCATCACTTCGAGAGCGGCCGGTAGCCAGGGCAGAAATAGCGAAGGCGAAAGGGATTACGAAGCCCGTAAAACCCAGGTAGGTAGTGGGCGGGTGACCGATCATGCCGAAGTGGCGTAGTAGAGGATTCAAGCCTTGGCCGTCCTGGGGAATATAGGCCATGGCGCCTGCCGGCTGGAAGATTGCCCGGGTCAATTCTGTCGCCCCGGGTATGTGCCACAGTCGGGCAAATGGATTGATGATGAAAACTGAGATGCCGATGAAAAAGGCGGTAGTCAGCATGGCCACAGCAATGAAGTAGGGCATCAAGTCGCGATCGCGTTCCCATTTACGCAACAAGACCGCGGCCACAAATCCGGACATTAACCAAGCCCAAAATAAGATCGAGCCGGCTTGCCCACCCCACAGCGCCGTCAGGCGTAAGAAGGGCGACATGGACCGGCTGGAAACATCCTCCACGTAAGCCAGTGAAAAATCCAGGCTATAGAGGGCATACACGATGACCCCAACCGATATAGTTAGTAGTGGTACGACCAGTAAAGTAGCATTCCTGGCGCTTTCTACATAGGCTTGTTGATTCTTCCAACCGCCCCAAGCAGAGGCAATGGTAGCGTATACCGCTAACAAAAAAGCGACGATTAATGCGAAAAGACCGATATCAGCCAGCATAGAATGCTCCTTTACTCTCCCGCGTAGGTTTCTGCAAGTAATTCTTCAATTCTCTGGTCCAGTTCCGGTGGGAACAATGGACCAATTTTCGTGCCACGCAGCTCGCCGTTCTTAGCTACAAAATATGTTTCCGGCACACCATCCATGCGATAATCTTGCGCGATGCGGGTGCCGACGTCGGGACCATTGAAATAGGTGATTTCAAACTCATCGATGTAGGCCAGGGCTTCTTTTTCTGTATCGGCATAGTCCACGCCGATAAAAAAGACCCCTTGGTCCTGATACTTGCGCCAGGTTGATTCCAGATAGGGGGCCTCCTCACGGCAAGGTGGGCACCAAGATGCCCAAAAATTTATAATAACTACTTGGCCGCGTAAGCCACTCAGCGTAACAGATTCGCCATCGAAGCTAGTGAGGGTGAAATCTGGAGCCATGCCTGATTCGCGCTGTCCGCTGTTTACTTTCATTAGCCCCCACCCCAGCAAGCCCAATACGCCCAGAACAAAGGCATAGATCAATACTGTACCCAGCCCGGAGAGCCAGACTCTCTTTCCTGGTGCTTCGGTGATAGCTTCTGTCGTCATTTCCGTCATGATTTACTCCCGGAAGGCGGCCGTTCGCCGGACACCGGTGTCATCTGGAAGGGGTGGTAATTTACTTGTTTCTGGAGGGTGTTCTAAATGTCCCATGTGTCCGCGCATCATCCATAAATGCAATGCCGGGCAGAGGAGGAACAACCCAAGCAGAAGCACTTTACTAACCTGAACCTGGAATAGGAAGATGGCTGCCAGAGCAATAATTGGCACTGTGCATCCAATGGCCATTAAGAAAAGGTGTTTACGAGTCATTCAGTAGATCCTTTTTATGGATAGAAGTCGAGAGCTTCAGCCAGGGTTATTTCAGCGATTGGCTCATCAGCTGCCAACCAGATAACCGAAGCTGCCGACTGGAAATAGAAATGTTTTTGGCCCATACCGTTTAGCTCATAGACGGCTCGATCGCTTATATTTCGTACGCCCACCGGTGTGAATGGCGATTTCGTTTTTCCGATTGCGGTTTCCATATCCGCAATCATCTTTGTTGCCAATGGTTGGGCGGGAGTTCCTGTAACCCACAGCATCACCATCTCACCAGATTGGCCATACATGGCTGCGGTTCCTGATGACAAAGGAAACGACTTTTCGTGCAGACGCGTTACCTCGGATACCGCATCGAGTCCATAGCTGGCCTGGGACAAGGACAGTCCGGCGATGGTTTCTGGTACATCGGCTATTCCTGGATTGTCAATGGCAGACCTGAATTGCCAGTAGGCAGCGCTGGTTACTGCCAGTAGAACACCAGCCGCTATTAGGATAGTGGGTATCAGGCGCTTTCCCATAACTCTCTCACCCGGCTGAAAGGGCATTTGCCTCCACATTAACAAGAAACTCTATCTTTAACTCAGGCTGTTTTGGGTCGTTGGAGTTTATAAAGACCTGGCGGATCAGCGGTCCGGTGAGGTCTGGCCCATGGAAACCTGAGTCAAACCTGATATGTAGGATGCCGCTTTGACCGGCGGAGATGGTCATCGGGTCGACTGTGGCCTGGGTACAGGTGCATGAGGTGATGATGTCGTTGATCTCCAGGTCGGCCTTGCCGGTATTGCGCAAGGTCAGGTCCCGGGTTAAGATGTCTCCATTGATCACATCACCCAAGTCAAGGCTCGTCTCATCTGCAGCTATGCCTGGCTGCCCAGAACTACACGCCACTATTAAAAATCCGCTTAACAATACGATTGAAAAAACAAGTCTGCGCATATGTACTCCTGCATGAATCGGCCTAGAAACGTAGGCATTATTCATAATTCACCGTTCGAAAACGGAAACTGAAACGACCAGATATAATCAATAAGGGCATCAATTTCTTCGTCGGTAAAGATGGTGCCCCAGTAGGGCATGCCGGTGCCCATGCCGCCACGCATGATCTTGCCCTGCAATAAAGCGGTACTGGCCCCAAGCATCTTCTGAGAATCGGTGAAGTCGCCTGGTGGCATCAGCGATTCCCCAAAGACTTCAGGCTCGTAATCGCCCGTCTCTGGCATGGCCATTACACCATCCCCATCCCCGTTCTCACCATGACAGGCAGCGCAGTTTTGGTCATATAGACGCTGGCCAAATTCCAGAGATTCAAGCGTGGTCTCAGATTGCCAAACGAAGGCGACTAGATCCCAGATCTCAATATCACTGAGAGAGACCGTCCCAGGATCTTCTCTTAAATCCTGCCAAAATTGATAAGGCGTTTCTTCAAAATAGATCTCCCGGGTGGCGAACCGAGTAGGTATAGTGAAATCCAGCTTCTCTCCAAGATCGGCTGATGGCGGACGGTCTAGATCGACTTCTACTTCATGAGGCTGGTCGAGATCCAGGCCGAGGGTCATGAAGGGCGGCTGACTGCCGGGCCCAGTGAATGATGGCGCGTTTTCCTCACCCTTTACCTCAATCGTACCCCGCATTCGCCAATGGTTGAGGCCGCACCAACGAGTGCAGTAATAGGTATAGGTTCCTGGCTCGTCGAAGGTAAGTGTAAGTTCGGTCATCTGGCCCGGTACCAGGTCAACGGCCGGCCAGGGTTGTTGCCCAACGGCAAAGCCGTGCAGCACGTCGTCGGAGATCAGACGTAAGTTCAACGGGACATTTACCTCTGCTGTCAGGTTACCCGGTAACCAGCCTCCTCTTTCAGGCATGACGGCATGGATCTCTACCGCTTGCGCAGTGCGGCGCCCGAAAAGGATTGCCGCGAATAAGCCTGCAATAAGAAGGATAAGAAACAGGCGGGCCGACCACTCGCCCATTAACCTACGAATAACCATAGAAATCCAACCGTGACTAACAGACAGAATAGGTTAATAGGGATGGCCTGGCGCCAGGCCGCCGGGTGATTGCCTTCTTGAGCAATACGCCGGGCGGTGATACCGGCCCACGCCAGACCAACCACCAGAACAAGGGTTTGGGCCACAGGAATAGTCTGGGTAAAGAAAGGTGTCCAGCTATAACCGGCCGTTCCTAACAGATCCCAGCCCCAACCCAGGGGATCTGATAAGACTGGTAAGATGTATGAGGCATTGGTCAAGACAAAGGATAGGCTGAAAGCGATCCAGGCTGCCAGACCCAGTGGGACCAGGGCGTAAGCGTAGGCGGTAAAGGGCCGGGGCAGAGAGCGCCCAGCGGGTGCAAGGAGCTGGCCAACCCGAGTGGACAAATAGAAAAGGCCGGGCAAAAACACGAAAACAAAGGCCAGGAAGACTAAAACGTACAATAACCAAGGGAGAGAGCCGATGGCATATGCAGTCGTTTTCAGTTGGCCCCAAGGACCGAGCATCACTGCCGAGTAGACAAAAGCACTGCCCAGCATAATGAAGGCTTTAAAAGCCTCATCCAACTTGCGCCCTCGGGGTTGTGACAGATCCGCCCCGACCGGTCGAATGTTGATAGCGATATTGTCCAGGGGACAGGTGCGCAGACATTCGAGACACGCACCGCAGTAGGTGTTTTTAACCAGACCACCCGGGAAGACGCCCCAAGGACAACCAAACCCATCCTCACTGCCGGTGTAACAGGTCTTGGTCGTGTGCCCGGCGCAAACGGCCGTGTCGCGCACCCGCACTTCAATGGGAGCCGTTTGCGAATAAAGACCGATGAAACCGCCAACCGGGCACATATAGCGGCAAAATGCGCGGCGTTCGAAGATTAAGCTTGCTCCGAAGGCAAGAAAGAGAAATGAGGCCAATAAAACAGCTGTTACTCCCGGCTGGGTCAGGACAACAGCACTAAAAAGGGCCATCAAGGCGAAGGCGCCGTTTTGTACCCAGATGTTGCGTAATGCTCTAGGCCATTTGCGTCCCAAACCAAAAGGCGGTTTTTTACCCCTAGGGCCCAATAAAGCTCGATTTTGTAGCCACTCGCCGGGCATCGGGATTGGGCAAACAGTGCACCAGCCCCGGCCGAGGAGGGGAACGGCCACCAGGATAAGTAACGCCCACCAGGCGATCCACACGAATACGATACTGAAGTTGCGGCTGCCGACCGGCGTGCCGCCTAGTCCGGCCACGATGGCAAAGAGAAAACCAATCAAGGCGAGGGCTCGAACCAGGAATTGCGGCCAGCGATTGACGAGCAGCGCTTTGGCGATGGGAATTCGTGTCAGGTCATAGCGGGTCACTGGCGAAACCTCCATAACCCGACAGCAGTCGCCAATACAGCCAGAGCCAGCCCACGCCACAATAATGTATTGTTACCCACGTTGAGTTTGCCTATCATGAAAGGATGGAGCGGACCACAGGTGACCGAACAACGAAAGCGGAAGGTACCGGATTTATCGGCGATGAAGCTGAGGGTAGCAGCTTGCCCTGGATCTGCGGTGATTTCTAAGTCGTAGCTGTCCATATACAGGCCATGCACAACGTCTGTAGATGCCAGCTCAATCGTGACCTGGTCGCCCTGGTTCACCCTTATGGTGCCCGGGTTGAATTCATATTGACTGGCAGAGATGCGCACATCATAAGTCCCCGGAACGCCAAATCCGATAGGGAGAGGGATGAACACAATCGCCAAAGTAATTAATGCCAGAACGAGCCAGGGCCAATGACGAAGTCTTGGAAGGGCGATACTCGTAACTGCGGCCTGCGCATTCACGGCCTTTCTATTGCTCCAATGCTGTTGCCGGGCCAAACCTGGCGTAGCTGCTCTCCACGTAAGCGAAGATCTCGGAGACGTCTTTGCCTTGGTCTAGTAAGCGCATTGTGTCCTGGCTGATATCAACACAAATGGAACATCCTAAGGCGTGATTGTCAAAAGCGACTTCCCCATCGGCGCCTACATCGGCCACGTAGCAGGAATAATTGGAGGTATGGCCCATCGCGCCGCAACCACAGTAACACGGTATTTGCTCAAGTACCGTGGGGTTAGCGACGGCAAACTGGTACGCTTGTTGCACGGCAACTGGCGCTTGCTGTACTTCGACCGGCATGTCTTTCACCGAGGCCATGGCAAAATCATGGTCTGCCGGTCCTGCCTTGCCATCAGCCCCACAACTCACAAGCCCCACACTGGTAATAAACAGTACGGCCAATGTTAGAGGGAGCAAACGATTGAAACGTTTCATGTCCTATTCCGTTAGCTGTTGCGTACTGCAGCTTCAACCCAGATTTCAGCCTGGGATTGACGCGGGTCATTGTTTTCGATCATCAAACCCCGGCGGACGGTCTGACCGGCCGTATCGTGAAAGCCGGCGTCAAAGATGATTGTGACTTCCGCAACTTTGCCAGGGGGAATAACACTGGCCGATATATTCGCTGTCGTGCAACCGCACGTGGTGTACGCCCGGCTGATAGTCAGAGGGGCGTCTCCGGTGTTGAAAATGACAAACGTGCGCTCAGCTACATCCGTAGGGCCTATACTGCCGAAATCATAGGATTTCTCAGAAACGGCAATAGCTGGCTGAGCCTGATCCTTAGGTAGGAATGGAATTGGCGGACCATCACCCATCTCATGGATAGCGTAAATCGGCCGATCATAAACAATATCTTCCGGGTTATAGTCGAATGCTACTGCCGTCTCCGGCGATTCCTTGAAATATGCGAATAAACTGCCTGCCATCACCAATAATGCAACTATTAATATGGTAACAGCAATAATGTTTTTTCGACGGGCTGTTTGCTGAGCCTGTTGCCGACGATCTTTACGGTTCATTTTCTATCTCCCTTCTGAACTAAAGGATCAGCTTGTGGCGCCTGCCACGCCCCTGACCCGCGCTTTTAATTAGCCAGCCAGGCTCCATGTGAAGGCGCGTTCTGATGCATCTACGTCACGAATCTTAAGGGTTACGTTGGAAGCACCTTCGAGCAGTGTCGCGCCATCTGAATCTGCAGGGAATGACAAAACTCCAGATATATGGTGCCCACCGCTCGGCGCGTCCCACCAGATTGCTTGAACACCTAGCCCGTTATCGGCTTCCAGGGTGGCCAACGTTGCCAGATCCATGCTTAGGTCTACAGAATGTGTTTCGAGTCCCACGTTGAAGTTCAAGGTTCCATCAGGCGCGTTCAAATTCAACGGCGTGACGGCTACTTCTACAAAGCCTTGTTCGTCAATCCGGACTTCGCCATCTGGCCACAACGCTCGAGTCCGATCGGCTGAAGATTCTTCAACCTGCTCCACGTCTATTTCATCAAATTGGATGACCTTTACTGGCGCCGACACTGGTTCCTGAGCAGCTGGACTTGCTTCAACGATGACCGCTGGTTGGGGACCGGACACAATTTCTGGTCCGGCCAAGGAGCTATTACAAGCAGTCAGTAGCGCGCCAGTTATTAAAACAAAAACAAAGATGTGATATCGTTTCATGCAACCTCCGCAGATAATTTCAACATCCGGATGGCCTTACGCCGCTCACGGAACAGAACCGTCAACATGAAGAAGATTCCTACCATCGTCATGCTTAGACCAACTATCATGAATGCGATCCGGTACTGGGCTATGAAGGCCGCCGCTGCTGTTAGTCCCAATATAGGCAGCACGTCGGTAACGTGATGGGCGCAGCAGGCAACCATGGCTGCAGTTGACATGCCCCCGCTGGCACCAGTAAGTTTTCCACTAGGTCCTGTATGGGCCACCGGAATAAATAGCCGCTTCCTAAGGATGACGTATAGCGCCATCTGAACCCCGAATCCCAGGATGATTGGGAAGACAATCCAGCGATCTTCCCAAAACAATTCAATAGCATGTTGGGGGCTTTCAGCCCAGGAGACGATGCCGAAGTAAAGCCCAGTCAGGAACATAACGCCGAGTATTCCTGCTCCTACGGGCCACAAAAAACGTTTTGTTTGAAACACGTTGTGCGCAACCTCCTCGTTAAGATAGTCTAGATATTAACCAGGCACCGGGGGGTCGGAACAGCGCCAAATGGCCCGTCATATAAAAAACGTGACATTTGTCATATTTTTGATTTGTTCAGGAACAATGCGTGGGAAATCTATATGTGGGGTACTGCATTTGATCGACTACCAATTAAGGGATTAGATTACAGAAAAGGAAGAGATGACTCCCGAGCTTTGAAAAAACCTTGTCCAGTTTGGCGTTTTTCACCGCATTGGCGCATCGCGTTAGCAATCATCGATAGCGACCAATCTCAGCGTTCAAAAACGAGCCGTTGAGTCCCAGGCCAGGCAGATGATCATTATCGAATCATCTGTTCACCGGGTACAAAATACTCACGTTTCCCTGCTATCCGCCAAATGGCCTATATTTTTATAGTGGATATGGCGCTGGTCACGCCAGAACAGTTTGACAGATAATGGGTGAATTACCGTGAGTAGGAATCAAAATTTGGTTGCCGCTTTTGGAAAAGGAGAAGCTGATTATGGCAATGGACCCGGTTTGTAACATGGAAGTTGATGAGAAAACAGCCGATTGGACATCGGAGTATCAAGGGCAGACTTATTATTTCTGTGCCCCTGGCTGCAAGGTCTCTTTTGATAAGGATCCGGAAAAGTATCTCGCCTCCACAGAAGGACAGGAGGGACACGAGAATCATCACCATTGATAATTATGGCGGTCAAAACTTAATATTAAGCAAAGGGGTACGGCGAATATCGTGCCTCTATTGACGAGTGTGCTGGAAAACCACACGCTGCGTTTAGGGGAGAAACTATGTCTGCATTACCAACAACTTCTAGTCACCGCACTTGGGCCGTCTGGCTCAACCAGGGTGCCTA
>DASRZI010000166.1:0-2542 GCA_035686605.1 Candidatus Zixiibacteriota bacterium
GGAGAACGCCTACTTTGACGGGAAATTGGCCGACCTGAAGCTAGCGCTGGAGAAGAAAAAAGGGGCCGGATCTTTTGCTTTGCTTGTCGCTGCCATGAAGGCGGAAAATTATGCCAACGCCAACAAGATTCTTGATGCCAAAGGACCAAAATAGCCAGGAAATCAACCGGGCTGGAAGGAAGCACAACCTAGGGCAGGCGCTCTTGAATTTCTCGCACTCTAGCAATGGCCAGTCTGAATGAAATTGGCTTTTTTTGCATCATCGATTTAGAAGAGCGCATAGACATATACAGAATCCAGAGTTCACTTTTTGATGCTGACTGATAAACGCCGCTAAAGAGGATTCTGATACATCACTAGGAGACCCGATGGAAGAGTCACCGGCAATTGCTTTACGTTTGTATGAAAAATTTTGCGACCAGATAATCAATGGCTTTTCCAATGCCCAGATTCAGGCAGTTGAAGAGGCCTTCATACCGTGGATCCAGGCCAAACTGGACCAATATGACCCAGAACTCTACTCTCAGGATGAGTATATTGAGGGTGTAATCCCTGAAGAGATCAGCTATCTATTTCAGGATTTGAATACCGAACAGCGATATGAACAAGCGGTCACCGCTTATGACCGTTTACGGGTACAGATTCTGAATAGTGAGACTTATGAACGGGCGCGCTTATTTCTGCAAAAAGCAGGCGACGTTGAGCGACAAAAAGAGTCAGCGGAAGAAGATCTCAGAGAACTCAAGGAAATTGAAGGGCGGCTTTCAGCGGCGCATCCGGCGATATATAAACAGCTAAAACGCCAAATAAGTGAGAGCAAGTTGGATTGTCTTTATGTCATTCGGGACGGAGGGGCGGCCAGTTTGCGCCTGGGGAGAGAGATTCAGCGCTCAAATCAAAGTTGAATCTGACCCAAGCCGGTTGAAAGCCAATCGGCGTCGCTAAATTACAATATCGGTTCCAGCACCGCCCATTCGTTGCTCCGGTCTATCCACACGCCCTTCACTTGCCACCATCTCGAGATCCTCCACTTTCAGTAATGCCTAAAATGACCTTCACCCCGAAGTTCATAGTCACACTTATTACAGCGGTCAACCCATTTCACTATTGTGCCCTTGGTGCGATGCTCACCCTCACTAAAAATGTGCCAGATAACTTCAAACATCCTGTCTCATCGTCAACAGGTATATACTCGGCCTCGACCTTTTTGATGGATCGGAAAGCGCCACATTCAGGGCATTGGTTCACGCGGTAATAATATAAACCAAAGAGTGCCAATAGTCCGATAAGGAATAATATGCCGATAACCTCGCCAATCTCCATCGTACACCCCCAGAACCCGATTACTAGCCAGCTCATATGATCTTCTTACCTTGAAAACTTCAGGTTCATATTGCGCGTTCCAAGCACAGTATATCACTGCCCGTCTGCTTCATATTGGCAACTTTGTGCGATCGTGTGCGGTTTGGTGATCAATTCGGCATTGCAGCCAGTCTTGTGTCTGCTCCAGGTCCCTATCAGCATACGATGCCTCAAGCACCCCGACTCTATACAGTGTCGACCGCAAACACCCGTAAGCCGGACCGTCCACTGCTCGCCAATTCATCTCAAGGTATACTTGAAACAGAATAATAGACCTCAATATGGAAATACGATGCCTACCTTGATCAAAGAAGCGTGGCAACAAAGTTTTAAGTGGGTTCTACCGGCCTTGTCCTTACTTATTCTGGTTGCTTGCAACACCGCTACCGGACCTTCACCAGTTGAAGGATCATTAGCTGACATGACGATCCCACCACAGACTGGAAGAAATGAGATCCCGGCTGCCCCGGCCGGCGATCCTCCGACGCCAGTCCCCAATCCCGGCCAGGTATTCTACGTCGCTCCGAACGGCTCTGATAGCAGCGACGGATCTATTGGTACACCCTGGTTGACTATCCAGCACGCCGTGGACAGTGTGGCCCCTGGAGACACAATTTTATTGCGGAGCGGCACTTACGCCGGCGCAAGGATAGAACAATCAGGCTCGGCCGTTGCCTGGATCACCCTCAGTGCCGCCCCCAACGCCGCTGTGTTGATTAATACGCCCGGACCTAACAACAGACACGAGAGCAACCTGGAATTTGAGACCTGGGAGGGTACTGAAACCGTGGCCTATTGGCTGGTCGACGGCTTGGAAGTTGCGAATGCACCCAATTGGGGCATCGACCTGCGCGGCAGCGAGGGCAACCATTCCCACCATTTCATCATCCGTAACAACCAGGTCCACGACAACGGGCTCAGCAGTGGCAAGAGTGGCATCTTCACTGGTTTCGTCGACAGTATCATCGTCGAAGGAAATGAGAGCTACGCCAACGGTGAACATGGCCTCTACTTGAGCAATAGTGGCGACCACTTTCAGGCTAGGGGCAATCTGCTTCACCACAATAAAAACTGTGGCCTGCACCTCAACGGCGACCTGGATTCTGGAGCAGATGGCATCATTTCCGATGGCCTGATCGAAAACAATATCATCTACGAAAATGGTGACGGCGGCTGCTCA
>DASRZI010000167.1:0-13773 GCA_035686605.1 Candidatus Zixiibacteriota bacterium
TGGTTGACCTCGGGCTTGTCAGATTCCTCTTCGCCGTGAGTCAGCCAACTCTCGAGTCGCTCAACTAGCTTCTCTCGAACTTCATCTTCAATATCAGGTTTTATAACAACGATGACTTCGTAGTCCCTCACGTTGCACTACCTCCTTTCCTTGGTATGGCTCAGGCGAGCCTTTGCCCTTATTCCAAAATAAGAGCGGATTCCGGCGGACTGCCGCACATATTGGCAGAGCCGCGCAACGGAGGAGAATGATAGCACAAATGAAGAAATGCACAAGGCTTTCCTATGAAACGTTCCATTGTGTATAATTGCCCGCTGGTATGATAATAAAGGTGAGAGAAGCGCGACGACTTAACGAGGCCTTTAGCAAGATAATTGTCTTGTTTGTGTTTTGCTGTCTCGCTGCCGTGTCACTCGGTGAGAGCAACGCTCAGGGACAGACCCGGTTGGTATTGGCTTTCTATTATGCCTGGTACGATCCGAGCTCGTTCGGACCTGGGATCACACCATTTCAACCCCCTCAGCCTTATTATTCCACTGATCCCGCCATTATCCAGCGGCACGTAGGAGAGGCAAAATCAGCTGGGATAGACGGCTTTGTTCAATCGTGGTATGGGCCATCTCCGAACCAGACGGAATCAAATTTCCAGACATTGCTCAATATGGCTGCAGCCAACTCTTTCCAGGCAGCGGTTGATTTCGAAGTTGGGAGCCCATTCTTTGGCAGCAATAGCGATCGAGTTGATGCGCTAAACTATCTCCTATCCACACATACTCCTCATCCTGCTTATCTTAAAGTAGATGGAAAACCTGTTATATTCTTCTGGGCAAACTGGCTGCTTTCGGTCGACGACTGGGCAGCTATGCGGAATCAAGTAGACCCGGGACACAATACAATATGGATAGCCGAAGGGGGTAGTAGCGACTATTTGGCTATATTTGACGGGCTGCATCTCTACAACACGGCCTGGTCTGATGCTCCAGGATCTGTCGCGTCAACATGGGGAAATATCACGAGATCGGCCGCCGCGACTTACGGCGCATTTAAGTACTGGGTGGCAACCGCGATGCCTGGTTTTAACGATTCTCTTCTCGGACGAGGAGATGCGACTATCGTGCGAAGTCGGTCCGGTGGAAATTATTATCAGTCAAGTTTTAGCGGCGCTGCGGCGAGCGCTCCGGATATGCTGATCATAAACTCTTTTAACGAATGGGCAGAAGGAAGTCACATCGAACCCAGCATTGAATTTGGAAACAGCTACCTTCAGCTTACTTCTCAGATGAGCGCTTCGTACAAGTCGGGCAGCGCAGTACCTCCTCCACCTGTCCAGCCCGCTCCCACTGAGAACAACCCGGGACAGCCACCAGCAACTGCGACGAAGGGTCCATCTCCAACTCCGACCAAGAAGCCGACGGCGACCCTATTCCCCACCCGTGTTGCATCCCCCACTCCGCAACCTGATGGCTCTATCGTATATGAGGTTCAATTCGGGGATACAATCTTTGGCATCGCCGATCTGTTCGATGTGCCTGTTCAAGATTTGTATGAATTGAACGATCTGGAATCGTCGTCTATTCTTCGTATTGGACAGGAGTTGACAATCGCCTACTCATCGGCAGTAGCGATAGCCACCATCGAGGGCTTTCCAGATACCCACACGCGGGCCGATGGTATGATCGTTTATCTGGTAAATGAAGGTGACACGCTGTTCGGGATCGCCGCAAGCTATGGCCTAGAATTGGCCGAACTATTCAAGTCAAACCCAAGCTTGAATGAGGAAAGCATCCTAAGGGTCGGGCAGGAGGTCATTGTTGGCTTCAGACCGACGCCGGCAGAGGTCGGCGGCTCTTCCCAACTAGCCTCTCCAGTGCCAACGGCAGAGGAGATTCAAGTCCAGGCAATAG
Organism: Candidatus Zixiibacteriota bacterium; assembly: GCA_035686605.1. Classification (GTDB taxonomy): domain Bacteria; phylum Chloroflexota; class Anaerolineae; order Promineifilales; family Promineifilaceae; genus UBA11865. Next base: position 1,905 of record DASRZI010000167.1, read on the forward strand.
ATACGGCTACTCCTGTGCCAACGATGCCCCTTCCCTCACCCACGTCCGCTGTCACTCCCGAAACAGATGCTGCCGATGTGATCGAGACCACCGCGTCTGGCGACAACTCCATCTTCTCAAATCAGACTTTGATAATGATACTTGGGGTTACGATTCTGCTTGCAGGAACTGGCGGCGTACTCGTATATCTTAGCCGCCGGATCTAATTCCGGCTCAAATTCTGGGAGTTATTGGGGGAAAGTGGTTCGAGCAAGCTGCTCGCCGTAACCAGGACCAGCAACGTGCAGTTTGACTGGTTCTTCCACTGTTTAAGTTCGGTACTACCACGATGCCGTAATTCTCCTTTACTCAGGCTTTTAATAAAGCTATATCCAGAACCTCGCTCAGCGTCCTACATTCGATTAACTCGTTATTCGCGACGTCTAAATGGCCCGTATTACCTCGTGACTTGGGAACGACAAAACGCTTGAAACCGAGCTTCTTGGCTTCTTTCAGTCGGGTGTTCAATTGGCTCACCGCCCTGAGTTCTCCGCTTAATCCGACCTCCCCGACAAAGCACATGTCCGCGTAGACAGGCCGGTCCTTGGTTGAGCTAGCTATTGCCACCGCGACAGCCAGGTCAGCCGCTGGTTCATCAATCTGCAGACCTCCGATGACGTTGCAGTAGATATCTTTATCATGCAGGCGGAGACCCACTCGACGGCTCAGAACAGCCGCAAGTAGAAGCAAGCGCTGATAATCTATGCCATTGGCTGTGCGTCTTGGATTAGAAAAAGGGGTAATGCTAACCAGAGCTTGTATCTCCACGAGAATTGGTCGGGTTCCCTCGATCGTAACAGCGATACTTGATCCGGAGGATCCTGCCTGGCGCTCTGCGATGAAGACCTCTGACGGATTTGGCACTTCCTCCAAACCCTTCTCCGTCATCTCGAAGACGCCTACTTCGCTAGTTGCCCCAAAGCGATTCTTCACGCTCCTCAGTAATCGAAAGCGGTGGTACAAATCACCTTCGAGGTATAAAACCGTGTCGACAATGTGTTCAAGAACCCGTGGTCCGGCTATGGTGCCTTCCTTTGTAACGTGCCCAACGAGGAAAACGGTGACTCCGGTGTTCTTGGCCAGCTCTTGGAAGCGACTTGCCCCAGCTCGGATTTGGCTCACGCTGCCAGCAGCCGAGGTAAGATCGCTGCTATGCGTCGTTTGGATGCTGTCGATCACGACCACATCCGGCTTGATTTCCTCGATTTGATCCAACATCGTCTCGAGATTCGTTTCGGTTAACAGAAGCAGGTCATCGGCTGCCAGATTCAGACGATCAGCTCTCATCTTGATCTGCTGGGTACTCTCCTCGCCAGAAATATAGAGGACAGTCTGGCTTAAATTAGCAACCAACACTGATACCTGAAGCAGCACCGTCGATTTCCCGATTCCAGGATCCCCGCCTATAAGAACCAGAGAGCCAGGAACAATGCCACCACCGAGAACGCGGGAAAATTCCTCCATCGGCAAGATGGTGCGGGTCAAGGAATCTTTCTGTATATCTTTCAGTCGTACAGGGGTGCTGACCAAACCAGTTCTTCTGGTCCGCGCTTGCTTGCTGGATGTCGAGGTAGATTGGACTAACTGCTCGACCATGGTTCCGAATTCACCACATTTCGGGCACTTACCGACGAATGCTGCAGTTATCCGGCCGCATTGTTGACAGACAAACTGTGTGTGGGACTTCGCCATCTTCACCTCACTTCAATCATATCTAGATCACTCGAATCTGATTCTAGTACTTGTTTGGCACTATCAAAAATGTGATGTACCCAGATCTACCTGCAGCTTCAGTAAATCACAACCTTAGAGCCATACTGAGTCAATAAATGCCGATCATTAGCCCGCTCATTCTATTTTCTGCTAGAATGGTCTTGTGTCCGTGAGTATGAAGCGTGTCTCCCTGTCTCCAAGATCTCGATCCTTAATTCTGGGATTTCTTTGGTTTTTGCTAGCCATCGTAATTGCACTGACACAACTAGTAGATAAACCATCTATTGAAATTAACTGGAAGACCGCAAGCGAATTCGATACTGCCGGCTTCAATATTTACCGGAGTGAACAACTCGGCGACGGTTTTCAGCGAATCAACGATGAGCTGATTCATGCTTTGGCGGACACCACAGTTGGAGCCGAGTATAGTTTCGTCGACCAGGACGTCGTCCGTGGTACGACCTATTATTATCGATTGGAAGACGTCGAATACGATGGTTCGACAACGCAGCATGAGATCGTCTCTGGTCGGTCAGAGATTATAGACGATTGGGCTGTCGTGCTCGTAGTGATTTGTATCTTAATAGGTATTTCTTTCCTCTTTCACGCCATTCGCAGCAAGCCAATCAAAACTGAATAGCGGTCGCCTCAGCGTCAGGTCCTGAGTGTCAGGTCCTGAGTGTCAGGTCCTGAGTATCAGGTATTTAATATCAGGCTGAGAAATCGTATTTATCTATCATCTAAATCATCTGTTATTAGTGATTAAGAGATGGTCAGAATGAATCTCTTCTCGTTGTCTCGAGGTAATGAACATTATATGATCGACGATTGGTTCAGGACTAGTGAATAATCGTCATGTTCGCATATTTGATTGAGTTCTTGCATAGGTTTTTTCTGGATATTTTCTCTTTGTACACATAGTTGATGACACGAAGAATTGTTTGTTTACTGCTAGTTCTTTCCGCGGCGATGGCGATGCTGTTGTTGCCGCAGCTGAATATTAAATCCCTCTCAGCAGGACTGGCTGATAATCGGCCATCTCCGAACCAAGAATTTTCTGTCGAAGACCTTGTTTTTTCGGATTATGGATTGGAGTTCAGCCTTAGAAGCGGTGTTTTTGCTGTTGATAACGATGGACAGTTGACTGCCCAGGGCTTGAATACTCGTACCCAGGAACCGGGGGCGCCTTCAGTTCCCTATTTCTCCACATGGATCGTACTTCCTCCTGGAGCTGGCATCGAAGTTAACGTGATTTCCCCAAACTGGATTGAAACGGATCCAGTAGAGATCAGGACCTTAAAGGGAATTGAATTCTCAGGAGCGACTCTAGAGGGAAACATCGATATACCGGGCGTCAGCGAAAAAACTCTGCTCAGCGAAAGTATGCCGACGGCAAACGAACAAGATGCCTTCTATCCTCGAGAACTCTTCGAGTATTCGGAGCCGATGTATCTACGCGATATTCGAGTGGTGCGACTCTCTATCTACCCCATTCGGTACAATCCCGTTCAGAGGCACACGCTTACAGCAGATCAAGTCGATGTTAGTATCGTCTTCACCAATGTCGACTCGCCCGTCTCCAACTTAGCTCCCAGCTACGACGATGCGCACAGCCGAACGATTGCCTCGCAAGCCATGAATTGGGATCAGGCTATGAGCTGGAGAGGGCTTCCAGAAGCCTTGCCACGGTTGTTAACTCAGCTGCCCCTAGGTGTCGACGTATTCAAAATCAGTGTCGACAAAGATGCTATCTACAAGTTGGGTTATTCTGAGCTTCAGGAAGCTGGGATGGATGTGGATAACGTCGATCCAACCACCTTTGAAATGCTTTACAGAGGGCAGCCAGTTTCATATTCATTTGTTGGGAATGACGATACAACATTCCAGCCAGGTGAATACCTTCTCTTCTATGGCTGGGCGTTCGATGGGTCCCGGCTAGAGAAGCAGTTTATCACAGACAACGTCTACTGGCTTTGGGCCGGTGGGACGCCCTCGCGTATCGTGGAGATGGATTCGGTTCCTGGTGAAGAAATTCATAGCTTTGTCAACACGGTTACTCGTGAACCAGAGAACGTTTGGTACGCTTCATGGACAGACCGCTGGGATCTTTTCCCTAACCAACCGGATGCCTGGTATTGGGAGCGTTTTACAAAGGGAACGGTCCTACCGCTGACCCATACTTACGATATTACATTACCATACCCTATGCCTGTGGGGCAGGATGCTGTCGTCACGGCCGAATTCACCTCTAAGTACAGTCCTGAGGTTGGAGGGAATCCCATACCACACATTGCCCGTGTCCATCTAAATGGCAATAGTAACTTCGGCTCAGAAGAATGGTATGGAGTTCAGAACGTAAATATTACCGCCACTGTGCCAATCACCAGTCTCCTAAACGGAATCAATCATATTGACGCGGTTCATGCAACGAATACGTCGATCGGAAACAATACCGCGATTTATCTTAATCGGCTGACGGTCGAATACGAACAGCAATTTATCGCTGGTGATGATCAATTGGCTTTCGCCGTCGGTATCGAAGGAGCGAAGGAATTCAACATCGGCGGGTTTGGCACGGGTATTCACTCCGATATCTTGGCCTGGGATGTAAGCGACAATCTGTCACCCGTTTCAATAATTACGAACAGTATATCCATAACAGGAACCGGCCCGTTTACCTACAGTTTTGGTACCGATCAAGCGCCGGGGACGACTTTCATCGTTACAACTTCATCCAATGTAATTGATCCCAAGAACATTAAGCGGTTGGTTCTGGAAGATATTCAGCCGGAATTTCCTGGCGCTGATTGGATTGCAATTAGCTACAGTGGATTTATCACTGAGGTCCAGCGCCTAGAGAACCATCGAGGCGACCCAACATTTGGCTCTCTGACGACCCACGTAGTCGATGTGGAATCTGTTGTGGATCAGTATGGCTACGGCCTTCCACTTCCTTCTGGCATTCAGGCTTTTATGATCGAGGCCATGGTTACATGGGTCCACCCACCAAGCTACCTGCTTTTGGTCGGTGATTCGACCATTAATCCCAAAAACAATCTGAATCTAGGTAGCGCTTTCTTTGCTCCTCAATATGTTCCTACGGATTTGGTCTTTGCTGATCGATTTCAAGGTCAGATACCATCCGACCATGTCTATTCTCTTCTCGTGGGAAGTGATCTTTTACCCGACATATCGGTTGGAAGGATTCCAGCCACAAGTGAGGAAGACTTAGCTGCCGTAATCGATAAGATCATTGCTTTCGAACTTAATCAGCTGCTGCCAGCCGATTGGATGCAGAATATCATTTTCCTAAGTGACGATTACGACAGCAGCGCTGGTAATTTCTGTCTCGAAAACCAGTTCGTGGGTCAACATGTGCCTGATGTCTTCAACAAGATTGAACTATGTCTGCCTGATAATCCATCGATAAGCGATGTCGAAATCTTGCGGACACAGTTCTTCTCATATACCAATATGGTTGGCACCTCTTTCGTTAATTATCGTGGCCACGGTGCATTGCAGTCTTGGGGTGGCGCTCCACAGGCGATAGTCGATACGTCGCATGTCGACAATTGGGCCAATAGTACGAAGCCAGTCATTATTATGACCGGTGACTGCCTAGACGGATTCTTCGCTTATCCACAAACTGAGGGTCTTGCCGAGACGTTCCTACGAACGAGCAACGGGGGAAGTGCCGGTCATTGGTCTTCTTCGGGTTTGGGGTTCTCAATAGAGCATTCAGCGATCGTCGAAAACTTCTATGACGCATTTTTCCTTGATGGAGTGACCGCCCTTGGCGACGCTGCTACCGCCGCAAAGATACACTTCTATCAGAACGGCGGGCATCGATCGATCGTATACTCTTTCATTCTTGAAGGCGATCCAGCGATGCAGATGATGCGTCCTGCTCTTTCAATTGAAAAGAATACGACTGCATCTATCGTAGAGCGCGGCGATATCATCGACTACTCGCTGGAGATCTCAAACATCGGCGTTTATCCGAGCCATGTGATTGTCACTGACACTCTCCCAGTGGGAATGAATTACATCTCGTCAACTTCCTCGATCCCCGCTACGGTCTTGAACGTTGGCAATGACATCATTTTCGACTTACAATTCGACGAACCGGAACGCAACAAAGGCCTGCCCAGAGACACGACAGCCGTTATTACGCTCACAGTTGAAGTTGGTGAGACAAGTACTGGGGGTGCATACACAAACTTTGCCCAAGTCGGCGGAACCGGTCTAGAGGCCTGGCCAGGAAACGAATCTGATTTTGCATCTGTGTTTATATATTATGATGTCTTTATACCATCGCTTTTCAATGAATAAGCTATCTCAGAATTCTCGACACCATACGGCACTCAACGCTGCAAGAAGAGTTATTGTCGCGATCTGGTTTACGATCATGCTTGCGTTTCTTCTAGTCTCATCTAAAGAGGCATCTTCGGCCGAGCTCTCGGCAGTAACATTGATGTATTTCAGAGGGACCGGACAGGAGAATGCAGTTCTCCTCGAATGGGCCACTGGAACTGAGTTTGAGACCGCCGGATTTCGTCTTTCACGGGCGACAGAAGAAAGCGGTCAATACCTCCCCCTGGATCAAATCGGGTTCATTCCCGGAGAGGGAGATGGTATTGTTGGCGCACAGTACGAAGTCGTTGATTCCAACGGGATAGCAAATGGCGTCGTCTATTGGTACAAGCTGATCGAATTGGAATTGAACGGAACTGAAAATCCGGCTGGCCCGATCTCGGTTACGGCAGGTGCTGTTTCCGCAACGGCAACCAGCACTCCTGTACCTACTGCCACAGGGACTCAACCCGGAGGTGGTGACGCGATAACCCCAACCCCAGAGCCACATCAAGGGGAGAATACCCCGACCATGACTCCTGCTGTCGAGGGCTCACCCGCGGCCATCACCCAAGGAACTAACGCCTCACCCTCAAACAGTATACTTCAACCACCGCCGCCTGGAGCGGTGCAGCAGAGCACGCCGGTTACTGGAGCAAGTTCCAGCAATGCTAATTCCCCTGGCTCAGGAGGGACAGTAAGTCCGGATGAAACTCTTAATATTTCTGGATATCCGGCTCCCGCAACGAACGATGATTCTCAGCAAGGTCGCGAATCCAGATCTAGTCAGGGTGAAGGGTATCCAAACCCAGAAAGCATATCTCCAACTACGGAGCCTGGATCTTATCCTCAGGGCAATGAAGATCGACTTCCGGACCTAACTCCACCACCAGATTCTGATGATTCCTCCGGTTCGGCTCAGATTGGCAGCCTAAATGTCAAGCCCATCGAGAGTAGGTCTGAAGACAATGAGCCGAGCCAATCGAGCAACAGCTCTATTACGCTCTGGCTTGGGTTTATCGCCTCCGTTCTCATTTTTGGTGCGGCTGTTATCGGTTCCATCGTATATTTTAGCCGGCAGCGCATGCAAGGACGCTAGCAGCTGCCATGCAGTTCAGAAAATGGAGCTACTGGCTTATCGGCCTCTTGGGAGTCATACTGCTCGTCGTATTGGCTGCGTTCTTATTCCAAAAACTAAGCAATTCAAGCGGCAGTGATCCAAGGGGCGGGTCTTCTACCGAGACAGTTAAAATCCATGTAGATGAGACTGGTCTTTACGAGCTGGATCTGGAAAGCCTCAGGTCGTCTAACGAAGCGCTTGAGGAACTTTCTGTTGAGAGTCTAAACCTTTCTCATCAAGGAAATCCAGTTCCCTATTTCATTGATGGGGATGCGCTTTACTTCTATGGAGTTGCTCCCGAGAGCCGGTACACACCATATCGTCCTTACATTCTATCCATGGTTGAGCCCGGAATGCTCATGGATGAGATCAATGCCGAAGTAGTCCAGGGGCAGAAAGTCCAAAACATACCCGATAACTTACACCTGGAAGAAAACCATCTATATGATAGCCGCTCCGTTCCAGGAGGAGAGCCGGATCTTGAGTATCAAGATCCTTGGTTTTGGACAACTGTCCAGCATGAGGACGAGTTCGTGGTTGAGTTCAACCTTGCAGATCTTGATGATGACTCCGGAGCGATACTCAGGACCGCATTTTATGGGGCCACTACTATAAGTTCGGTTGATCCCGACCATGATGTAGATCTTTATCTGAATGGCACTCATATTGGAAGGACGTCGTGGGATGGTGAATCAAAGCATCTTGGGGAGAATCTGATTGAGCCGGGATTGCTGCGTCCAGGCTCAAATACGTTGGAGATCGATAACCACAGCAGGCAAATATCAGACGCTGATAGTTCACCTAATGAAGGTGAAATTTCAAATTCGTGGCTGGATATTATTCGTCTCGACTGGATCGAGTTGGAATACTCTAGAAAGCCTGCAGCAGTTGGTGATAAGGTAGTCATTAGTGGAGTGAATGGAGAAGCGAGTATCGTAGGATTTTCTGACAATCCATGGCTAATTGATATCTCCGACCCACTGGAGCCCAGGCGAGTGGTTGGTTGGAATTATGATGATGGGGTTATGAACATATCTGTCTCAGAAGATTCAACCTTCTTCGCTGCCGGTCCGGATGGAACGATCAATTCACCCACAGTCACTCCAGTAAGCCCAAGTAACTGGCGTGACAAATCGAGGCAAGCTGACCTGATCATATTGTCTTCGGAGGAACTTTTGCCTAGCCTTTCACCACTGGTTGAGTGGCGCGAGGAACAAGGTTTAAAGGTAGTTCGGATCCCGCTAAACGACGTTTACAACGAATTTGGAGGTGGAGAACCATCTCCAAACAGCATCGGATCATTCCTTCAGTATGCCTTGGAGGAATGGAGCGAACCAAGTCCAGCTTATCTACTGCTTGTAGGCGAAGCCAGCTACGATTACAAGGATTATCTTGGCCAACTAGGCACGAATATCATTCCGGCGCCAATGGTTAGCGTCGATTTCGGTGGAGAGACGGTGAGTGATGCCCGGCTTGGCGATGTTGATCGTGATGGCCTACCAGACATTGCCATCGGACGCTGGCCAGTTTCTAGTGAAAAAGAAGTGTCTGAACTGGTCGAGCGAACAATAGCATATGAACAAGGAACAGCGGTTAATTCCGTCCTATTAGCTGCCGATGGGACCAGCCAGGAGTTCGCCTCGCTCAATGAAGAAATACTCAAAGCTGGCGGCTTACCAGAAGAGTCAGCCTTACGGTTATATGGAGTTGCAGCCGATCAATTCACTGATGCCTGGAACGAAGGCGCCTGGTTGGTGTCCTACGCTGGTCATGGCAGCATCGATCGCTGGGGGAAAGATAATGTTTTCTCAGCCGAGGCCATTTCTGACATAAACACTGAAGGTCCCCCACCTATCGTCCTTCAACTTACTTGTCTGACCGGCTTTTTTGCCCATCCATCGGTAGATTCAATCTCCGAGTTGATGCTTCGTCACGAATCAGGTCCGGTAGAAATCATCGCCGCCACAAGCTTGACGCTATCCTCAAGTCAGCGGCCTTTTGGTGTCAGTTTTGTAAAAGCTCTCCAGGATCCAAACGTCATTCGAATTGGCGATGCACTGCAAATAGCCAAAGCATCACTTGACATAGAAAACAACAGAAAGCTTGCGGAGATAAGCGAAACTTTCACGTTGATTGGGGATCCCAGTGCCACAATCGTACGACCAGATTAGGGTCAATAGAGTTGACATAAACTTAGATCAGCAGTAAGGTGTCATCTAAGGTATTTTGTGATTTAGTCGAGCATTAGGAATCGGGTATTGGATACGGAAGAGCCAAATATAGTACAAGCCGATGACAATTTGGTCACTATTAGGGTGTCCTGGCCCCGCGTTGTCATTGGTCTGGTTATCGGCCTCATCGGCCTGGTATTCATCATCAGAAACGTCGATTTCGGCGATGTAGTTTCCGCCTTCCAGGACGCCATTTTGGGATACATTCTGCTGGCGGTTGTCGTGATTCTGGTCACAATTGCCGTAAAGACCTGGCGATGGCAGCTCATTTTTACTTCCGGCGAATATCGTCCCCCTTTCCGAATGTTATTCTGGGCTCTTGTCACGGGACAGTTTTTTAATATCCTCGTTCCATTCCGGACCGGAGAGGTCGCCCGGGTCCTTTCGCTGGATCAGCAGGGTACTGTAAGTAAAAGCACAGCCGTAAGCACCTTGGTGATCGAAAAAACATTGGATATAGCCGGATTGGTCGCCACTATTCTGATTATTCTGCCTTTTATGACGATTCCAGAAGAGGTATCTCAACGGGGCAATACCCTAGCCGTCGTCGTCCTGGTCGCCCTTCCGGTCCTAATTCTGGTTGCTCTGAATTCCCATAGATTAAGCCGACTTTCCCACGGCGTTAGTCAGAAACTTCCGCAATGGATACGGACGCGGTTTATCCAGATCTTGGATGCTGGACTGGAGGGATTGGCTGCCTTAAGAAGTCGTCGTCTCGTCGCCGTTCTATCTTTAGTAACAATTCTTGTCGTATTTCTATCAATCCTAACACCGTTGGTCTTATTTAAAGCGTTCAGCATGCCATTCGGGTTAAGGGAAGCGATTATCATAAATCTGCTCGTAACTTTGGCGACCGCCCCTCCATCTACTCCAGGCCGGATTGTGGTTTTTCTGGCGATCGTCCGCCTGGCGATGGAAGGTTTTGGGATCAATGATTCGAGCCTCATATTGAGCTATGCCATCGCCTTTTTGTTCGTAGTTTACGCCCCGCCTTTGATCCTGGGTGGCCTGGCGATGACCAAGGGAGGCTACCGGTTTCCAATTGTACTGAGGAAAGGGGAGAAGTAGCCGGCGCATGATGATATCCGTAATCATTCCTGCTTTTAATGCCGCCAAAACCATCGGCTCATGTCTTGCCGCTCTGAAAAGGCAGACGATTCCATCATCTCTATACGAAATTATTGTTGTTGATGATGGATCAACCGATGGAACGGGTGAGCTGGCTAAGGATGTGGGTGCAAAGGTCATCAATCAAGCAAGGAGCTGGCCGGCGGCCGCGCGAAATGCGGGTGTGAAAATGGCGAAGGGAGAAATCATCTGCTTCACAGATGCGGACTGCATTCCTGAGTCCAATTGGCTTGAGGAAATGTCACTCCCCTTTGAAGATCCCGCAATCATTGGCTGCAAAGGAACGTACGCGACCGATCAAAGGAAGGTTGTGGCCCGATTCGTGCAGCTAGAATATGAAGATAAGTACGATCGCCTGCGGAAACTGGAGCAGATCGATTTCATAGACACATACTCCGCCGCCTACAGGCGGGACGTCCTAACCGCCAACGATGGATTTGATCCGACATTCCCCTATCTTGAAGATCAAGAGCTATCCTTCCGTCTCTCGGCCCGGGGATATAAGATGGTCTTTCAACCTCAGGCCACAGTCCATCATCTGCACTCTGAAACCCTAATGCAGTACATGCGGAAAAAATATCGAATTGGATTCTGGAAAGCGCAGGTAGTACGTCGTTTTCCTGATCGAGGGTTAAACGACTCGCACACTCCTCAAACGATGAAAGTGCAGATGGCGATGATGGCCCTGATTTATCTTCTGATGACATCGCTGGTCATTACCCGCTGGGCCGCTCTGCCGCTGGCGTTGTTGCTGTTCTTATTCATTATTTCCTCATTACCTTTTTCACAAAAAGCCTGGAAAAAGGATCGCGTCATTGCAGTGGTTGCTTCACCCATGATGGCCGTTCGGGCAACTGCTCTTGGCCTTGGCTATGGTTGGGGTGTAATTCGACCTCGTCCAGGCGTTAGCGGAGAAGAATCGACTATTGGTGGGTTGAACTATCTCGTAAAACGGCTAATGGATATCGGCGGTGGTTTGATAGGTCTGGCAGCGGCCGTATTACTCACTCCGATTATCGCGTTAGCCATCAAGATTTCGTCACCTGGTCCCGTTATTTTCAGGCAGGAGCGAATTGGACAAGGCGGTCAACCTTTCATCATCTACAAATTTCGCTCGATGAGCGTCGATGCTCAAGATGAGCTGGCGAGTTTGGTTAATATTGATGAGCTTCCCGAACCGGCTTTTAAGCTGGAGGACGATCCGCGGATCACACCGGTTGGTAGGGTTATACGCCGCTGGAGTTTGGATGAACTACCGCAATTTTGGAATGTTTTTGTTGGGGAG
>DASRZI010000168.1:0-3660 GCA_035686605.1 Candidatus Zixiibacteriota bacterium
TCGACTGTAGTAGGATCCCTCAAAATTGCGAAGATAATCTTGGGTGGGGCTAATCACTTCGACCGATCCGAAGTGCTGGCGCGTCAAACCGGTGTCAATGGTTAGTCTTTTGGGCTCACCTTCCCGCGCTCCCATAAATTCCGCGCTGGCGTCCGGGGAAACAGCGAATATGAAACGGTTCTCACTCTTGGGCAGCACATCGTAACCCCATACTCGCAGACCCCCATCATGGATTTCAACGTCCACAAATGATGCCGCATCTGGATCGTAATATCTGCCCACCTTCTCGAGCATCTGTTCTTCGGCCAGCTTTATCGCGCTAGGGACGTGAGCTTGCATATCGGATTCACGCTGCGCATCAGCCAAAAAGATATCGGCCGTCATCTGAGCCAATTTCCGGGCGTTGATTGAGCCGAGATTTCCCAGTACCGCAACGGTTAAATGCTCCTCGGGAAAACGCATCATAAAGCAATGGATGCCGGCTCCATCGCCCCCATGGGCAACAATCTCCCTGCCCCCATATTGCTCAATGAAAAGACCATAGCCATAATCAATCACTTCATCGTTGTTGAGACGGGCTCGCTGATTCATTTTGTCTATTACATCAAGGCCGCCAACTTCTGCCGTGTAAAAATTCTCGTCCCACTCCGCCAAATCTTCAATGGTGGTAAACAGGCCAGTTCCTCCTGTGAGACTGCAAGTGAGAACCGCCTTTTTATAACCTTCCTCTCCATTCGGGTAGTAGGCGTACGCTCGATTGTTTACTACCCGCAGGTAATCATCGTTGAAGAACGTGCTTTTCATACCTAAAGGTTCGAAAATCGTGCGTCTGCAGAATGAATCGAGAGACTGCCCTGAAACCTCCTCAATGATCGACGCGAGGACCAGATATCCGGTGCCGCTGTAAGAAAATTGCTCGCCGGGCTTGAAATTCAGCTCCTCCTGGTTTCTGAACAGCTCCATGACATCCCCATTTGTAATGACGTCCTCCAGACGCCAGCCCGCCATTATCAATAGAACCAGATCACTTCGTAGGCCGCTCGTATGGTGAATGAGGTGTCTGATAGTGATGTCCTGGGCAATGCTGGGGCAGTTTGGCAGGTGGCAGCCAATGGGATCGTCCAGAGATATCTTGCCTAAATCATCTAGTAATAGGGCCGCCATGGCGGTGAATTGTTTGGACATGGAAGCCACATGAAACACGGTGTCCGGTTCTATCGGTATGTCGTATTCAAGATTGGCAAGCCCAAAACCGCCCTTGTAGGCCAATATGCCACCAATCATCACGCCCACGGCACAACCGGGCGAGCCAGGTCGTCTGAAGTCGTCGAATAACTTTTCGATACTTCCTCGATCAATCTCGTCTATCATGTACGATACCTCTACTTTGATTACTCTACGCCATGATCTTCCCAATTTCCATGCTGCCTATGTGGTTCTGACATGGATCAAAGATAAGACCGGCAAGGAAAGCGAGAGAAACCATAATATTTTGTCAATATATTAATTTTATTAGTCATAGCCTTAAGTTTATTAATATCCTTAGTATAATAATTCCGAAATTGGCTCATGTCAACAGGTTCTTTTAGTTTCAGTCGGGTTCGCTGGCAATTTGGTCTAACGATATCCCATTGGTTTCTCGCTCGACTAATGTCAGCGTTTACGTGATTAAGAGATTTTGCAAACGGAGTGTTAATATTTCCATGGTAGAATGCCATCCATTGTGTAACAGTAATCACTGTGAAGATGCAGCCGCTGGGTATCTTTAGAATGATGATGTGACTTGTTCGTTTTCTGAAGTCGAATCAGGTTGGCAAAAATTCTGCGGCTGCAGCAGTGCGATTTATAAAAGTAATGAGGTAAGGAGTTATTGATGGCCTATTCTGAAAACGTGATCGAGGTTCATGAAGCTACGTTCGAGCGAGATGTGATCGAACGGTCACATGAAAAACCAGTAGTAGTCGACTTCTGGGCCGCGTGGTGCGGTCCCTGTCGCATGTTGGGACCGGTGCTCGAGCGCCTGGCCAATGAGCCCGGCAGCAACTTTATCCTGGCCAAGGTAGATGTGGACGTGAACCAGAATTTGTCCATGCAATACGGCATCCAGGGCATTCCAGCCGTGAAGGCTTTCAAAGATGGTCAAGTAGCTGGCGAATTTGTCGGAGCTTTGCCCGAGCCCCGAGTACGCCAATTTCTCAGCGAACTTGCTCCTTCTGACGGTGAAATGAACAAGCAGTCTGTCGAAGGCTTGTTAAGCGATCGCCATTGGGCAGAGGCCGAGGCTGCCTATGCGGAGTTTTTAGCGGAAGAGTCTGGCAACAATGAGACAAAGATCGGGCTAGTCCGTGCCCTCATCCCTCAGGGCAAGGGCTGCGAGGCTAAGGGAATTCTCGAAGGCCTTCTCGATGATTTTAGCGTTCGGGAAAAAGTGCAGAAGCTGCTGCCCTTGGCCGATTACATATGCTTAGTGTCGGAGTCCGACGACAACGGCATGGAGCTCACAGTCGTCGAAGCGCAGTACCGGCAAGCGGCTCGGTTGCTCAGCAGAGGAAGTTTGGCACCTGCTATGGACGGTCTTTTGGAAGTGCTTCGCTTCAATAAGAATTACAGAGATGGCCAGGCTAAGTCTGTGCTTCTGGGAATCTTTGAACTGCTTGGGGATGACGATCCGCTCACAACAGTCTACCGGCGAGAAATGGCCTCGATTCTATTTTAGGCGAACGAAGATCAGCAGATGAGGTAGATCGAACTTGAGTATTTCAGCATACCATCTCTGATTAATTCACGGTCGGTTTCCACGCCAGAGTGTTGCACTTCCCAAGTGCGATGCTCTTTTCTTATTTTCCAGATGTCCGTCCTTGCCCTAGAGATAAGAGTGTGGAACGCAGTTGATGGAATCTGTGGGAACTTCTTATTCTGGCATCCTGGCCCCATTTCGAAATGAAGACGTTTTGCGATGTTGGGCAAGGCAGTTTGATGGGATTGTTGAACCTGCAACTGCTGGTAAGCTCTTAGCTGCCTTTCCCCTACGATGCGTCGGTAAATTTACCAGGAGACGATAGCAGAGCACGACGACGGTAGGGGCATGGCGACCAAGAATTCAATGCTGGGTCTGAACTACGTCTTCTACTCTGGTCACCTTGCCCAATAAAGAAACTAATTGCCACACTGCAATCCCTCCGAATTTGTCAATCCCGAGCGCCTCTTTGGTCAGCTTCCCCCTTCGAGAGTTATCTCCAGCTCCAACTCATCCCTTATCGGAATGCCATCCAGGCCGGTCTCTGGGATGCCTGGCTTTAGCATTCGAGACACTTCAAGCGCATCCCGATGGAGAGCGACGAGCCGAAATCCCCTTCTCTGGTAGAAACGAAGAGCCGGTGTATTGTCATTGGTAGTGATGAGCCACAATCGGCGGCATCCTGCTGATATGGCAGCCTCTTTTACCCTCAATACCAATCTCGTTCCAATACCTTTTCCTTGCTGCAGGCTGTTCAAAGTCACTAGCTCGCAGAAGTCACCCTCGATGAGATAGGTAGCCAGGCCCACAGGCCGTTTACCGTCAAGGGCAATAAACCCGGGTAGAATCGTTGGATCGTGAATCTGTCCTCGACTGACGACCGTGACCCCACCCCACTCCTCCTCCAGCAGTCGTTCCACCCA